>NZ_CP071612.1:3560000-3860000 GCF_017357245.1 Rhizobium bangladeshense | reverse complement strand
GGACGAACGGCCGCTTCATGGTGTCGACCGACGATGCCTATATCGAGGGCGATATCGCAACGATTTCGCCGAAGGTCACGGGCTATGTCGCGAAGGTGAACGTCGTCGCCAACCAGGAAGTCAAAGCCGGCGATGTGCTCGCTACGCTCGACAATGGCGACTACCAGAACGCGCTCGATCAGGCCCAAGCCCAGATCGCCACCGAAAAGCTTTCGCTGCAGCGCATCGATGCGCAGATCGAAGGCGCCAATGCGAGCTTCGCACAGGCGCAGGCGCAGAAGGTGGCACTCGAAGCGGCCGTTCGCGGTGCCGAAATCACCCAGAAGCGCCAGAGCGAGCTTCAGGCAAAGTCGGTCGGCACCGCCGCCGATCTCGACAATGCCAACATCGCACTCGACCAGGCCAAGGCCAATCTTGCCGCAGGCGACGCCAACATTGCCGCCGCGCGTGCCAACATCACCATCCTTCAGGCCCAGCGCAAGGAGGCGGAGGGTTCGGTGCGCTCGCTGGAAATTTCGCGTGATAAAGCCGCCCGTGACCTCTCCTTCACCGTGCTCAAGGCGCCTTATGACGGCATCGTCGGCAACCGCTCCGTCCAGGAAGGCGATCTCGTCTCGCCTGGCCAGCGCCTGATGGCGCTCGTTCCGGTGCGTGAGCTTTATATAGACGCCAATTTCAAGGAAACGCAGATCCAGCATCTCGTTCCGGGCTCGAGGGTCGACGTGCATGTCGATGCTTATGACGACCATCCGATCGTCGGAACCGTTGTTTCGATTTCGCCGGCGTCCGGCTCGGTCTTTTCACTGCTGCCGCCGGAAAATGCGACGGGCAACTTCACCAAGGTGATCCAGCGTGTGCCGGTGCGTATCGCGCTGCCGCAGGATGCGCTCGACAGCGGGCGTCTGCGCGCGGGCCTGAGCGTCGTCGTCGACGTCGACACCCGCACGGCGCCGAGCAAGTAAGCCTTTAGGGCAATTCCAGCAAAAGTGTGCAGCGGTTTTGCGTCCGGAATTGCGTGAAAAAATTGCTCTGGAAAGGCGGAGGTGGTCCCATGGCCGGAAGTGCGACTGCAACAGCGGGTACTGTTCCGGCAGCGCCCGCTCACGCCGAGGACCGCATGGATCCGAGGAAGCTCATCGCCTTCTTTGCGATGGTGCTCGGCATGTTCATGTCGATCCTCGATATCCAGATCGTCTCGGCCTCGCTTGCCGAGATCCAGGCTGGCCTTTCGGCCGGCAGCGATGAGATCGGCTGGGTGCAGACATCATATCTGATCGCCGAAGTGATCATGATCCCGCTCTCGGGCACGCTGGCGCGCATCATCTCGACCCGTTATCTCTTCGCGATCTCGGCTGCGGGCTTCACCATGGCGAGCGCGCTTGCGGCAACGGCGACGAATATCGACCAGATGATCGTCTATCGCGCCATTCAGGGTTTCATCGGCGGCGGCATGATTCCGTCGGTCTTCGCGGCTGCCTTCACCATCTTCCCGCCGTCGAAACGCAGCATCGTCTCGCCGATCATCGGCCTGATCGCAACGCTGGCGCCGACCATCGGCCCGACAGTCGGCGGCTATCTCAGCCACGCCTTCTCCTGGCATTGGCTGTTCCTGGTCAATATCATTCCGGGAATCATCGTTACGATCGTCACCTGGAACTTCATCGATTTCGACAAGCCGGAACTGTCGCTCTTCAAGAAGTTCGACTGGTGGGGGCTGGTTTCGATGGGCGTCTTCCTCGGCGCATTGGAATATGTGCTCGAAGAGGGCAACTCCAACGACTGGTTCAACGACGAGTCCATCGCCATCGCGGCCGTTGCGTCGGGCGTCGCCGCCATCATATTCTTCCATCGCGCCTTTTCAGTGGAGTTCCCTGTCGTCGATCTCAAGGCCTTTGCAAACAGAAACTTCTCCTTCGGCTCGGTCTTCTCCTTCGTCATGGGTATCGGCCTTTATGGCCTCACCTATATCTACCCGGTCTATCTCGGCCGCATCCGCGGCTATGATTCTCTGATGATCGGCGAGACGATGTTCGTTTCCGGACTGGCGATGTTCTTCACCGCGCCGATCGCCGGCCGGCTGTCGACCAAGATGGACCTGCGCCTGATGATGGTGATCGGTTTCGTCAGCTTCGCCGCCGGCACATATATCATGATGCACCTGACGGCGGACTGGGATTTCTACGAGCTCTTCATTCCGCAGATCCTGCGCGGTTTCGGATTGATGATGTGCATGGTGCCTATCAACAACATTGCGCTCGGCACGATGCCGCCCTCGCGCATTCGTGGTGCGTCCGGTCTGTTCAACTTGACGAGAAACCTCGGCGGCGCCGTCGGCCTTGCCGTCATCAACACCGTGCTCACCAACCGGCAGGATGTGCACTACGAGCGGCTGCGCGAGAATGTCGACTGGGGCAATCCGGCTGCGATCGATCAGATGAACAACATGGCCGCCAATTTCAACACCTATGGCATGGACGGTGCGTCGGTCGCGATCAAGCAGATGGTCAACCTTGCCACCAGGCAGGCGGTCATTCTCTCCTTCAGTGACGTATTCCTGATCCTGACCGTACTTTTTCTCGCGATGATCCTCGGTGTCGCGATGATCAAGAAACCCGCGCCGCAAGGCGGGGGAGGAGGTGGCGGCGGCCACTGACCTCCGGCTTCCGCCCCTCGAAAAGGCCCTCTCCGGAGGGCCTTTTTGTTTGCCGTCCTTCGACTTTTATGTCAACGGAGTGTGATGCCGGAAGCGAACCGGGCAGCGCCTGAAATCGGTGCGCGAACTGGCCGTTCGATTTTTTGATTTACGTACATCAAAATTAGCGCTAATGGTCTCGTCGGGAGGAATGATGAGGCCAACTGTTCACGATATCGCCGCCGCCGCCGGGGTTAGCCTAGCGACTGTCGACCGGGTGCTCAACCAGCGCCCGGGAGTGCGTCATGTCACGCGGGAGAAGGTAGAGACCGCGATCCGGCAGCTCGGTTATGTCAGGGACGTCGCCGCCGCCAATCTTGCCAAGGGACGCACCTATCCGCTGGTATTCATTCTGCCGGCCAGCGACAATTCATTCATGCACGGCCTCAATGCCGAAATCCGGCAAGCGATCCTCCGCTCGCCTGCTGAACGCACCGATATTCGCACCATCGAGGTGCCTGCCTTCGATCCGGCCGCCCTCGTCGCAGTGCTCGAAGGGCTTTCCCGCGAAAAGCCTTGCGGCATCGCGATGGTTGCGACCGATGCGCCGGAGGTGCGTGCCGTCGTCGACAGGCTGGTGCGTGCCAGCTTTCCTATCGTGACGCTGGTGTCCGATCTTACCGGCTCGCTGCGTCATCACTACGCCGGCGTCGAAAACATCGCGGCAGGCCGCACAGCGGCCCGTCTGCTCGGCCGGTTCCTCGGGCCGCGAAAGGGCGAGATCGCCGTGCTCGCCGGCTCCATGCTGGTGCGCGACCATCGCGAGCGGCTGGAAGGTTTCACCTCGGTCATGGCAGAGGAATTTCCCGATCTTGCGATCCTTCCGGTTCTGGAAGGCCGTGACGATCCGGAGATCGCTCATATGCTGGTCGCCGAGGCACTTGGGAATGCCGACATTATCGGCGTCTACAGTCTCGGCGCCGGCAACCGCGGCCTTATCAGGGCGCTGAAGGAGAAGGCTGTCGACCGGACGCTGACGGTCATTGCCCATGAACTGACCGCGCACACGCGCGCGGCGCTCATCGACAACACGATCGATGCGATCCTCAATCAGGATGCCGGTCATGAGGTGCGCAGCGCAATCCGCGTGCTGAAGGCCAAGGCGGACGGGCTCGCCGTCATCGAATCGCAGGAGCGTATCCGCCTCGACATATTCCTGAAGGACAATCTGCCGTAACGGCAAAGGGAGAATGCCACATGTATCTCGGTCTCGATCTCGGAACCTCCGGCGTCAAGGCGATGCTGATCGACGGCGACCAGAAGATCGTCGGTTCGGCGAATGGTTCGCTCGATGTCTCGCGCCCGCATTCCGGCTGGTCGGAACAGGAACCGGCTCACTGGGTGCGCGCTACCGAAGAGGCCGTAGCAGGCCTCAAGGCGAAACATCCCAAGGAGTTCGCAGCGATCAAGGGCATCGGCCTTTCAGGCCAGATGCATGGCGCCACTCTTATCGACGCCGCCGACAAGATATTGCGGCCTTGCATTCTCTGGAACGATACGCGCAGCCATGTCGAAGCCGCCGCACTCGATGCCGATCCGCGTTTCCGCGCGCTGACCGGCAATATCGTGTTTCCCGGCTTTACGGCGCCCAAACTCGCCTGGGTCAAGAAGCATGAGCCCGAGATTTTCGCGAAGGTCGCCAAGGTGCTGCTGCCGAAGGATTATCTGCGTCTCTGGCTGACTGGCGATTATATTTCCGAAATGTCGGATTCGGCTGGCACCTCCTGGCTCGACACGGGCAAGCGCGGCTGGTCGTCCGAACTGCTTGCCGCCACCGACCTTTCCAAGGAGCAGATGCCGGCGCTTGTCGAAGGTACCGAGCAGGCCGGCAGACTGCGGCCGGAACTCGCGGCGCAATGGGGCATATCGGGCACTGTCGTCGTTGCAGGCGGCGCGGGCGACAATGCGGCCTCGGCCTGCGGCATGGGCACTGTCAGCGATGGCGCGGCCTTCGTCTCGCTCGGCACCTCGGGTGTGCTTTTTGCCGCCAACGGCTCCTATCTGCCGAAGCCGGAGAGCGCCGTGCATGCCTTCTGCCACGCGCTGCCGAACACCTGGCATCAGATGGGTGTCATCCTCTCGGCCACCGATGCGCTCAACTGGCATTCCGGTGTGACAGGCAAATCCGCCGCCGAGCTCACCGGCGAACTCGGCGAGACACTGAAGGCGCCTTCCGGTGTCACCTTCCTGCCTTATCTCTCAGGTGAGCGCACGCCGCACAATGATGCCGTCATCCGCGGCGCCTTTATCGGTCTCGAGCATGAAAGCAGCCGTGTCGTGCTCACCCAGGCCGTGCTCGAAGGTGTGGCCTTCGCCATCCGCGACAATCTCGAAGCGTTGCGTTCGGCCGGGACGGGTATCGCGCGCGTGACGGCAATTGGCGGCGGTTCGCGCTCGCTTTACTGGCTGACATCAATCGCCACCGCGCTCGGCGTTCCGGTCGACCTGCCGGCCGACGGCGATTTCGGCGCGGCCTTTGGCGCCGCCCGTCTCGGCCTGATCGCAGCGACGGGGGCGGATCCGATCGCCGTCTGCACGCCGCCGGTGACGGCGAGCACCGTCGAGCCGGTCTCGGCGCTGAAGGGCGCTTACGAAGACGCGTATCAGCGCTACCGCGCATTCTATCCGGCGATCAAATCGCTGGCGCATTGAAACCTAGAGCCGGCGGCCCCCTCATCCGCCTGCCGTACCTTCTCCCCGCTGGGGAGAAGGGAATACGCCGCAACGTTTCCGTTTCCCTTCTCCCCTCGGGGAGAAGGTGGCCCGAAGGGTAGGATGAAGGGCTGGATGGCACGAACGACAAGACTGAACACGAACCCAAGGAGACCTGACATGAGCACCGGATTTTTCGGCGATATCCAGAGAATAAAATACGAAGGCCCGGACAGCACCAATCCGCTGGCCTTCCGCTACTACCAGCCGGACGAGATCGTTCTCGGCAAGCGCATGGAAGATCATCTGCGTTTTGCGGTGGCCTATTGGCACACCTTCACCTGGCCGGGCGGCGATCCCTTCGGCGGCCAGACCTTCCTGCGTCCCTGGTTCGAAGACTCGATGAAGGCCGCCAAGCTGAAGGCAGACGTGGCTTTCGAATTCTTCTCGCTGCTGGGCGCGCCCTACTACTGCTTCCACGATGCCGACGTGCGTCCGGAGGGCAAGAATTTTGCCGAAAACACCAAGAACCTGAACGAGATCGTCGATTACTTCGCCGAGAAGCAGGCCGCGACCGGCACCAAGCTGCTCTGGGGCACGGCGAACCTCTTCTCCAACCGCCGCTATATGTCGGGTGCGGCGACCAACCCGGATCCCGACGTCTTTGCTTTCGCGGCCGCGACGGTCAAGACCTGCATCGACGCCACGCAAAAGCTCGGCGGCGAGAACTACGTGCTCTGGGGCGGCCGCGAAGGCTATGAGACGCTGCTCAACACCGACCTCAAGCGCGAGCTCGACCAACTCGGCCGCTTCCTCAACCTCGTCGTCGAGTACAAGCACAAGATAGGCTTCAAGGGCACGATCCTGATCGAGCCGAAGCCGCAGGAGCCGACCAAGCACCAGTATGACTATGACGTCGCGACCGTCTACGGCTTCCTCAAGAAGCACGGCCTCGAAAACGAGGTGAAGCTCAATATCGAGCAGGGCCATGCGATCCTCGCCGGCCATTCCTTCGAGCATGAGCTGGCGCTGGCCAACGCGCTCGGCATTTTCGGCTCGATCGACATGAACCGCAACGACTACCAGTCCGGCTGGGATACCGACCAGTTCCCGAACAATGTTCCGGAAATGGCGCTTGCCTACTACCATGTTCTGGCAGGCGGCGGCTTCAAGACCGGCGGCACGAACTTCGACGCGAAGCTGCGTCGCCAGTCCCTCGACCCGGCGGATTTGCTGATCGGCCATATCGGCGGCATGGATTGCTGCGCTCGCGGCCTGAAGGCAGCCGCCAAGATGATCGAAGACAAGGCCCTGTCGCAGCCGCTCGCCGATCGTTATGCCGGCTGGGAAACGGCCGAGGCGCAGAAGCTCTTCCGCGGCGAGTATTCGCTCGACGAGATCACGCGTTACGTCGAGAGCCGCGACATCAACCCGCAGCCGAAATCCGGCAAGCAGGAACTGCTCGAAAACGTCGTCAACCGCTACGTTTGACAACATGCGCCGGCGGCCATCGGTCGCCGGCGCAGCCCCTCCTCGGCCGGCTGCAATCCATTCGATTCAGCGTTTCGACCAGCTGCGCGATGGTGCGGAGACGGAGTTTCGAACGACCAGATCCGGCCTCAGCAGGATTTCCGTCTCGGCCGGCTCTCCATCTGACAGGAGTTCCAGCAGCAGCGCCATGGCCTGTTTGCCGATCGCCGTTCTCGGCTGGCGGATCGTCGTCAGCGACGGGGATATGAAGACGGCTTGCGGTACGTCGTCGAAGCCGGTCACCGAGAAATCGCGAGGAATGTCGTAGCCGCGTGCGCCGAGCCCGATCATGACGCCGATTGCGGTCTGGTCGTTCACGCACATGAAGGCGGTCGGAAGCGTATCGCGCATGAAAAGCTGTTCAACGGCATGCCGGCCGCTTTCAATCGTGCCATCGCCTTCGAGCACGATCCTCAAATCGGGCGGGACTCCGGCAGCGTCAAGACCGGCATCGTAACCCAAGCGGCGCCGTGTAAAGGCAAGTCGGGTGCGGGAATCGCCGATGAAGGCGATCTTGCGATGGCCCTCGGCCAGCAGCAGGTCCACCGCCTTTCGCGCCCCCTCGGTATCGTCGACGCCGACATAGGGAATGCCGCCGTTGAATACCGGTTCGAAAACCCCGACGCTCGGCGGCAGCCGCGCGGTCATCGTCTGATGCCCAAAGGGCAGGATGCCGGTGAAGAGGATAAGGCCGGCGGCTTGGTTGGAGTTGAGGAATTTCAGATACTCCAGGCCGCGCTGGGCATCGTTCTGAGTGTGGCCGATCAGGACGCCATAGCCGTGGGCGCGCGCCTCGTTCTCCAGCCCGACGAGGATGTTGGAGAAATTCGGATCGCCGATGTCGGGCGCCACGACAAGGATCATGTTAGAGCGGCCGAGCCTCAGGCTGCGGGCCATGGCATTGGTCGTGTAACCGGTGATGGCGATTGCCTGGTTGACCTTGAGCCGCGTCGAGTTGGCGACCTTTTCCGGGGTGTGGATCGCCCGCGAAACCGTCGCGATGGAGACCTCGGCGATCCGGGCGACGTCTTCGATTGTTGCAGGCGTAGAATTCGACACTGGGCTCTGCCTTAAGGCTGTCTTCGCCGTGACACTACACAGACTTGTCGCGAGGTCAAAGGCAGGCCTCACCTCATCTGTGTAAATCCAAGATGTAAACCTTTACATGGCCGATGTAAAGGTTTACACAGGCTCAAAGCGGACGGGAGCCGCGAGCGCATAGCCCTGAGATCGACGCAGTTTCAGAAACTAAATGTGAGCTAGTTCATAGTGGAGCGTTGCCGGCCTTTCCGGACGCGCAGTGCTCTAGGGGAGGGATTGATGACCGTCGAGATCGCCGACACCGCACCTGTGGTGCTGTCCGCCAGGCGCATATGCAAATCGTTCAGCGGTGTGCAGGTTCTCTTCAGCGTCAACTTCGATCTCCGCGCCGGCGAAATCCATGCGCTGATGGGGGAGAACGGCGCCGGCAAATCCACGCTCGTCAAAGTGCTGTCAGGTTTCGAACAGCCGACTTCAGGCGAGATTCTCCTGGATGGCAAGCCTGTGGTGCTGCCGCCCAATGGTGCTGCGGAAGCGCTCGGGATCGTCATCATACACCAGGAATTCAATCTCGCAGAACATCTGACGGTGACTGAGAGCCTTTTTCTCGGGCGCGAGGTTACGCGTTTCGGGGTGCTCGACCGAAGATATATGCGCTCGGAGACGCGCAAGGTCCTCGACCTGCTCGGGTCGCATGTGGATGAGAACGCGCTGATCAGCACGCTTTCCATCGCCGATAAGCAGATGGTCGAGATTGCCAAAGCGATCAGCCGCGATGCACGCGTCGTGTTCATGGACGAGCCGACCGCCGTCCTGTCGCGGGAAGAAACGAATATGCTCTTCAAGCAGGTCCGCAAGCTTCGCGATCAGGGCACAAGCTTCGTCTTCGTGTCTCATAAGCTCGACGAGGTGATGGAGTTGACAGACCGGGTGACAGTCCTACGAGACGGCCAGTGGATCAAGACGTCACCGACGTCGATCCTCGACGGCGAATCGATCGCGCAGCTGATGGTCGGCCGCGAGCTTTCCAGTCTCTATCCCGCCAAGGTCGAGCCCGATGTCGACGAGGAGGTCGTCCTCAGCGTCTCCTCGGTGTCGACGGGCTATGTCAAGGATGCGAGTTTCGAGGTGCGCAAGGGCGAGATCATCGGCTTTTCCGGCCTGATCGGCTCCGGCCGCACCGAGCTGATGGAGGCGATCGCCGGCTTGCGTCACCGAATTGAGGGTGAAGTGGTCATCAAGGGGCAAGCGGTCCCTTCCGGCGACGTGCATGCCGCCAATCGCTGCGGGCTCGCCTACATGACCAAGGACCGCAAGTCGAAAGGCCTCCTGCTGCGCTCCGGCATGGTGACCAATCTGACTTTGCAGTCTCTCGGAAGGCATTCCCGCCACGGCTATCTCAGCCCGGGCAGCGAGGCGGCCGCGCTGGCAAAGGCCAAGCGCCGTTTCGACATAAGGGTTCGCGACGCAAATGTCGTCGCCGGCCGGATGTCGGGCGGAAACCAACAGAAGCTGCTGCTCGCCAAGGTCATGGAGACCGATCCCGATATCATCATCATCGACGAGCCGACGCGCGGCATCGATGTCGGCACCAAGCAGCAGATCTATCATTTCATTTCAGCGCTCGCCCGCGACGGCCGGTCGATCATCGTCGTGTCGTCGGAGATGCCTGAGGTGATCGGCCTCTGCACGCGGGTGGCGGTGATGCGCGAAGGCCATATCGTCGGCGTGCTCGAGGGCGACGAGATTTCCGAACAGGAGATCATGCGCTACGCGGCCGGGCTCAAAAGGAAAGCGGCCGCGTGAGGGTGGAAGCGGGCTTGGCAGATGCGGACGATAAATAACATGCCCAGAGATTATGGGATCGGAGGTTGGTTTTGGAAATGAGTGTCAACGAGGAGACCAGGGAAATCCGGCGCCGGTCCTGGCGGGATGTCGACCTGCGTGCGGTCGCGCCTTTCGTCGCCTTAGCACTGCTCCTGATCGTCGGAGCCCTGGTCAATCCGAATTTCATTGGCGTCACCAACCTTGCCAACGTCGCGACGCGCAGCGCCTTCATCGCCATCATCGCGGTCGGCGCGACCTTCGTGATATCAGCGGGCGACCTCGATCTCTCGGTGGGTTCCATGGTGGCTTTCGTCGCCAGCCTGATGATCTTGCTGATGAATTCGGCTGCCATCGAAAATCCGGCCTTGATGCTGATCGCTGCGGTCGTCTTCACGGTCGCCGCCGGTGCGCTCTGCGGCCTGGCGAATGGCCTCATCACCACGGTTGGCAAGATCGAACCTTTCATCGCCACGCTCGGTACGATGGGCATCTATCGCGGTCTGACGACATGGCTGTCGCAGGGCGGCGCGATTACGCTTCGCTCGCCCGACATCCAGACGCTCTATCGTCCCGCCTATTTCGGCACTATCGCCGGCGTGCCGGTGCCGATCGTAGTGATTCTTGCGGTGACGGCGGTCGCGGCATTTGTCCTCTATCGCACCAGATACGGACGCCATGTCGTGGCCGTGGGATCAAACAGTGATGTCGCCCGCTATTCGGGCATCGCCGTCGACCGCGTGCGTACAATCGCCTTCGTGATCCAGGGGCTTTGCGTCGCCATCGCCGTGCTGCTCTATGTTCCGCGCCTCGGCTCGACCTCGGCGACGACGGGAATCCTCTGGGAACTGCAGGCGATCACCGCCGTCGTTGTCGGCGGCACGGCGCTCAAAGGCGGTGCCGGCCGGGTCTGGGGCACGATCTGCGGGGCCTTCATTCTCGAACTCGTGGGCAACATCATGCTGCTTTCGAATTTCATCAGCGAATATCTGATCGGCGCCATTCAGGGTGCGATCATCATCATCGCAATGTTCGTCCAGCGCTCGCTGGTGAGAAAATCATGATCTGACCAGTCTGAATCGGGCCGGGCTTACAGGGCGTCCGGTCCCAGTATGGAAAAGTCCCTGAAGTCATTGGGAGGAAATAGCATGCGGAAATTGATGTTGGGTTTGGCTGTTGCGGCGTTGACTGTTGCCGGCACGGCCTATGCCCAGGATAAGAAATTTACGATCGGGGTGTCCATTCCCGCCGCTGACCACGGCTGGACCTCGGGTGTCGTGTTCCATGCTGAACGCGTCGCCAAGCTGCTGATGGCCGAGCATCCGGGTCTCAACGTGATAGTCAAGACCTCCCCTGATGCCGCCAGCCAGGCCAATGCAGTTCAGGATCTTGATACGCAGGGCATTGATGCCCTCGTCATCCTGCCGTCCGACCCGGATCCGCTCGTCAACGCTATCAAGGAAGTCAAGGACAAGGGCAAGTTCGTTGCTCTCGTCGACCGGGCACCTAGCAACAACGACAGCTCGGTGCGCGATCTCTACGTTGCCGGCAACAACCCGGCTCTCGGCGAAGTCGCCGGCAAGTACATCAAGGAGAATACGCCGGACGCCGAAGTTGTCATCATCCGCGGCCTGCCGATCCCGATCGACCAGCAGCGGCAGGACGGCTTCGACAAGGGCATCGCCGGTTCGAACGTCAAGGTTCTCGATCGCCAGTATGGCAACTGGAATCGCGACGACGCCTTCAAGGTCATGCAGGATTACCTGACAAAGTACCAGAAGATCGACGTCGTATGGTGCCAGGACGACGACATGGCCGTCGGCGTTCTTCAGGCGATCGAGCAGGCCAAGCGCACGGACATCAAATATGTCGTCGCTGGCGCCGGCTCCAAGGACATGATCAAAAAGGTTATGGACGGCGACAAGATGATCCCGGTTGATGTTCTCTATCCGCCGGCGATGGTCGGCACGGCCATGGAGCTGACAGCCGCGGCCCTTTACGATCAGGTTCCTGTCCACGGCAACTACATCCTCGACGCGACGCTCGTCACTAAGGAGAACGCTGAGGACTTCTACTTCCCGGATTCTCCGTTCTGATCTATCGGCATTGGAGTGCGCCCATTCGAAAGGATGGGCGCATTTTCGCTTTCATTTCGGTGCATAGCCGAAAATGCTGCACGTACCTCTTGCTCGTCAAAGCCCATCATGATTAGGTCGCAGCCATACCGCATCTGGTCTCGCCGCAAGTCTCCGAGCCAAGGGTGAGGAGGCACCTTGCTCCCGCCCAAATGCGTGCTACAAGTTCTCAGAAACGTTTACGGCAGATATTCAGGGAGGAATCTGACATGAAGACGATCAAGGGTCCCGGCCTTTTCCTTGGCCAGTTTGCGGGTGACACCGCGCCTTTCAATTCCTGGGACGCGATAACCAAATGGGCGGCCGGTATCGGCTATAAGGGTGTCCAGGTGCCGACCTGGGCGAGCCAGCTGATCGATCTGAAGAAGGCTGCCACATCCAAGGATTATTGTGACGAATTCGCCGGCAAGGCCCGCGAAAATGGCATCGAGATTACCGAGCTCTCCACCCATTTGCAGGGCCAGCTCGTCGCCGTTCACCCGGCCTATGACGAAGCTTTCGACGGTTTCGCGGCGCCTGAGGTGCGTGGCAATCCGAAGGCCCGTCAGGAATGGGCGGTCGAGCAGGTCAAGATGGCGCTGACCGCATCGAAAAACCTTGGCCTCAAGGCGCACGCAACCTTCTCTGGCGCGCTTGCCTGGCCTTTCATCTATCCCTGGCCACAGCGCCCGGCCGGTCTGGTCGAGACCGCCTTCGACGAGCTTGCCCTCCGCTGGACCCCGATCCTCAACCATGCGGACGAGAACGGCGTCGACGTCTGCTACGAGATTCATCCGGGCGAGGACCTGCATGACGGCATCACATTCGAGATGTTCCTGGAGCGCGTGAAGGGCCATCCGCGCGCCAACATGCTCTACGATCCCTCGCACTATGTTCTGCAGTGCCTGGATTATCTCGAGAACATCGACATCTACAAGGACCGCATCAAGATGTTCCACGTCAAGGATGCGGAGTTCAACCCGACCGGTCGCCAAGGCGTCTATGGCGGCTATCAAGGCTGGGTAGAACGCGCCGGCCGCTTCCGTTCTCTCGGCGACGGCCAGGTCGATTTCGGCGCGGTCTTCTCGAAGATGACGGCCAATAATTTCGACGGATGGGCCGTGGTCGAATGGGAATGTGCGCTGAAGCATCCGGAGGATGGCGCCCGTGAGGGTGCCGAATTCGTCGCCGCCCATATCATCCGCGTCACCGAAAAGGCCTTCGATGATTTCGCCGCCGGCGGCACCGACCAGGCGGCCAATCGGCGGATGCTCGGACTTTAAAGAGAGAAATCCCCTGCCCAGCCCCTCCCCAAAAAAGGGGAGGGGCTTGTTGTGGCGCTGCCGCGGATTTTCTCCCGAATTGTGGGGAGAGGCCCGGCAGGGCAGAGGGGATTGATCTCCAAACAAGAAATTTCAGGAGGACAAGAATGGCAATCGAAGCATCATCCGAACAGACCCGTGAGCCGCGCATCCGGCTCGGCATGGTGGGCGGCGGCGCCGGCGCATTCATCGGTGCGGTGCACCGCATCGCGGCGCGGATTGACGATCAATACGATCTCGTCGCCGGCGCGCTGTCGTCGACGCCTGATAAGGCTGTCCAGTCTGGCCGTGATCTTGGCCTCGACCCGTCGCGGACCTACTCCAGCTACCGCGAGATGGCGATCCGCGAGGCGAAGCTGAAGAACGGCATCGAGGCGGTGGCGATCGTCACGCCGAACCATGTGCACTACGATGCGGCCAAGGAATTTTTGAAGCGCGGCATCCATGTCATCTGCGACAAGCCGCTGACATCAAACCTTGCCGATGCGAAGAAGCTGAAGAAGGTGGCCGACGAGAGCGGCGCGCTTTTCGTGCTGACACATAATTACACCGGCTATCCGATGGTCCGTCAAGCGCGCGAGATGGTCGCGAACGGCGAACTCGGCGATATCAGGGTGGTCCAGGCCGAATATCCGCAGGATTGGTTGACGGAAGCGGTCGAGCAGACCGGCCAAAAGCAGGCCGCTTGGCGCACCGATCCGGCCCAGTCCGGCGTCGGCGGGTCTACAGGCGATATCGGCACGCATGCCTATAATCTGGCCTCCTTCATCACCGGTCTGGAGCTCGACAGCCTTGCCGCCGATCTCGACAGTTTCGTGCCCGTTCGCCGGCTTGATGACAACGCCCATGTCATGCTGCGCTTCAAGGCGAAGGGTTCGGAGAAGCCGGCCAAGGGCATGCTCTGGTGCAGCCAGGTGGCGCCGGGCCATGAGAACGGCCTGATGGTTCGCGTCTACGGCACCAAGGGCGGACTGGAATGGACCCAGAAAGATCCGAACTACCTCTGGTACACGCCATTCGGCGAGCCGAAGCGGCTGATCACCCGTGGCGGCGCCGGCGCAGGCGCTGCGGCCGGCCGCGTTTCGCGCGTGCCGTCAGGGCATCCGGAAGGTTACCTCGAAGCTTTTGCGACGATCTATACGGAAGCCGCGCATGCGATCAACGCCCGCAAGAAGGGCAAGGAAGTCGATAAGGCGGTGGTCTATCCCACCGTCGACGATGGCGTGAAGGGTGTCGCCTTCGTCGAGGCCTGCGTTGCCTCGTCCAAGAAAAACGGCGCCTGGGTGAAACTCTAAGCTTTGACGATCCGCGCCTCAGATGGTGTGGGGCGGAGTCGTGAGCAATGCCGAGGCGGCCTTGGGTCGCCTCGGCTTATCATCATGTCTCAGGCCGTAGCGTGGTTGCGCTTCATGAGGCCGTCGACGCTGAGTGGGCCGGCGCCTGCCGCCACCAGATAGAGAAACACGAAGCAGAACAGGATCGCAGCGACGCCGCCGTTCTGCGCGGGATAAAAGCTCTTCCCCGCATGGCCGATAAAATAGGCGAAGGCCATCAGCCCCGAGAGCACGAAAGCTGCGATGCGTGTCTGGAATCCCACCAGGACGAGGAAGCCGAGGATGAGTTCGATCAGCCCGGCGATCCAGGGGAGCGAGCCCATCGGCGGCACGCTTGCCGCCGCCGGAAAGTGCAGGATCTTCTGCGTTCCATAACTGAAAAGCACGAGCGACGAGACGATACGGAGCAGGCTCAGCAGATGGGGCTGCAACAGGTGGATCGAAGACAGCATTGGATTCCTTTCATGTTCTACGATGTCTTCCGCTGTGTAGCGATGGTGAGCCTGGCAGCAAATCACGACTGCTGACATTCGCGTTATGAGAGCGCCGGGGCGGAAAACATGGCAATTGGGAGCGAGGAACAGCGCCATATGGCTGCTCTGCCTTTCGTACTGCAACGTTGCAGTTTTTCGTTGTGGAGACCTGTACTTTGCAATGCGGCTTGGCTAAATCCGCCCACGGGTCAGTCCAATCAGTGAGAGACGGGGATTACAGATGATCGATGCAAAGACGCTTGCAGGCCGCTTTCCCGGCGATTTCACCTTTGGCGTCGCCACCGCCGCTTTCCAGATCGAGGGTGCCAGCAGGGCCGATGGGCGCAAGCCGTCGATTTGGGACGCTTTCTGCAATATGCCCGGCAGGGTCCATAATCGCGACAACGGCGACATTGCCTGCGACCACTACAACCGGCTGGAGCAGGACCTGGATCTCATCAAAGAGATGGGCGTCGAAGCCTATCGTTTCTCCATCGCCTGGCCGCGCATCATTCCCGAGGGCACAGGCCCGGTGAACGAGGCCGGCCTCGATTTCTACGACCGTCTTGTCGATGGTTGTAAGGCGCGAGGGATCAAGACCTTTGCGACGCTCTACCACTGGGACCTGCCTCTGCTGCTCGCCGGCGATGGAGGCTGGACGGCGCGTTCCACCGCTTATGCCTTTCAGCGTTATGCCAAGACTGTCATGAACCGCCTCGGCGATCGCCTCGACGCGGTCGCGACTTTCAATGAGCCCTGGTGCATCGTCTGGCTGAGCCACCTCTACGGCATCCATGCCCCTGGCGAGCGCAATATGCAGGCCGCTCTTCACGCCATGCATTACATGAACCTTGCCCACGGCCTCGGTGTCGAGGCGATCCGTTCGGAAGCCCCGAACGTGCCGGTCGGGCTGGTGCTCAACGCCGCCTCGATCATTCCCGGCTCCGACAGCCCGGCCGATCTTGCCGCTGGCGAACGCGCGCATCAGTTCCACAATGGCGCCTTCTTCGATCCTGTCTTCAAGGGCGAATATCCGAAGCAATTCGTCGAAGCGCTCGGTGACCGCATGCCGGTGATCGAGGACGGCGATCTGACGCTGATCAGCCAGAAACTCGACTGGTGGGGCTTGAACTACTACACGCCCGAGCGGGTCGCCGACGATGCCGAACGCCAGGGCGATTTCCCTTGGACGGTGAAGGCGCCGCCGGCAAGCGACGTCAAGACCGACATCGGCTGGGAAATCTATGCGCCAGGCCTGAAGCTCCTGGTCGAGGACCTCTATCGCCGCTACGACCTGCCGGAATGCTACATCACCGAGAACGGCGCATGCGACAATACCGATGTTGTCGACGGCGAGGTCGACGACAGGATGCGTCTGGACTATCTCGGCGGCCATCTAGATGCCGTGGCCGACCTCATCAAGGACGGCTATCCCGTGCGCGGCTATTTTGCCTGGAGCCTGATGGATAATTTCGAATGGGCGGAAGGCTATCGCATGCGCTTTGGTCTCGTCCATGTCAATTATGAGACGCAGCTGCGCATGGTGAAGAAGAGCGGCAAATGGTATCGCGAACTCGCGGCGCAATTTCCGAAAGGCAATCACAAGCCAGGTCAGCAGGCCATCTGACTTCGATGGCAGGCGACCCCAGGTGCTCGCTTTGAGCTCGTGCCGACGGCGAAAAAATAGACGGCCGAAGTCTGCAGCAGACGGTTGCTTAAACGTTTCTGAACCCTTGGCTGGCAGAGTCCGGTGGTCAGGGAGCCGGAATGCAAATACTCGGAAAATTGCAGAGCAAGGGTTCAGGAATAGGCCGTCACATCACCGTCACGGGCGTGTTGTTTTCCTTTGCCGTCATCGTCGCGGTCGCCACCATCATGGTGTTGACGGCAATCGAGCGCGTGGCTGAAAATGCCAATGTCCTAGATGACGAGCGTTCGCGCGAAACGACAATCGGCGCGTTGAAGACCTTCGAGGATCAGCTCGGTGCGACGCTAGACGATTATGCAGCCTGGGACGATGCCGCCGCCAACGTCTATATGCCCGATGGCATGGCGTGGACGGTCAGCAACTACGGCGAGATGTCGGTCAACAGCTCGCTTTTCGACATGGCGATCGTTATCGATGACGCGAAGAATTCGATCATGGCCTATCGGGACGGCAAACCGATGGAGGAGCCGCCCGCGGACTTCTTCGCGACTTCGCTGTGGAAACTGTTCGACGCGGTGAAGGCGGCCGGCCCCGCCGATACTCCCCAGGCAGTCGGTTTCGTTCGCACCAAACGCGGCATTGCCGCTGTCGGCGTGGCATTGGTGCGGAAGAAATCTGGCGCGCTTGATGTGCCTGCCGGTCAGCACCGCTACCTTGTTTTCGCCCGTCATCTCGATGACGCCAGAGTGGCAGGGCTCGGCGAGACCTATGTGATCGGCGGTCTGAGGCTGGCGTCGCCAAGTTTCGAGGCCGAGTATCTCGTACCGATCGTCGATCCGGCGGGGGCCACGATCGGCAAGCTCGTCTGGAATTCGCGCTCGCCCGGCAATATTGCCTATGCGCAGGTGCGGCCGATGGTCATCCAGGCGCTCGGTCTCGTCGGGCTTTTCTTCGTGGTGCTGCTGGTCATCGGTTGGCTGGCTGGCCGGCGCCTGAAGGCGGAGGAAAACAGCGCGCGGGAGGAGGCGCTGCGCGACAGGCTGAGCGGCCTTTCCAATCGCGACGGCCTCGGGCTCGCCGTCGATCGTTTCGTCTTCGAAGCGCGCCAGAGCAAGCGCAACGTGCTGCTCCTCTATCTCGACCTCGATGGCTTCAAGGAAGTCAATGACAGCTATGGACACGGTACCGGTGATCAGTTGATCCGCGCGGTCGCGGCTGGGCTCAAGGTGTTGATCCCACAGGGCGCGGTTCTCGCCCGCATCGGCGGGGATGAATTTGCGATAGCCTTCCTCTCCGACGGCGAGAATGCCGCCGCCCTGCAGCTTGCCGAGCAAATTCTCGATTTCCTCGTCGAGCCGCTGGAAATCGGTCGACGTGTCGTCGTCGTCGGCGCCAGCATCGGCATCGCCATGTCGCCTGCCGGCGCAATTGATCGCGAGGAACTGGTGCGCCGTTCCGACCTTGCAATGTACAAGGCAAAGGAGGCGGGCCGTGCGCGCATGACGCTTTACGATCCGTCGATGGATGCGGACCGGCAGCAGCGCAATGCGCTCGAGCTCGATCTCAGAATCGCCATTGAAGGCGGCGACCTGACACTCGTCTACCAGCCGCTGGTCGATGCGGCCTCGCATGAGCTGACGGGTGTCGAGGCGCTGGTGCGGTGGAACCGTCCGGGCCATGGCCCGGTTTCGCCCGAGCTGTTCATTCCGATCGCCGAGACCAGCGGCCTCATCGAATCGCTCGGCCTGTTCGTGCTGCGCAAGGCCTGCGAAACGGCCAGGCAGTGGCCGGAACTGGACGTCTCGGTCAACGTTTCGCCGGGCCAGTTCCGAAATCCCGCCTTCACCGATTATGTGCGCTACGTGTTGAAGCAGACGGAGATCCAGCCCAGCCGCATCACCCTCGAGATCACCGAAGGCTATATGATCCAGAACCCGCAGCGTACCCGCCAGTCGATCGAGCGGCTGAAGGGGCTGGGGGTCAAGGTAGCGCTCGACGACTTCGGTTCCGGCTTCTCTTCGATCGGCTATCTCAGACAGTTCGGCTTCGACCGCATCAAGATCGACCGCTCGCTGGTCATGGGCGTCAACGAGGACAAACGCCAGCGCGAAATGCTGCAGGCGACGGTGGCGCTCGCACGCTCGCTCGATATCCCGGTGACGGCTGAAGGCATAGAGACCGAGGGACAGGCTGTCGCCATGCGCCTGTTCGGCTGCGACTGCCTGCAGGGCTATTTGTTCGGAAGGCCCCTGGCGGCCGAGCGGATTACCGAGATGCTAAACGAACTTCGTGCTGCGGAGCCGTCAACCCGGCGCCGCCTCGGCGCGGCCTGACGGCGAATTCTTGGACGGCAAGCTCGTCCAACAGAAACAGGCTCAGCTGCCAATATGACGCTGGCCACGTTTTTTTGCCAGAGCGATCTGATGCTGCCGCTGACGGTAGCGCAGCCGGTCATCCTCTGTGCGCGTGTGATAACAGTGGCTGCAGGAAACGCCTTCCTCATAGAGCGGCGAGGCAATTTCCTCGGCGGTGATCGGATTGCGGCAGGCGTGGCATAGCCGGTGCTCACCTTCCTTCAGGCCGTGTTC
Organism: Rhizobium bangladeshense; assembly: GCF_017357245.1. NCBI lineage: Bacteria > Pseudomonadati > Pseudomonadota > Alphaproteobacteria > Hyphomicrobiales > Rhizobiaceae > Rhizobium > Rhizobium bangladeshense. The sequence continues at coordinate 3,840,782 of NZ_CP071612.1, read as the reverse complement.
GACGGATACACGCTCATCGAATACGAAGCAGGCGCCGTCCCAGAGGCTTTCTTCCTGAGGCACTTCCTCCAGATATTTCAGGATGCCGCCTTTCAGATGATAGACCTCGTCGAAACCCTCAGCCTTCATGAAGGCTGTGGCCTTCTCGCAGCGTATGCCGCCAGTGCAATACATGGCGACTTTCGGCTTGTTGTGCAGCCCGGTATTCCGGCGCACCCAATCCGGAAATTCGCGGAATGTCTTCGTCTTTGGGTCGAGCGCGCCGCGAAAGGTACCGATCGCCGTCTCATAATCGTTGCGGGTGTCGATGACGATCGTATCGGGGTCGGAGATCAGCGCGTTCCAGTCCTTGGGCGCCACATAGGTGCCGACCACCTTGTTGGGGTCGATGTCTTCGACGCCCATGGTGACGATTTCCTTCTTCAGCTTCACCTTCATGCGCAGGAAAGGCATTTTCGAGGCGCGGCTTTCCTTGTGCTCCAGGCACGCAAATTCCGGCTGAGCATGCAGGAAGGCGAGTACGGCGTGAACGCCGGCATCCAGCCCCGCGATCGTTCCGTTGATGCCCTCATGCGCCAAAAGCAGCGTTCCCTTGACGCCGTTCTCCTCGCACAGCGCCTGCAGCGGAACCTGCAGGCTTGCAAAGCGCGGCAGGGAAACGAAATGGTAGAGCGCCGCCACTAGGAACGGGCTGGTGTGTGTCTGGCTGTCGGTCATGCGCCGGAAATACAGAAAATCACCGGACCGCGCAATTCCCCTGACGGGGACCGATCACGGCTTTGCCTTCCATTCGGAAAGCGGTTGCACGCCGAAATTTCGATCGGGCGCATCGTCGAGAATGCTGATGAACTCGATCGGATGCCCATCCGGATCCTTGAAATAGATCGACAGCGCCGGCATCCAGCCTAAAACGACCGGCTCGGTTGCCGGTTGGCCGGTGAAGCCGAGAGGTTCGACGCCTTTTGCCTTGAGACGGGCAGGCGCCTGCAGCACACCATCGACAGTCATGCGGAAAGCGATATGCAGCCGCATCTTCAGGGGGCCGGTTCCGCTTTCCCAGAGGCCGAGCATACCAGTCTTCCTGTCGTCCACCCAGAGGAAGGCGACCTTGCGTTCCTCGAACGACGCCGCGGGTTCCAGTCCGACGACATCGCGGTAGAAATCCACGGAGGTCTTGAGACCCGCAACCGTCAGATGGGTCTCGTAGAGCCCGAGCACACTTGGCATCGCGGCATTTTCTGCAAACATTTCTTCCTCGCGGCTAGGTTCCTTTGGTCGATTACCGGAGGCTAGGACCTCAAGATTGGTTGAGGTCAATGGGGTCTGGCGACATTTCCAGATGCGCCGTCTCTCAGTTCCCGACGGTCAGCCAGAGAAGTTCGATACGCTCCGATTCCTCGTCGGGATCATCGGCGAAGACGGCTTCGGCCTTGACGAGGGCTTGCCGCCGGTCTTCCTGTTGGCGGAAGATGATCGCGTCGAGAAGATGCGCCAGATCGTCGTTGCGGGTGAAGAGCTGTGGCTCGGCTTCGACCAGTTCGCAGAGCACGACTAGGTCATGGATGTGGCCGAGATCCTCGACGAGCTCCTTGGCAGCATCGCGCTTGGCCTTCATCGCGCCCGGCCAGATGTCTCGCAAAAGAGCGTGGTAGAGCCGATAGTCGTAGGTGCGTTTGCGCAGATCATGGAAATTGTCGGCCGATGCATCACCGTGGCAGCCGGCAAGCGCGGCCTTGGCCTTGCGGGCGGTGCGGCGCCAGCTCTTCGCCAGCATGCGGGCATTCCTGCGGTGGCTGCCATCGAAGGAGATCCCGTCCAAAGCGGTGATCGCCTCCTTCAGCACGCCTGAGGTTTCGATCAGCCGCTGTTCCAGACCCCTTTCGGCCTCCGCCATCCAGTCACGGCGCCCCTCGAGAATGGTGACGATCCGGCCGAGGGCTTCGCTTTCCTCTTTGCCGCGGGCTGAATGCTGCAGATATTGCGCAGTGCCGATGAGCGCGGCAGCGTCCCGGATTGCCGAAAGCGAGCGCGCGGCATCGCGCAGCCTTGCATTTTCTTGCTTCTGAAAGTCAGGCACCTCGCGCGCGACGAGCCGGTAGAGCGAGCGCAATCGTTTCAGGTTTTTCCGGAAGGAATGGATCGCCTCGTGCGCGCCGTCCGGCCGCTCTTCGAGAAAGGTGATGGCGCTTTCCAGTTGCTCGGCCGCGACGCCCCTGAATGCCTGGGTGAAATCGGCGTCAGGCCGAATGCGATAGGCCATGCCTGTCGTGCCCGTATTCGGTGGCAAGGGCTTGGTTGGAATAGCGGAAATCGCCGGTCACTTCGCGGCCGAGCCAGAGGGGCAGGGCTGGCTTGTCGGTTTCCGCCGCCATCTCCACTTCGGCAATCACCAGTCCGCGATGTTCGCCGGCAAAGACGTCAACTTCCCAGACGAAGCCCTCATGGGGAACGCGGTAGCGCGTTTTCTCGATGACGATGCCGATTGCGTTCTGCAACAGCTCTTCGGCATCGGCGACGGGGATATCGTATTCGAATTCGTCGCGAGTAATGGCGCTGCGGCCGATCTTGATCGTCAGTCTCGCTTTCCTGCCGTCGAGGATGCGGACCCGAACGGAACGGTCGTCCATCGAGGCGATGTAACCCTGCCTGAGGACAGACTTGGTCTCGACGGCGGAACGCCATCCATCGCTGCGTACGAGAAATTTCCGCTCGATCTCTTTCGCCATGTCAGTGAACCTTTTGTGACGATTGCTGCACGGTAGACCAATTTCCAAGCATTTCATACCCTTCTTCTCAGGCAACTCGGTTTTAGCTCGACAAGGTTCGGCGGGGACGTTATTCGGGATGCAAATTTTCAATCGTTTCAAGGAGGTTGTGCGACCATGGGCGACAAAACAGAGAAGCTCCTTTCCATCCTGAAACTCCAGCCGGTCGTTCCCGTCTTGATTGTCGACGATGCCAAATCGGCGGTGCCGCTTGCCCGGGCGCTCGTCGCAGGCGGCTTGAAAGCAATCGAAATCACCATGCGCACGCCGGCGGCACTCGAGGCGGTGCGTGCCGTCGCCGCCGAGGTCGAGGGCGCCGAAGTCGGTGCCGGCACGATCCTGAATGCCGCCCATTGGCAGGCGGCCGTCGAGGCCGGTTCGAAATTTATCGTCAGTCCAGGCACGACGCAGGAACTGCTCGATGCCGCTGCAGATTCCGATGTGCCGTTGCTTCCCGGAGCTGCCACTGCCAGCGAAGTCATGGCGTTGCGCGAAGAAGGCTACCAGGTGCTGAAGTTCTTTCCGGCCGAACAGGCCGGTGGTGCCGCTTACCTCAAGGCGCTCTCTTCGCCGCTCGCCGGCACACTGTTCTGCCCGACAGGTAGCATTTCACTTAAGAACGCCCGAGATTATCTCTCGTTGCCGAACGTCGTCTGTGTTGGTGGTTCCTGGGTTGCGCCAAAGGAATTGGTCGCAGCCGGCGACTGGGCGGGGATCACCAAACTTGCAGCAGAGGCCGCGGCTCTGAAAGCCTGAGGTCGCAAGGGCTGGGATGAGCGCCAGGCGCGATCATCACGCGCAGTATTTGTATTTCAGCCGTCGCAAACCTATGTTCTCCTCCAGCCTCAAACAGGAGATGACGAGGAATGTTCGACGCAAAGAAGCTTCTCGACCAGTTCTTGGGTTCGCAGGTGCCGGGTGTCGGCGGTTCGGTCCGAGACAGGGCGGGCGAGGCCATGCAGACGGCAAAGAACAATCCGATGAAGAGCGGTGCGATCGCAGCCGTGCTTCTCGGCACCAAGACCGGCCGCAGCATTGCCGGCAATGCACTGGCGATCGGCGGTCTTGCCGCCATAGCCGGCCTTGGTTATCAGGCCTATAAGAATTACCAGGCGGGCCAAGCCCCCGCGGCCTCGTCGGATGCGCCGTCGGCAAACAACCCGGTTCTCCTGCCGCCGCCTGTTGACTCCGGCTTCGGGCCGGCGTCGCCTGCCGGCAGCAACGAATTCGTGCTGGTGCTGATCCGCGCGATGATCGCCGCAGCCAAGGCCGACGGCCACATCGATGGCGCCGAACGCGCCCTAATCATGGACAAGATCAAGGCCGCCGATGTCAGTGGCGAGGCTGCAGCCTTCATCGAGCGCGAACTCGCGTCGCCGACGGATATTGACGCGATCGTCGCTGCGGCGGTGACGGAAGAACAGCGCGTCGAACTCTACACCGCTTCGCGGCTCACCATCGAGCCGGATTCGCGCGCCGAGCGCGGTTATCTCGATCTGCTTGCGGGCCGTCTCGGCCTCGCCGACCAATTGGTCGACCATATCGAGGCGACGGTGTCGTCCGCAAAGACGACCTTGTCACAGTAACATCTAGGCCGGTTGCCTTTGTCGGGCGGCTGGCCTATCCACTCTGCCGAGAAGGGGAGTGAACATGCGCGATCTTGCAAATTTCAAGGGCTGCCCGGCGCCGAAGCCGGTCACACTGAAGGGCCGTTTCGTTACCGTTGAGCCCTATCGACGCGAGCAACATCTCGAAGCGCTGTGGAAGGGGTTAGGGGGCATGGGCATCAACCCGCTGCTTCTTTATTTCGCGCAGGACGACTTCACTGGCATCGAGGATTTCGCCAACTGGCTGGAAACCGTCCACACCAAGTCCAACTGGCTCACCCATATCTTCCGCGACAACGCCACCGGCAAGATTGTCGGCATGGCGAACTATATGCGCGCGGACCCGGCCAACGGCGTCGTCGAGATCGGCGGGGTGGCCCATGGTCCCGACATGAGCCGTTCGCCGCTGTCCACCGAGGCGCACTACCTCATGGCCAAGCACGTCTTCGAAGATCTCGGCTACCGCCGCTACGAATGGAAATGCGACAACAAGAATGAAGCGAGCAAGACGACGGCTCTGCGCTACGGCTTCAGCTTCGAAGGCGTGTTCCGCCAGCACATGATTTCCAAGCACCGCAACCGCGACACTGCCTGGTTCTCGATGATCGACGCCGAATGGCCGCTGATTAACCAGGCCTTCGAAGCCTGGCTTTCGCCCGAAAATTTCGACGCGACCGGCAAACAGGTCCGGCGCCTGCAGGATATTCGTGCCGATCTGGAAAAGGAAAGGCTCGCGTGAGCCCGGAAAGCCGCTCGCAGGCGATCGCCGCCGCCGTCATTCTTCTGGGCGCCGGTCTCGTCCTTTATTTTCTGCCGACCATCGTTCTATGGATCGGCAATTTCTCCCCAGTGCTGGCGATTGCCGTCGGCGTCTGCCTGATCATGGCGTTTTTTGCGGTGTTCTGGCTGCGGGCGCGCTACCAGCGCGGCAGAGGAAAATAGCCTATCCCTGCAGGGAAGCCCCGAGCAGCAGGACGCCCATCAGGATGACGAGCAGGGCGCCGAGGATTTCAATTGCGTTGCCAACCCAGACCGAAGCCGTCGAGCCGCGTCCGGAGAGGCGGACCGCCGCACCCTTGGCGGTGACGGCAAGCGTCGCAAGCACGGAAACGGTGATCGCCGTGCCGAGCGACATGGCAGCAACCGAAAGCGCGCCGCCGAGATAGAGGCCGTTCAGAAGCGAGAAAGTCATGACAAGCAAAGCCCCGGAGCAGGGTCGAAGGCCGACGGCCACGATCGCCGACCAGGCTTCTCGAGCGCTGAACCTGTCGCCGGCGAGCAGGGCCGGATTAGGCACGTGCGTATTGCCGCAGGTCTCGCAGACCATTCCGGGAAGGAAGTTGTGGCCGGCATCCACGGCCTGCGCCTTGCCGTTGAAGGCATAGGCCTGGCGTTCGGCTGCATTATCCTTCCAATCGAGCATCATGGAAACCGGACCGGCCGACGTCGCCACCAGCCGCCGGCGCGGCAGATTGCTCGCCATCGAACGCAGTTTGCGGAACAGCAGCCAGCCGCCGAAGAGGATGACCATGACGAAGCTTGCGATTTCCATGGCGTGAGTGGCTGTCGTCAGCGTAATGCCGGTGCCGCGCAAAACCAGCCAGGCACCGCCGACCAATGCCACGGCGGCGACTCCCTGGATGAAAGCCGAAATGAAGGAAATCACCACGCCACGCTTCAGTTCAACCTCGTTGGCGATCATGTAGGAGGAGATGACCGCCTTGCCATGGCCAGGGCCGGCGGCATGGAAGACGCCGTAGGCGAAGGAAAGGCCGACCAGCGATGTCAGTTGCCACGGGTCCTCCCGCATGCCCTTCAACGCACCGGTCAGCGCCCGATAGAAGGCCTGCTGTTCATAATTCACGTAGAGCAAAAGCGGCGCGAAAGGCCCACCCGTCGGTTGAAAACTCGGTTCGGCCGTGCCGATGCCGAGCGGCGATTGCGCATGGGCGAGGCTTGCAGCCATCAGGAGCGTGAGGAGTGCTGCGGGAAAGATGAGGGACGGGCTTCTTATCAGCATGTGAGCTCCAGCCGGGTGGCGAAGAGTTTGGACATGTTGGTGCCGGTGGGGTCGGTAAAGAAGGCGTCCGTCAGGGACTGCTTGTTTTGCGAGATCACCTCGTCGGCATCCGGCCTCACCACTTGGTGTTTGCAGGCCTTCAAGCTGTCGCCGACCGTTGCCAGCTCGTTGTCTGTGGGAAAATCGATCGACGTATAGAGCGTCGGATCGTAGACGCCGAACGTAAGCCTGCCCTTGAGCGGCATCTTTTCCACAGGCTTGACCGCAAAGAACATCAGGAGCTGGCCGTTCTTATAGTCGACATGGATGACGTCAGGCTGTTGGACGGTGACGCTCTTCCCGTTGATCGTCAGGTTCATGTAGTAGTCGTAATCGGCAAGCGATTGCTTCACCGTGTTACCGACCTGCGCGAGTTCGTTCGGCTCCAGTTTCAGATCAGTGTTCTTGTCGAAATCCATGACGACCGAGGAGGAGAAGACCTCGTCAAAGCGCCAGACATTGCGCAGTTCCTCGATGCTGCCGTCAGCGCCGGCCAGGACTTCGAGCCGCGCCTCCACGAAGATGTGCGGATGTGCAAATGCCGCTGCCGGCGCCAGCGAAAGCAGCGCGGTCATCAATGGTATGGATTTGTTCATGCGTCCCGCTGCCCTATTCGCTCGACCCGAGTTCTTACGAGAAATTGGGACGGAATTGGGACCGGCTTGTCGGTTGATGGCGTTCGGCATCATCCCATCGTCCGGCCAGGCCGGTCTGTGCCATCCAAATCTCACGGATGCTTCTTGAACCAGTTGTGCAGGTAATCGACGAAGATTCTCACCTTGGCCGGCAGGTAGCGCCGGTGCGGGTAGACGGCATAGATGCCGCGGTCGGTCGGAATGTAATCATTAAACAGCGTCACCAGCTCGCCGCTCTCGATCGGCCTGCGGGCGATGAAATCGGGAATAAGGGCGATCCCGATGCCGGCGAGTGCAGCGCGTAATGTCGCATGCGGACTGTTGACCTCGATCGGCCCGGAGACGGCGACGGCAAAGGTGGTGTTGTCAGGATTGTGGAAGCGGATGCTGCCCTGGGTGCGTGAATTGGTATCGACGATAAAGGGAAGATTGGAAATGTCGCTCGGATGCTCCAGATCGGGATGGCGCTCGAGAAAATTCGGGGTGGCGCAGAGATGGACGCGGAAATCTGAAATCTTGCGGGCAATCATGCCGGAATCTTCGAGCTTGCTGATGCGAATCGCCACGTCGAACCCTTCCTCGATCAGATCGACGAAACGGTCGTCGGCGGCGATCTCCAGCGAAAGGTCCGGGTTTTCGCTGGAGAAATCGATTAGCGACTGACCGACGTCCGCATCGACGAAGGTGCGGGGGACGGAAACGCGCAACCGCCCCTTCAGCTGTGCATTGTTTTCGCGCACGAGATCGGCAAGATTGTCGATCTCCTTAAGAATATCCGAGGCGCTGCGATAATAGGTGTGGCCGGCCTCCGTCATGGAGAACTGCCGGGTGGTGCGGTTGAGCAGCAGCGCGCCGAGCTCGTCTTCCAGTTCGCGCACATATTTGGACAGCAGCGCCTTCGAGCGGCCGGTGCGCCTGGAGGCGGCGGAAAAGCCTTCGGCCTCGACGACATCGATGAAGGCGCGTATGCGCGTCAAGGTATCCATGATGCTTCCTAAAACTGTTTTGGAACGTTGAACAAATTGGCCAGCGCTGTTCAAATATTTTTTTGCCCAGAGGATCAAAAATTCGCTTGATTATGGAGGCGAATATTCTTATTTCCCAATCAGCCCAAAGTCGCACGTGCCCATGGGTGTCCGCCGAACCCTCGAATTGGTGAGGAAATCGGTAAGGTACCTGGAATTAACCCCTCCAGTCGCTATTCCGGCCAACCGGAAAATGCGAGGACGCCTGAAGCAACGACGGTGCGGGCCTTTTTGTTCTCTCCCTGCTTTCCATCAGCGGGGGTTACTGAAGAGGCACACCATCATTGCCGGAAGTGCGGTTGGGACTCTCCCTCCAATCCATGGCAGACAAAGCCGAACTTACACCGCGTCCGCGGCGTTGGTTCACTATCCGCGCATCGAGCGCTTGCTATGGTTCCGGGGTCTCCACCGGCTGGTTCCAATGCGAGTTCTCGTATGCCCTTTGTCCTCCGGTTCATGCCGGAGTTCTGGAACTGGAAGAGGGAACGACTATGACCACCCAGCGCATCCGCGACTTTCTCGCAACCCGACGTCCCGACGGTCCCTGCCTCGTGGTTGACCTCGATGTCGTTCGCGACAATTTCCACGCCTTCCGTCACGCCATGCCGGACAGCGCCATCTACTATGCCGTCAAGGCTAACCCGGCTCCGGAAGTGCTGAAGCTGCTCGCAGGGCTCGGCTCCAATTTCGATTGCGCATCCGTTGCCGAAATCGAAATGGCGCTGGAAGCCGGTGCGACCGCTGCCCGCATCTCCTATGGCAACACGATCAAGAAGGAACGTGATGTCGCCCGCGCTCATGCGCTCGGCGTCAGCCTCTTTGCGGTCGACAGCCACGAGGAAGTCGAGAAGATCTCGCGCGCCGCTCCCGGCGCCCGTGTCTTCTGCCGCGTGCTCACCGATGGCGAAGGCGCCGAGTGGCCGCTGTCGCGCAAGTTCGGCTGCGTTCCGCAGATGGCGGTCGACGTTCTCGTCTATGCCCATCAGCTCGGCCTGCAGTCCTACGGCGTCTCGTTCCATGTCGGCTCGCAGATGACCAAGGTCGATGCTTGGGATTCGGCTCTTGCCGACGCCAAGCGCGTCTTCGTCCAGCTTGCCAAGCAGGGCATCCACCTGCAGATGGTCAACATGGGCGGCGGCTTCCCGACCAAGTATCTGCGCGACGTTCCGTCCGCGGAAGCTTACGGCAAGTCGATCTACCAGGCGCTGCGCACCCATTTCGGCAACCAGATCCCGCAGACGATCATCGAGCCGGGTCGCGGCATGGTCGGCAATGCCGGTGTCATCAAGGCGGAAGTCGTGCTGATCTCCAAGAAGTCGGACAATGACGACGCCCGCTGGGTCTTCCTCGACATCGGCAAGTTCGGCGGTCTCGCCGAAACCATGGACGAGGCCATCCGTTACCCGATCCGCACGGAGCGCGACGGCGGCGAGATGGAACCTTGCGTGATCGCCGGCCCGACCTGCGACTCGGCCGACGTGCTGTATGAAAAGAACCTCTATCCGCTGCCGCTGTCTCTGACGATTGGCGACGAGGTTCTGATCGAAGGCACCGGTGCCTATACGACGACCTACTCGGCGGTTGCTTTCAACGGCTTCGAGCCGCTGAAGGCTTACGTCATCTAAGGTCTTGTTTCTGCCAGCTCCGCAACCAGCCGGGGCGGCAAATCCACAATTCACCGAAGTCACCGTCTGAATCGGTTTTGAGTGCGGGAGGCCCACAATGGCCGCTGTTCTTGATTCTGTCCGCGCATTCTTTGCGCCCTCCATTTTCACCATCGACGCCGAAAACCCGTCGGATGTTGTCGCGCGTGAAAACCTGCTCGACCGCGTCATGGGCCCCGACCGCCGCAAGAAGTCGTCGGAGAAGATCCGCCGCAACCGCATTCCGGCCGAAGGACTTGCACTGGTCGCGCGTGATCGCGACGGTCGCCTGATCGGCACGGTGCGGCTCTGGAACGTCGAGGCCGGCGTCAACGCCGATGGCACGCCGATCAACGCGCTGCTGCTCGGCCCGCTGGCCGTCGATTCCCGTCATGGCGGCAAAGGCATCGGCTCGGCCCTGATGCGCGCGGCGATCCTCGAGGCGAAGAACCGCGGGCATGGCGCCGTCCTGCTCGTCGGCGATGCCGCCTATTATGAGCGTTTCGGCTTTTTCGCCGAAAAGGCTCGCCATCTTGTCATGCCAGGTCCGTTCGAGCGCTCGCGCTTTCTCGCGCTTGAGCTCACGGAAGGCTGGCTTGACGGCGCGGCCGGCATGATCGTTCCCTCGGGACGCATGCTGGCCAGCGCGCCGGTTCGCCGCGCAGCCTGAGCTGCGCGCCCACCAGGTAGTGATAGGGAACGTTCCCCGCCGGTAATATCCGCGCCGCTGATCATGCAGGCAGGCGGGCCTGCCGTGGCTGCGGCGCGGATTGTTTTTTATGCCGAGACAGAGAGACACGGGTAACCGGTTCACCAGCAGACACGATCGCGTGAGAAGTGCTGTGGGCACGCGAATATGTTGCCGCGATATCCTATCATGCGTCACATGATCCGTATTCTTTTCCTTCTCCTTTTCTTCTGCCTGACATTTGCCGCAACAGGTCCGACGGCCGCTCAGAGCACGGCGTCCGCCGCCGGGCTTGGTCCGCGTCTCGACCAAGCGGCGAGCGATCCGGCGCTGCGGCCGCTGAAGACTGTGATCGTCGCTCGCGACGGACGCGTGCTCACCGAACGCGGCTTCCGCAGTCATTCGCCGTCGGAATCGACCAATATCAAGTCTGCTTCGAAATCGATCATTTCGGCGCTCGTCGGTATCGCGATCAGCAAAGGACTGCTTGATGGTCCGGACCAGAAGATCGCGCCGATCCTGAAAGCCGATCTTCCCTCATCGCCAGACCCGCGCCTCAACGACATCACCATCGGCAATCTTCTCTCCATGCAGGCGGGACTCGACCGCATGTCGGGGCCGAACTACGGCCGCTGGGTTTCCTCGCGCAACTGGGTGCGCTTTGCTCTCTCACAGCCTTTCATCGATCAGCCCGGCGGCGAGATGCTCTATTCCACCGCATCGACGCATCTGCTTTCGGCCATTCTTACCAAGGTCAGTGGCCGCTCGACCCTGGCGCTTGCCCGCGAATGGCTCGGCCCTGTCGAGGGTTTCCGCATTGGCGCATGGGAGCGCGACCCGCAGGGCATCTACATCGGCGGCAACCAGATGGCGATGAGCGCTCGGTCCTTACTTGCCTTCGGCGAGCTTTATCGCAATGGTGGGCGCACAGCCAAGGGGGAGCAGGTGGTGCCTGCCGACTGGATCGCGCAATCCTGGCAGCACCGTACCAATTCGCGTTTCTCCGGCGACGAATACGGCTATGGCTGGTTCACGCGTGTAATCGGCGGCGAGCAGGTGCATTTCGCCTGGGGCTATGGCGGGCAGATGCTCTACATCGTCCCGTCGCTCGATCTGACCGTCGTCATGACGTCGGAAGAGAGCGGCCCCTCGGCGCGAAACGGCTACCGGGATTTGCTGCACGGTCTGTTGGCTGACATCATCGGCACGGTGCGATCTGCTTGATTACTGCGGCTGTAGGAAAACCACCGATTGTTCGATTTTCAACGAAGGCTCCGATCAAACCGCAAAATGCTTGCTGTAGGTTCCGCGGCCAGAACCTCGCCCACCACGATCCGCTGACCGGCGCGCTCAATCGTGGCGGCCTTGCCCAGCACGTGCCCGTGCTCGCGTTCTCCGATATCCCTGCTGATCTCGATATCGACCATTTCGAGCAGTTGAACGACAGGCACGGCCACGCCGCCGGCGACGAGATCCTGCGGCTTTTCGCCCGCGTTTCGAGGAGCATCATGCGCTCCAACGAACTGCTCGCGCGGCAAGGTGGAGACGAGTTCCTGGCGGTGCTGAAAAACATCGCCCAGGAAGATGCGGTGGCGATTGCCTAGCAGATCCGCCTCGCTTTCGCCGCCGCCGTCATGCAGCGGCCGGATCTCGCCGTCTTTCCGACGTTGAGCATCGGCGTTGCTACCCGTGAAAACGCAGAGGGTTTCGAGCGGCTCATGCACAAGGCCGATGAAGCGCTCGATCGCTCGAAGCGCGAAGGCCGAAATCGCGTTGAAGCTTCCCGGCAAAACCAGCAGGCCGGATAGCGCATGGGTGCGTCCCTGTAGGGCCTAGATATTCTGGTCCATGGTCTCGGCCGGGATTTCATCGGCGCGGTGGATCCGCACGATCGCGGCCGGGACGCCGGCAACAGTGCAATGTTCGGGAACCGGCTTCAGTACGACGCTGCCGGCCGCGATTTTGCTGAAGGCGCCGATTTCGATATTGCCGAGAATCTTGGCGCCTGCGCCGATCATGACGCCGTGGCGAATCTTCGGATGGCGGTCCCCCGTCTCCTTGCCAGTTCCGCCAAGCGTGACATTCTGGAGGATCGATACTTCGTCTTCGATCACCGCCGTTTCGCCGATCACGATGCCCGAGCCATGGTCGAGCATGATGGAAGCGCCTATCCGTGCAGCCGGATGAATGTCCGGGCCGAAGACCAGCGAGGCCAGATTGGCGAGCCAGGCGGCAATCTCCGGGCGGCCGGTATTCCAGAGCACGTGGGCGATGCGGTGTGTCTGCAGCGCATGAAAACCCTTGAGGTTCAAGAGCGCATGCAGAAATGTCGTGCAGGCCGGATCGCGTTTGCGAACGGCAGCGAGATCTGCCTCGACTTTCCGGATGATATCGTCATCAAGCGTCGACAGGATGAGGTCGAACAGATCGCCGGTTTCAACTTTCGCCACCGAGAGCCGCGCCGCCAGCACCTGAGCCAGGATCTCATGGTTGCCGGCGGGGCTCGTCACCTGCTCGGCAAGCAGTCGCCGCAATATCGGCTCGCGCGCTGCAAGCTCGCCCGCCTCGGCGCGGATCACCGCCCAGATGGATGCGTCGCCCAGGGGCTGCGGCTGTTGCTCGGCCAAGCCGAGGCCGGTCGATATCGGCATTGCGTTTCCTCTGTCAGTCACGGCCAGGCATTAGCTGCGCGGATTTTCATGTGTCGTCCAGCCAAGATCGACAAGTCCGGTATTCTAAGGCCTTGGCATGCGATCTTCCAGCCAGTCCGTTTAAGCCGGCGCCTGCATATGGTCGGCGCCATATGCGACGGTTTCAGGTTCCGCCAGGGGCTTAAGCCGAGATATCGACCACGCCGCAATCGCCGGCTTCGGAGGCGAAAGCGAGCAGCTTGCCGTTTGCGCTCCAACTCATTGCTGTGATCGCGCCCTTGCCGGGGCGGCGCAGGAGGGCTTCCTTGCTGTCGGCGATGCGCACGGCGAGGATCATGCCGTCGATGAAGCCGATCGCGAGGATATCCTCCAGCGGATGGAACTTCACCGAGGTCGCCATGATGTTGGCGCGGGTGCCGAGTTCGAGTGGCGCCTTGCCCATCGGGCCGTCCTTGCCCTGGAAAGGCCAGACGATTGCCGCCGGTGCGCCCGAGGAGGCTAGCCATTTGCCTTTGACCGACCAGGAGAGGGATTTCACCTTGGCGGGGTAGCCGGTCATGCGCATGTGGCGGGCTTCGGCGCCGGGCTTGCTGTCGAGCTTCCAGCCGTGCAGCGCGTTTTCCTGCATCGAGGTGACGAGGAAATTACCATCGGGCGAGAAGGTGACGGCGGTATGCGCGCCCTTCCATTCGAGATCGACCGGTTTGGCGCTCATGCCGACCCAGTGCAACGACACGCCGTTATAGCGGGCGGCGGCGATGCGCAGGCCTTTCGGTGCGAAGGCGAGGCCTTCGACGGTGCGCTCCTCGGGGAATTCCTTAGTGGTGCCGTCGGCAAGCCGGACGAGCGAACTCTTGCCATAGGAATAGGCAACCGCTCCTTGCGGGCCGGCCGCGACCTGCGAGATCCATTTGCGCGGCGCGGTCGCAAGTTCGCTGACGCTGCCGTCGGCGGCGATGCGCAGAACCTTGCCGTCTTCGCCGCCCGAGATCAGGCTGTCGCTGTAGGGATCGCGGATCGCGGTGAGCATGCCCTGATGGGCTTCTGAAACCCTCTCGCCGCCGTCCAGCCGGTGAAATGTGCCGTTGGCGCTGGCGAAGAAGGGAACATCACCTAAAAATTCGACGGCCAGAACGTGGCCGTCGAGATCAAGCGGTGCAACTGTGGGCATCAGGCGGCTGCCTCACAGGCCTTGAAGGAGGCCTCGAGTTTTTCCCGGTCGAGATCGCGGCCGATGAACACGAGACGGCTTTCATGCTTCTCGCCTTCCTTCCATGGCCGCTGGTGATCGCCTTCGATGATCATGTGCACACCCTGGACGACGTAACGCTGCGGGTCGTCCTTGAAGGCAATGATGCCCTTGAGGCGCAGAATATTCGGCCCCTGCGTCTGCGTGACCTTCTGGATCCAGGGGAAGAAGCGCTCGGGGTTCATCTCGCCGCCGCGCAGCGACACCGACTGTACCGTCACATCGTGGATAGCCGACATCGCGCCATGGTGATGGGCGCCGTTGTGATGGCCGTGGTCATGATCGTGATGGTGGTGGTCGTGATCATGATCGTGGTGATGGTGATCGCAATCCGGGCCGCAGACGTGGTCGTCATGGCCGTGTTCCAGGAAATGCGGATCGTTTTCCAGCGCGCGCTCGAGGTTGAAGGCGCCCTGATCGAGAACGCGGGCGAGGTCGACGCCCGAGCGGCTGGTCTTGTAGACACGGGCGGCCGGGTTGATGGCACGGACGATGTCTTCGATCACATCCAGTTCTTCGGGGGTCACGAGGTCGCTCTTGTTGATGACGACGACGTCGGCGAAGGCGATCTGGTCCTCGGCTTCGCGGCTGTCCTTCAGGCGCAGCGGCAGGTGCTTGGCGTCGACGAGAGCAACCACGGCATCGAGCTCGGTCTTGGCGCGCACGTCGTCGTCCATGAAGAAGGTCTGGGCGACCGGGACCGGATCGGCAAGGCCCGTTGTTTCGACAATGATGCCGTCGAAGCGGCCGGGGCGGCGCATCAGGCCTTCGACGACGCGGATCAGGTCGCCGCGCACCGTGCAACAGACGCAGCCATTGTTCATCTCGTAGATTTCTTCATCCGACTCGACGATGAGGTCGTTGTCGATGCCGATTTCGCCGAACTCGTTGACGATGACCGCGTATTTCTTGCCGTGATTTTCCGACAGGATGCGGTTGAGCAAAGTCGTCTTGCCGGCGCCGAGATAACCGGTGAGCACGGTAACGGGAATGGGCTTCTGGGTGGAGATCGCGTCGGTCATGAGAACCTCTAAATTAGGCGTGCGGCCGAGCGGCTTTGGATCGGCCGCTTGAACGGTTGGTCTCATATAATGGCATGGGCACGGCAGTTCAAAGGATTTTATATGTTATAAGATCACATCGCCGCCGGATGCAGATGATCGCTTTTCAACGGAGCTCGCCGAGATCGAATGCATCGACATCCTCCAGAAGTTCCACCAGCCCCTTTACCGAGTGAGCAATCAGCGCCTCTCCCTTTTCGGCCGTCGCAGCGGCGGCATTGCCTGCCACGCCTTGTTTGTTGAGATCCGACATCTTCCAGCCGAAGGCATGCGGGCCGTAGGCGCGCAGGTGCTTGAAGCGGGTGGCGAATTCCGTCTGCCGCGAAGGAAAATCCCCAGCCTTTGCCATGTCTACCTTGGTGGGGTGAAGAGCCAGCATGACCGATGTCTCGATATCGCCGCCATGGATGCCAATCGCCTTTTCCTCTGGTGCAATCACGCCATCCGGCAGCCCGAAGCGGGTCCAGCTCGTCGCCACAGCCAGCATGGCAAAGCGGATCCGCGCCTCGGTCGCGACAATAGTCATGAGGGGCGAATTGCCACCATGGGCGTTCAGCATCACGAGTTTGCGGATGCCTTGCTTCGCCAGCCCTTCGGCAATGGCGAGCCAGCGGTTGACCGCTTCGTCGAATGCGAGCGTCTTCGTTCCTTCAACATCCATATGTTCTATGGAGTAGCCGACCGATTCGGTGGGCAGGAAGGTGACCGACAGTCCGACGGGCAAGGCCATTTTCAATCGTTCGGCGATGCCTTCGGCAATCAGCGTGTCGGTTTCGAAAGGCAGGTGAGGGCCGTGCTGCTCATGGGCACCAAGCGGCAGCACCGCGATCGGGCGGCGCTCGCCAGGGGCGCGGACCGAGCCGCTGTCCTCGGAGCGGGGCGAAGACGTCATCATCCGGTCGTTGCCTCTTGTTTATGACGAGATCATGGGCAATGTCATATCGCAGCGGCGCCGGGGCTTAAAGATCAAAGGGATGGCTATGGGAAAGAAGCATAAGGACGGCAAGAAGAGCAAGTCCAAGAAGAAGGACCAGACGGAGTATACGCTTGTCGACCTCTCGCCGGCGCTGACCCAGGCAGCTCGTTCCATGCGTACGGTGCTGTCGCGCAACCTGTTCGAAAGCGGCCTCTATGCCGGCCAGGACGGCGTCATTCTCTCGCTGGCCGAGACCGACGGCATGACAGCTGGCGGTCTTGCGCAAAAGCTCGGAGTGAAAGCGCCAACCATGACGCGGACGATCGGCCGCATGGAGGCGCAGGGCTTTCTCGAGCGCAAACCCGATGCCGAGGATGCGCGCCTGACCAAGGTCTATCTCACTCCGCTCGGCCGTGACAGCGTGCGGGCGATCGAGATGGCGGCCTCGGCCTGCGACAGACTGGCGACGCAGGAATTTTCTGAAAAGGAAATCCGCAATCTCGTTCGACTCCTGAAGGCGATCGACGCCAATCTGCAGGCCGAAGCGCATGCCATCGAAGAGCCGGACGACGACTGAAATTTCCCAGAAAAGACGAATTGCCTGCTGCGGTTAAATCTTTTAATTAAACATTTTAAGGGCCGCGCCGGTTTCCCGGCGTGGCCTTGCTGTCTTGCGTGCTGCCTGGAGGAGGACACGTGGTCCAGAAGATCAAGCTTTCGACAATCGCCGAGACGCTCGGCATCTCAACGGCGACCGTGTCGCTCGCCTTGCGCGACAGTCCGCTGGTGGCCGGTAATACGCGGGAGAAGATCAAGGAGCAGGCGCGCGCGCTTGGCTATATCTACAATCGCCGTGCCGCCAGCCTGCGCACCTCACGCTCGGGCATCATCGGCGTCGTCGTGCATGACATCATGAATCCATTCTACGGCGAAATCCTGAAGGCGATCGAAAGCGAGCTCGATCGCAGCCGCCACACCTTCATTCTTTCCAACCATTACGATAATGTCGAAAAGCAGCGCACCTTCATAGAAACGCTCCTGCAGCTCGGCGGCGATGGCGTGATCATGTCGCCGGCAATCGGCACCCCGCCGGAAGATCTGCAGTTGGCGGAAGAGAACGGCATGCCGGCGATCCTCGTTGCCCGTTCGATGGAAGGTCTGGAGCTGCCGACCTATCGCGGTGACGACAGCTATGGCATCTCGCTCGCCACCAACCATCTGATCGGCCTCGGACATCGCTCGATTGCGATGATCGGCGGTACGGACCAGACATCCACCGGCCGCGACCGCTACCAGGGTTACGTCAATGCGCTGCGCAAGGCGGGCATCGAAGTCGACCCGAACCTGCGCATTCCCGGGCCTCGCTCAAAGCAGGGTGGTTTCGAGGCGGCTGTGCATTTCCTCTCCCTGCCGCAGAAGCCGACGGCGGCCGTCTGCTGGAACGATCTCGTCGCGATCGGCCTGATGAACGGCATTGCCCGCGCCGGCCTTGTGCCGGGCCGAGATATTTCCGTCACCGGTTATGACGATCTCGAGGAAGCCTCGATCGCCACGCCGGCGCTGACAACCGTCTGGAACGGCCAGACCGAGGTCGGCCGCCTGGCTGCGCGCGCGCTTCTCGATCGTCTTGCCGGCAGCCATGAACCTGACGGCATGCATCTCATCAAGCCGGAAATGCGAATCCGCCAATCGACCAGTCCCCATCGGCCCCGCGCCTGAACCAGACCCGTCCAAGAGGAAAAGCCATGTCCCGCATCGCCATTCTCGTTCCTGGGAAGATACACGAGCGTGTTCTCGAAAGGCTGAAAGATCGTTTTGAGATCATCGCTGTCGCCCGCGAGGAAAGGCTCGCGCTCGACAATGACACCGCCGGACGCATCCGCGGCGTCGCCGTCTCCGGCGCTTTTCCCGGCGCCTGGATGGACCAGTTGCCTGGTGTCGAAGTGATCGCCAGTTTCGGTGTCGGTTATGACGGCATGGATGTGAAGCGTGCAGCCGAAAAGGGCATCGTCGTCACCAATACGCCAGACGTTCTGAACGACGAGGTTGCAGATACGGCGATCGGCCTGCTCTTGAACACGATCCGCGAGTTGCCGCGGGCGGAAGCCTGGCTGCGTGCGGGCAACTGGAAGCCGGGCACGGCTTTTCCGCTGTCACGTTTCTCCCTCAAGGGCCGTCATATCGGGCTTTACGGCCTTGGCCGTATCGGGCTTGAGATCGCCAAGCGGCTGGAGCCGTTTAAGGTGAAGATCAGTTATCACACCCGTTCGCGCCACCCGGATGCGCCCTACGACTATTACCCGACGTTGAAGGAATTGGCGGAGGCGGTGGATACCCTGATCGCCATCGTTCCGAAGACGCCGCAGACGCATAAGACGATCGATGCCGATATCCTGGCCGCTCTCGGGCCGAACGGAGTTCTCGTCAATGTCGGCCGCGGCTGGACGGTTGATGAAGAAGCGCTGAGCGCTGCCCTCGCATCAGGCGCGCTCGGTGCGGCCGGCCTCGACGTCTTTTACGATGAGCCGACCGTGCCGTCCGGCCTGCTCGAACCAGCCAATGCCGTGCTGCTGCCGCACGTTGCCTCGGCCTCCGTGCCCACGCGCGTGGCGATGGCTGATCTGGTCGCCGACAATCTCATCGCCTGGTTCGAGAAGGGGACTGCGCTGACGCCGGTGCCGGAGACGCCGCAAAAGGTTAAGCGAGACTAACGTTGAGCGCCTTATGAAAATCTGAACCGCCTAGGCGCTGTGCGTCCTTTCGGACGAACAAGGGACGCTCCAGCACCCTGAAGCAGCCACTCGTGCTTTCCGAAGATCGCTCCGATTCTCGGGCCGATGCTCTAGGCGATTTCCGGCGCCGTCACAGGCAGTTTGCCGGCGGCGTAGCTGCGGACGGCGTCGCCGAAGGCGGCAAACAGCCGGTTCGACGCCTTGTCGGTTTCGGCCCAATATTCCGGATGCCATTGCACGCCAACGGCGAAGGCCCTGGCATCGATCACGGAAACGGCCTCTACCGTGCCGTCTTCGGCGGTGGCTTCCACCTGCAGGCGCGGCGCGGTTCTGGCGATCGCCTGTCGATGCAGCGAATTCACGCGGATATCGCCGGGGCCGAGAATCTCTGCGATGCAGGAGCCTTCCTTGATATGGACAGTCTGGCGGATGGCATACATGCCATCACGGTCCACACCCTCCGGCCGGCGATGATCCCAGATGCCGGGCTGCTCATGGATCTCGCTTGCCAGCGAGCCGCCGAGAGCGACGTTGAGTTCCTGAATGCCGCGGCAGATGGCGAGCAGCGGGATGGCGCGGTCGATGGCGCGGCGGATGAGCGGCAGGCTGGTGGCGTCGCGGGCGGGATCAAAGGGGCCGTCCCTGTCAGTCGCCTCGACGCCGTAAAGCGCGGGATGCACATTGCTGGCCGAACCTGATACCAGCAAGCCATCGACGCGGTCGAGGATCGCGTCACTATCGTAGCCTGCCTCGAACGCGGGGATCATGAAGGCCATGACGCCGGCCGCATTCAATGCGGCGCTCAGATATTGATGCTGAACGGCATGCCAGGTCGCGCCGTCGAAGCTGCGGATATCGGCAGGAATGGCAACAATCGGTTTCGTCATGTTCGCCCCGGTGAAATCTCTGCTCGTCGTTTCTGCCGCCAGAACGGCGGTGAAGTCAACGCCTGCCTCATGTCCGGTGGACAAATTGCGGCGCAAGTGGCACCGCGGCTCTCCGGCGCGCGCTAAGCTGCTGATTTTGATGGGCGCGTCGCGCGCTGCCCTATTGGCTATCCTGATGCCAAAGGCTAATAGACTAAAGCTTGAATCGCGGCCCCTGCCATGCTTAGCTCTGCCCTCGCTGCGGGTAGGGGTGAAGATTGGCCGCGCAGTGCCATCTATACGGGAGGTTTTTGATGGATCGTCGTTCGTTTTTCAAGAAGGCGGGAACTGCCGGCGCCGGAGCGGTTGCCGCAACGGCACTGGCAGCGCCTGCGATCGCGCAGGAGAATCCGAAGATCGCATGGCGCATGACGTCGTCATTTCCGAAGAGCCTGGACACGATCTATGGCGGCGCCGAGGACATCTCCAAACATGTCGCCGCTGCGACCGACGGCAATTTCACGATCCAGCCTTTCGCAGCCGGTGAAATCGTTCCCGGCCTGCAGGCCGTCGATGCGGTCGCCGCCGGCACGGTCGAGGCAGCGCATACCACCTCCTATTATTTCGTCGGCAAGGATCCGGCCTATGCCTTCGGAACAGCCATTCCCTTCGGGTTGAACAGCCGCCTGACCAATGCCTGGTTCTATGAGGGCAACGGCAACAAGCTGATGAACGAGTTTTATGCCACACAGGGCATGTATGCCTTGCCGGCGGGCAACACCGGGGCGCAGATGGGCGGCTGGTTCCGCAAGGAAATCAATACTCTCGACGATCTCAAGGGTGTCAAGATGCGCATTGCCGGCCTTGCCGGACGCATCATGGAGAAGGTCGGTGTCATTCCGCAGCAGATCGCTGGCGGCGACATCTATCCGGCGCTCGAAAAGGGTACGATCGACGCGGCGGAATTCGTCGGTCCCTATGACGACCTGAAGCTTGGCTTCCATAAGGTAGCGAAATACTATTATTACCCGGGCTGGTGGGAAGGCGGCCCGACCGTGCATGCGTTCTTCAACCTCGATAAGTGGAGCAACCTGCCGAAGCACTATCAGGCAGCGCTCACCGACGCCTGCGCCTTCGCCAACACCAACATGCTGGCAAAATACGACATGAAGAACCCGACGGCGCTGAAACAGCTCGTTGCGGAGGGTGCGACGTTGCGCCCGTTCAGCCAGGAAATCATGGAAGCCAGCTTCCAGGCGGCGATGGGCATCTATGGTGAAATCTCGGCCAACAACCAGTATTTCAAGAAGATTTACGAGGACCAGACCGCCTTCAAGCGCGATGCCTATCTGTGGATGCAGCTTTCGGAATATACCTTCGATACGTTCATGATGATCCAGCAGCGGGCCGGGAAGCTCTGAGCTTCTGGCCGACGGCATTCGTCGACGCTTGATCGCCACTGATGACAAAACCCCCGGATTTCGGTCCGGGGGTTTCTTTTTCCGTGTTATTTGCCGGGCGCCG
The DNA here is from genome assembly GCF_017357245.1 of Rhizobium bangladeshense. Lineage (NCBI taxonomy): Bacteria > Pseudomonadati > Pseudomonadota > Alphaproteobacteria > Hyphomicrobiales > Rhizobiaceae > Rhizobium > Rhizobium bangladeshense. The sequence continues at coordinate 3,819,361 of NZ_CP071612.1, read as the reverse complement.
GCGCTCCGGGCAGGCCGTTCAGCGGCGGCAGGCTGAGGCCTGGAATCTGAGGCGAGCCGTTGCCGCCGCCCACCGGCGGCAGGCCGAGTTGACCGCCGAAGCCCGGCACTTCGATCTTGATGGAGCTCGGATCCACCTTCGGGCTGCGGTCCAGCCAATAGGTGACCGATTGCGGCCAGAAGATCACGATCGCTACCAGGATCAACTGCATGCCGACCCACGGGAGGGCGCCCATGTAAATATCCGAAGTCTTGACCTCCTTGCCGGCGATCGAGCGGAGGTAGAAGAGCGCAAAGCCGAACGGCGGGTGCATGAAGCTGGTCTGCATGTTGACGCAGATCAGCACGCCGAACCAGATCAGGTCGATGCCGAGACTGGAGGCGACGGGGGCGAGCATCGGGATGACGATGAAGGCAATCTCGAAGAAATCGAGAAAGAAAGCGAGCACGAAGATGAAAATGTTGACGAAGATCAGGAAACCGACCGGGCCACCGGGGATGCCGGACAGCATGTGCTCGATCCAGCGCGAACCATCCATGCCCTGGAACACCAGGCTGAAACAGGTGGAGCCGACCAGGATCATCACCACCATTGATGTAATATGGGTGGTCGACGTCATCGCCTCGCGGATCAGCGGCCAGGTGAGGCGGCGATGCAAGGCGGCGAGCGCCATGGCGCCGACGACGCCGAGGGCGCCGGCTTCCGTCGGCGTCGCAAGTCCCATGAAGATCGTGCCAAGCACGAGGAAGATCAGCACCATCGAGGGCACCATGCCCATCAGCACCTTGGCGAGCAGCGCCCAGTCAAGGTCGCCGCGTATCTCTTTCGGCAGGGGCGGCATTGATTTCGGCCGGACGATCGACATAACCAGAATGAAGAGGACGAAGATCGCCACCTGCAGGATCGAGGGGCCGATGGCGCCGAGATACATGTCGCCGACCGACCTGCCGAGCTGGTCGGCGAGAACGACGAGCACCAGCGAGGGCGGGATCACCTGTGTAATGGTGCCGGAGGCGGCGATGACGCCGGTGGCAAGGCGAGGGCTGTAACCGTAGCGCAGCATGATCGGCAGCGAGATCACCCCCATGGTGATCACCGAGGCCGCCACCGTGCCGGTGATGGCGCCGAGCACTGCGCCGACGAGGATGACAGCATAGGCGAGGCCACCGGGAATGCCACCGAAGAGCTTGCCCGTGCCTTCGAGCAGATCCTCGGCAAGCCCGCAACGTTCCAATACGGCTCCCATGAAGGTGAAGAAGGGAATGGCCAGCAAAAGGTCATTGGAGACGATGCCGAAAAAGCGCAGAGGCAGTGCTTGCAGAAACGCTTCGCTGAAATGACCAGTGATGATGCCGATGATGCCGAAGAACAAGCCGACGGCAGCGAGCGAAAAGGCGACCGGAAAGCCGTAGAGCATGAAGATGACCATGCCGAGGAACATGGCCGGCGGAATGTAGCCGAAATCAAACAAATCCGTTCCTCCCGGGAGCGCTACTGCAGCGGCTTTTCGTATTTGGTGTCGATGCTGATGTGGCCGGTGAGGGCGGCGATCCGCTTGATCAGTTCCGAGATGCCCTGAAGAGAGAGCAGCGCGAAGCCTGCGACGAGGATCAGCTTGACGGGCCAGCGGATCAGCCCGCCGGCATTACCCGATATTTCCCCCTGCCGGTAGGAAAGCGCGAAGAAGGGCCAGCAGAGCCAGGTGAGAAAGATGCAGACCGGGATGAGGAACAGGATCAGGCCGACGACATCGATCCAGATCTTTGCCTTGTCGGAGACAGCGCCATAGATCAGGTCGACGCGGACATGCTCGTTATTGTTAAGCGCATGCGAAGCGCCGAGCATGACAACGAAGGCGAAGAGATACCACTGGATCTCAAGCCAGCCGTTCGAACTGTAGTTGAAGGCGTAGCGGACGATGGCGTTTCCGGCGCTGATCAGACAGCAAAACAGCACCATATATTCGGAAAGTTTTCCCATGATCCGACTGATCGAATCGATCAACCGGCTTGCTGCCAAAAGTGCCGACATTCGTTTCCCTTGTTCTTGTCCTGCCGTTTTTCGGCAGCTTTCCCTCTTTGGAATCGGTGTAGACCAGGGCCTTTGAAATTGGAAGGACAAATGCCTGGCGTTGGAGCATAGTCTAAGGCGCAGAGGGCGGCCGGCACGGTCTTTCGATGTTTTCACAACCAAAGCGCGGATGAATATTTTCCAATTCTCGCCGGAAGGCTGCATAATCTCGCGTAAGGTGCGGAGTTCATCCTGCAGTTTTAGAAAATTTGACCAAATGTTTGGTTCGGTTGAAATCAATTTTTAAAGGGTTGGGCTTAGAATCCCCGCGCACAGGGAAAGTGTGGATGAAGCCAGATAACCCGAACAGGGTCCCTATAGATGTGTATTTGTCGTTTGTGAGCTCCCTTTCCGGGAACCGCATGACGCTTCTTGCCGGCGTGATCGTCCATGTAGCGACATGCCTCGCCGTTGCTGCCAAGACGCAATATTCCATCTACATCCTGTTGTCGCTCGCCTTCCTTCTGGTCTTCAGCGCCCGCATGGCCATCTTCCGGCAGTTCGATCGCGTCAACAAGGAACGCCTGTCGCGCGCCGACATTGAGCGCTGGGAGCGGATCCTCGTCGCCGGTGCTGCCTGCACCACCGCTCTTCTTGGCTTTGCCAGCGGCTACGCGATCTTCGTCGTGCATGATTCCTTTGCGGAGCTTGCCTGCATTTCCGTCACCATGGCGACCATGGTTTCGGTCGTCGGCCGAAATTACGGGTCGCGCCTTGCGGTCGATCTTCAGACATTCTCCTGCTGCCTGCCGATGATCGTCTGCAGCCTGTTGGCAATGGATTTCTACCGCGGCCTGCTGTCGATCTTCCTCATTCCCTTCTGGCTGACGACCAGGGCCATGGCGAACGGCGTGCGCGAGTTTCTTTACGAGAACGTCATCGCCCGCCGGGAAGTCACCGTTATCGCCGACCGTTTCGATACCGCGCTCAACAACATGCCGCATGGCCTGGTGATGGTCGATGCCGAAAACCGTATTCAGGTCGTCAACCGGAAGGCCTGCGAGCTATTGAAAATCGGTGCGCCGGAGCGGCTGAAGGACCGTGATCTCGGCGCCGTGCTGCGTTATGGCGCACGTTACAGCTTCATGGACGCTTCGCAGCCGGAGCTCATCCTGCGCCAGCTCACCCAGGTTGCCGAAGGAAACCTGTCGCGCACGCTCATCCATTTCCCCGAGGGACTCTCGCTTGAATTCTCAGCCAGCCGAAGGGCCGACGGCGGCGCCGTGCTGATCTTCGAAGATGTTTCGAGCCGGGTGAAGGCGGAGCAGAAGATCATGCACATGGTCCGCTTTGACGCGCTGACCGGCCTGCCGAACCGCGAATATTTCGGCCAGTTGGTGCAGGAATATCTGGCCAGGCACCCGCGGAAGTCAGGGCCACTCGGTTTCATGGTCCTCGATATCGACGAGTTCAAACATGTCAACGACATGCGTGGACACGTCACTGGCGACCATCTGCTTTGCGCAATTGCCGCCCGCATCAAACAGGTCTGTGGCAACGCTATCCTCGGCCGGCTGATGGGAGATCAGTTCATCCTGTTCTTCCCGCATGCGAGGGAGCCGGCCTCGCTCGATCTTGAGATCCGTCGCGTACATGCCGCGATCCAGGGCCATTACGAGGTCGATGAGCTGACCTTTCTCGTTTCGCTCAGCGCGGGTTACGCGACATTCGAAAGCACGGCCTTTGCGTTGGATGAATGGAGCGTAAAGGCGGATCTCGCGCTCTTCGAGAGCAAGTCGCGCTTTAGGGGCGGCATATCAGGCTTCGAGCGCGAGATGGATGGGCGCTACATCGAGCAGCAAAAGCTGAAGGCGGACCTGCGTGAAGCGGTCGCAGCGCAGGCGCTGCATCTCGTCTTCCAGCCGATGTTCCGGGCCGACGGGTCGCGGATCGAATGCGCGGAGGCGCTGGCTCGCTGGGTGCATCCGACGAAAGGCGCGATCCCGCCCGACGTCTTCATCAAGCTCGCCGAGGATATGGGCATCATCTCCGACATCACCCGTTTCGTGCTGTTCAAGGCCTGCAGCGAATGCATGACCTGGCCGGAGCACATCGCCGTCTCAGTCAATCTCTCGGCGCGAGATCTGCGCGATGCCGACATTCTGCAGGTGGTTGCCGATGCGCTTGCCCATTCCGGGCTCGACGCGGGGCGGCTGCACCTTGAGATCACCGAAAGCTGCTTGATCGACGAGCCGCAGGCGGTGCGCGCCATCCTGGCGGAGCTCAGAGCCCGTGGCATCACCATCGCGATCGACGATTTCGGCACCGGCTTCTCCAGCCTCAGCTATCTCGACACGCTGCCGCTCGACATCGTAAAGATCGACCGCTCCTTCGTACGCAATATCGTCGAGGATACCCGTCGCCTCAAGCTCCTGCGCGGCACGGTCAATCTAGCGCGCGAACTCGGTCTCAAAATCGTCATCGAGGGCGTCGAGACCGATGAGCAGCTGGCGCTGCTCAATAAGCACCGCAGCACCGATCTCGTGCAGGGCTACGTGTTTTCGCCGCCGGTGCCTTCCCAGAATATCACCCTGCTGCAGCAGGGCATCGGTCGCCGCAGCGTCCAGCGTCGTCGCAACAAAGTCGCCTGAGCGCTCCGCAGCGGCCGCTATTTCCCAAAACAGTTCGCCGCGCGCCCGTTAACCTTAATAGTTTATATACGGCCCGAATTATCGGATTTCCTTGCCTAAATCGCGCTGGCGTATGATTAATGATCCGTTAACGAGCGGATCAAGAAAATGTCAGAGACACTGTTCAAGCGAAGTGATTTCAGCACGAAAATTTTGGAAATATTGGATCATGTCGAATATCGCCGCGTCGAAAGCAGTGAGGACATGGAGCAGGTGGAACGCCTGCGCTACAAGGCTTATAAGGCTCATGACGTGCTGGCGCTCGCCCCGAAGGGGCTGCTTGACGACAGCGATTTCGACAGCCACGCCTATATTTTCGGCCTGTACTATTATGGTGAACTGATCAGTACAATCCGGGTTCATTATGTGACACCGGAGCATCGCCTCAGCCAGTCCGGCGGCGCTTTTCCCGAGGCGATGGACGAGCTTCTGGATTCCGGGCTGACCTTGATCGATCCGGCGCGTTTTGCAGCCGATCCGGAACTCACTGCCGACCTGCCATGGGTCCCCTATCTGACGTTGAGACCCACAATCGTCGCGGCCGCCTATTTCCGTGCGGATCGAGTTCTTCAGTTTGTCCGGCCGCCCCATGCGGCTTTCTACAAGCGGGTCTTCTATGCCGATACGGTCGTTCCCGGGCGGCTGGCGAAGAATTATGGAATCGACATGACCCTGATGGCGACGAATGTGATCGAGGTCGGACGCAAGCTGTTGACGCGCTATCCCTTCTTCATCTCCAGCGCCAGTGAGCAGCGCATGATGTTTTCGCGCAATCCCAACGACACACTGCCGCCGCTGACCATCATTCCGACGGCGCGCTTCGTTCCGCAAGGCGAACTCGGCACAGACCTGCCGCTCTAGCTTCTCCTGTCCTCCAAATGGGGGAGAAGATAGGGGCGATGACGCGACCGCCGCCGCACTCTTTTTCCACGCGGAAGAAGGTGGTTGGAAGCGCGGCTGCGGCATTCTCATGCATTGCGCTTTCGCCTGTCATTGTGTAATTCCTGCTGCCAGGGACTTCCCTCGGCCCAAGAGGGAATCAAGCAGCGGAAAGCATTTCAGGGAGACGATATTTATGGCCGAACATCATACCGGACCGGTCGAGACCGGCGCGCCGATGGATTACAAGGAACATGAGCAGACCTACAACATGTTCGTTGCCGGCACGAAATACGGCACGATGCTTCTCATCGTTCTCCTGCTGGCTATGACCGCCGGTTTCTTCGGCGGCGCTGGCCTCCTTGGCGGTCTCTTCGTCTTCATCATTCTTCTCGCCGCCGGCATCTTCCTGGTCCGCTGATCTCGGCTGGCGCATCGCCGGAAAGTCGGAATCGATTTTCGGAGAGCGCGATGCTCGATCCAAAGAGTTCGAGCGTCTGTGCGTCCGGGAGGACGCTAGACGCTCCAAGGGGAGGGGAGGCTTCTCCGAAGCTTTGTGAATTAGGTGCTTGGCCTGCGCAGGCGAGCCTGCGGCGGTCTGGCTGACCCGGAGGAGGGGGCAGTTGGGCAATATTGTTTTCGTTGCTAGGGAAATCACGGACGGGGAGACGCGTGTCGCAGCCTCAGCCGAGACCGTGAAGAAGATGAAGAGTTTCGGCTTCGATGTCGTCGTTGAAGCCGGCGCGGGTGCGGCTTCGCGTATTCCGGATGGCGAGTTCGAGGCAGCCGGCGCCAGGATCGGCAGCTTTACCGACGCTGCCGCGGCCGACGTGGTGCTGAAGGTGCGCCGCCCGAGCCTATCGGAGCTCTCGGGTTATAAGAACGGCGCCGCCGTCATCGCGATCATGGACCCCTACGGCAATGACGAGGCGATCGCCGCACTCGCAGGTGCCGGGCTTTCGGCCTTCGCGATGGAGCTGATGCCGCGCATCACCCGCGCTCAGTCGATGGACGTGCTCTCCTCCCAGGCTAATCTTGCCGGTTACCAGGCCGTCATCGAGGCTGCGGCGGTTTATGACCGCGCCATGCCGATGATGATGACGGCGGCAGGCACCGTGCCGGCTGCCAAAGTCTTCGTCATGGGCGCCGGTGTTGCCGGTCTTCAGGCAATCGCCACAGCCCGTCGCCTCGGTGCTGCGGTCTCGGCCACTGACGTCCGTCCGGCCGCCAGGGAACAGGTCGCCTCGCTCGGCGCCAAGTTCATCGCCGTCGAGGACGACGAGTTCAAGGCGGCGGAAACGGCAGGCGGCTACGCCAAGGAAATGTCGGCCGACTATCAGGCCAAGCAGGCTGCCCTGGTGGCCGAACACATCGCCAAGCAGGATATCGTCATCACCACCGCTCTCATTCCCGGCCGGCCGGCGCCGCGGCTCGTGTCGCGCGCCATGCTTTCTTCGATGAAGCCGGGTGCGGTCGCCGTCGACCTCGCAGTCGAGCGCGGCGGCAATATCGAGGGCGTTGTTGCCGGCGAGGTCGCCGATGTCGAAGGCGTGTGCGTGATCGGCTTCGCCAATATGCCCGGCCGGGTCGCGGCCAGCGCCTCGGCGCTCTACGCCAAGAACCTCGTCACCTTCCTCGAGACGATGGTCAACAAGGAAAGCCGGAGCGTCGTCGTCAACCTAGATGACGAGCTCGTCAGGGCGACGATGCTGACCTATGCCGGCGATGTGGTTCATCCCGCCTTCGGCGGCGTGAAGAAGGGAGACATATGATGGCCAGTGAAGCGATGGACAGAGCGCTGGAGCAACTGAACGACGCGGTTGCGGCCGTCGCCACTGCAGCCGCGCATGCCCCGGAGGCGGCAAGCGCTGCGACCGGCGGGGCGATCGATCCTTTCGTCTTCCAGCTCGCGATCTTCGTCTTGTCGATCTTCGTCGGCTATTACGTCGTTTGGTCGGTGACGCCGGCGCTGCATACGCCGCTGATGGCCGTCACCAATGCGATCTCCTCCGTCATCGTGGTCGGCGCACTTCTGGCGGTCGGCATCTCCACAAGCGGGCTTGCGACCGGTTTCGGTTTCGTCGCCCTGGTGCTCGTTTCGGTCAACATCTTCGGCGGCTTCCTCGTCACGCAGCGAATGCTTTCGATGTACCGCAAGAAGGACCGGTGAGGATCGATGACCAATATCGCAGCCTTCCTCTACCTCGTCTCCGGCGTGCTGTTCATCTTGGCGTTGCGCGGTCTTTCGCATCCAGCCACGAGCCGCAAGGGCAATCTTTACGGCATGGTCGGCATGGGGATCGCCATCCTGACGACGCTGGTGCTGGCGACGCCGAGCGTCGGCGGTTTCGTGCTGATCGTCCTCGGCCTTGCCATCGGCGGCAGCGTCGGCGCCTATGTCGCCCGCACCATCGCCATGACTTCGATGCCGCAGCTCGTCGCCGGCTTCCATTCGCTGGTCGGCCTTGCCGCCGTGCTGGTCGCGGCTTCCGCGCTCTATACGCCTGCCTCGTTCGGCATCGGCGAGATCGGCCATATCCATACCGAGGCGCGCATCGAGATGGCGCTCGGTGTGGCGATCGGGGCACTCACCTTCACGGGCTCGATCGTCGCCTTCCTGAAGCTCGACGGGCGCATGTCCGGCAAGCCGATCCTGCTGCCCTACCGGCATCTGATCAATGCCGCACTGCTGGCGCTGATCGTGCTCTTCATCGTCGGGCTTGCCATGACCGAAAGCCATGTCGATTTCTGGGCCGTCGTGGCGCTGTCGCTGGTGCTCGGCGTCCTGCTGATCGTGCCGATCGGCGGCGCCGACATGCCGGTCGTCGTTTCGATGCTGAATTCTTATTCGGGCTGGGCCGCGGCTGGCATCGGCTTCACTCTCGGCAATCTGGCGCTGATCATCACCGGTGCCCTCGTCGGTTCCTCCGGCGCCATCCTCTCCTACATCATGTGCAAGGGCATGAATCGCTCTTTCATCTCCGTCATCCTCGGCGGTTTCGGCGGTGAGACTGTGTCGGGCGGGGCCGACACATCGGACAGGACGGTCAAGCTCGGCTCGGCGGAAGATGCCGCCTATCTGATGGTGAATGCGTCGAAGGTCATCATCGTGCCGGGATACGGCATGGCGGTCGCCCAGGCCCAGCATGCGCTGCGTGAACTCGCCGATAATCTAAAGAAGAACGGTGTTGAGGTCAGATATGCGATCCACCCGGTCGCAGGCCGCATGCCCGGCCATATGAACGTGCTGCTAGCCGAAGCCAATGTTCCCTATGATGAGGTCTTCGAGCTCGAGGACATCAATTCAGAATTCGCCCAGGCCGACGTCGCCTATGTCATCGGTGCCAATGACGTTACCAATCCGGCGGCGCGCGATGACAAGACCTCGCCGATCTACGGCATGCCGATCCTCGACGTCGACCGGGCCAAGACCTGCCTCTTCGTCAAGCGTTCGCTTGGCTCGGGCTATGCCGGCATCGACAACACGCTGTTCTACAAGGACGGCACGATGATGCTGCTCGGCGACGCCAAGAAAATGACCGAGGATATCAACAAGGCGATCGGTCACTGAGCCTGATGCAGCTGCCCTTTTGGCCGCTTTTCTCATATCTCGCCCGGGACCAGGGTCAGCTTCTCGACGCCGACAGCCAGGTTCAGCCCTTCCTGGGCCTGAACATTCAGCGGCTGCAGCATGAAGGCCTTATTGGTGCCGCCGGCGATCACCTTGGCGCCGGCACCGGCACCGAGACTCGCATCGGCGCCGATGCCGAAATATTCGCCGGCGAGGGCGAACTCAGGCATGTCCGTGCCAGTCTTTGCCAACACCTGCCAGATCATCACGCTCTTGCCGGTCTGGCCGAGGTCAATGCCGAATTTCTCTATCTTACCGGCATAGACCGCCTTGGCGCCGCCGGCCGCCGGCGTATAGGTGCAGATGAGATTCTTCTGCGAGGTGATGATAAGACCCTGACCGCCATCCGATCCGCAGACCAGACGGCCAAGCGTCACATAACTTTCGGCGTTCGCCGAGCTTGCCCAGGCGGCGGCCGCCAGAGCCGCGGCGGCGATCATCGTTTGCTTGAACATGGTCCTTCTCCTTGGGAACGACCTGTTCGAAACGGGTTGAACTGGCGATTGTTCCTGGCTTATTCCCGCTCCAGCGCCGCGCGCTGGGCCGTCAGCACCCATAAGAGGCCCTCCGGTCGGAAATCGACCTGCACCGTGCCACGGAAGGCGGAGGCGGCATGCGCCTTGATAACCGTCGTGCCGAAGCCCGAGCGTGACGGCTCTGTTACCGGCGGGCCGCCGCTCTCTTCCCAGGTGAAGCGGAGCAGGGCATCCGGCTTGTCTTCTTCCCTGACATCGTGCCACTCGAAGCGGACGCGGCCTTGCGGGACGGAGAGGGCACCATATTTCACCGAATTAGTGGCGAGTTCATGCAGCGCAAGGCCGAGGTTCTGCACCGCATCCGGCTTCAGGATGAAATCTTCGCCTGCGATTTCGATCTGCTCGCGCGATTGCGGGAAGGCCTGCAGATGGATGTCGACGACCCGCCGAAGCGACACGCCTCCCCATTGCTCGCTGGTCAGGAGCTCGATCGAACGCACCAGTCCCTCAAGGCGGTCGGCGACGGCGGCCTGAAAGGTTTCGACGCTGTCGGCTTGCTTGGCGAGTTGGCGCATCATGGCCTGCGCAAGTGTGAGAAGGTTCTTGGTGCGGTGGACAAGTTCATGCATGACGAAGCGCAGCCGGTCCTCGGTCTGGCTGCGATCGAAAGAGGCGTTCGAAAGAGCGATCGCCACCTGGTTCGCCTCGATGACGCTCGTTTCGACGGGTGAGACAATGTGGCCTTCGCCCATTCGGTTCGCCATGTCGGCGATCTCGCGGATCGTGGTGCGGACCTGTCTCGCGACCGCATAGGCGGCTAACACGGCGACGAGCACGAGTGCGACACCTCCGATGATGAGGAAACGCCAGGTGCTGAGAATCGAGGCCTGCGCCACCGGCCCCCAGATCACCGTCTTCCACGACCAGCCCGGAATTTGCGCATAACCAAGAAGCATGTGCGGCAGGATCGTCTTATCCTCGAAGACGCCTCGGAAGCTGCCGAGCGCCGGCAGGATACGCGGGTCGAAGGGCGTGCCGGGTTCGAGATTGGCCGGGCCGGTGGCGGCGACGACATGGCCGCCTTGGTCGATGACGGCGGCCGACCAGCCTGGCGCCAAACCCTCGGTCGTCACCAGCCTGCTCAGATCCTTGGCATCCTGCGTGATGATGAGGGCTGCCACGGGATCGTTCGCCCGCGGCAGGGTCACATTATAAACCCAGTCGCCGCTGGTCCGGCCGCGGAAGACATCGGACGCCTCGATGCGGCCGGAGGTCATGGCCGATTCGAGTGCAGGCATGTTCGCGACCTTGCTGAGCGGGGTGCCAAAGGCTCGGCGCGTGTTCAAGAGTTGCTGGCCGGTGCGGTCGACGGCGATGACGAATAGTGTATTGTCCCGCAACGCTGTTTCCGTGCGTTCGTGGAAGGCGGCGAGATTGCCGTTTTCGAGTTCCGGCGAGCTCGACAGCAGCCGGAGCGTCGTCGCCATGTCCTGCAGCTGGCGGTCTATGATTCGCGAAAGGGCAACCGCATCCTGGGCCGTCTCGCGTTTCAGCGCCGAACGCTGGTTGTCCTCCAACTGCAGCAGAAGCAACGCCACGAAGGCAAAAATCGGCAGCGCGATCGCAACCGCCATGGCGACCAAGTAGGTGCCGATCGAAGCTTTGGGGAAAAACAATGTGACGATCTTCATTTATTGCGCCACATCGCCCGCGCCATTGCCTCATTCTGCAAACTGGAATCGATCCAAGACACAATCAGACTGCAATTCCACGTGAAGCCGCCTTTGCGCGTCTTGAAAGACGCGCGGCGCCGTCGTGCCCGCTGCCCGCAACAGTTTTCGTCTGCGGTCAGGAAAGCAAAGATCCGCATCTCTCGCAAACCGCCCTCAACATGTTTTCGCGCAGCCCGATAGCGGGCTATCGAAGCAGCCCATGTTAGGGGGAGCAAAAGCAGGTTGCAACATAGTATGACATGCCATCGAAGACGGCGGCGGTTTTTCCGCCTCTCTTTTCAAAGCGATGCTGCGGCCTTCATGACGGCTCGCTTACGCTGCACAGGCATCGGGCCGGTCATTGGTCAGGCGGCTCTGCCGGTGATTTTGTTGCAATGCCGGGTCCTGGGGCTTCCGAGGTCCGGCCGCCCCAATTCACATCTTTAGCCGGCTGGAACGCCGACTCGGGCGAGACCGTCGCGGGCCGGCTGGTATTTCGGATCGAGTCCAACGGCGTGGCGATAGGAACGGGCGGCCTTTGCCTTGTCGCCGCGGCGTTCGTAGACGAGCGCTTGATTGGCCCAGGATTCGGCGATGTTGCCGTTGAGCTCGATCGCATGATTGAAATCGGCAAACGCGTTGTCGTCATCATTCAGCGCGAAGTAGGAGACGCCGCGGCCATTGTAGGGCTCGGGTGAATTCGGCGCGAGCGAGATGGCTTTCGAGAAATCGTCGATTGCCTTATCCTGTTGATTGCGCTTCTGGTAGATCAGCCCACGGTTGTGGTAGGCGCGGCCATCGGTCGTGCCGAGCTGGATCGCCTTGCTGAAATCGTTGAAAGCCGCATCGTCCTGGCCAGCCATGCGATAGACATTGCCGCGGCCGATATAGGCGACGTCGTAGCTCGGGTTGATCTGCAGGGCGGCATTGTAGTCGGCAATCGCCTGCTGCTGCTGGCCCATGTTGCGGTAGACCAGGGCGCGGTTGGCATAGGCCTGGAAGAAGCGCGGGTTGATCTGCAATGCCGTGTTGAAATCGTTCAACGCCTGGCGGAACTGGCCGCCGCGGCCATAGGCGGAACCACGGACATTATACCCTTCGGGATCTCTCGGATTGGCGTTGATGACCGCCGTCAGCGATGCAATATTCTCTTCCGAACCTTGTGCCTTGTCGATGCGGATTACGGCATCGGTGGTATTGGTCGTCTCGCAGCCGGCGAGACCAACCATGGCCGCCAGCGTCAAAGCCGGCAGGAATGCGGTTTTCTGAAAGCGCCATGCGCGGGACGGATTGAAGGTGGTATCAGCCATTCGGGCTCGCTTTCCCCATGCGGCATATCCGATGTTTGGATATGCGATCTTCAGCGGCAAACTAAAAAGGCGGCGGCGAACCCATCGCCCCCGCCACAATGCATCTGAAAACGTCGAAAAAACGACGGCAACGCTTAGCGTGCGACCAGACCTTCGCGCTGGGCGCGCTTGCGGGCCAGCTTGCGAACGCGGCGAACAGCCTCGGCCTTTTCGCGAGCGCGCTTCTGCGACGGCTTCTCGTAGTAGTCGCGCATCTTCATTTCGCGGAAAATGCCTTCGCGCTGCATCTTCTTCTTGAGAGCGCGGAGAGCCTGATCGACATTGTTATCGCGGACAAGTACCTGCACGAGAATCACGTTCCTTTGGTTTGGTTGATGCCAGAGGCAGCGCAGCGCCAGGGGCAAAAATATAACGTTCGCGCGGCCGCAGCCTTGCGATTGGTGATGCGGGATAGCAGATCGAGTAGGCGAAGTCCAGACGGATGTGGAAGGCGGGCGGAAAAATCACGCCTCGCCTGATATCCGGTTGCGCTCCATAGTCTCGGGGAGGGCTTCATCAAGTGCTGCGATCGCCTCCTTGAGAGCCGTCCTGACCCGAAGACGGTCAGCCGGTTCCAGCCGGCCCATGTCCAGATGCAGGTCGAGGCCCGAGAGATGCTCGCTGAGAACGCGGCTCTTGTGATCGGCGCCGAGCTTCAGCCCGTCCACGGCATAGGGCACGACTTCGCGCTGTATGCCCTTCATGGTGATCGGCGGCAAGGGATGGGCATCGACGATCTCGTTCACCAGCGCATAGGTTTCGTAGCTGATGACGATTTCCCCGCCCTGGGCGATCGATTGCAGTCGGGCCGCCAGATTGGCCTCGGCGCCGATGATCGTATAGTCCATGCGGTCGCTGCTGCCGAAATTGCCGACGTTGCAATAGCCGCTGTTGATTCCCATGCGCACCACGAAGGGTTCTTCCGTGCCGTTCCTGCGCCATCTGTCCTTAAGCTCGCCGAGACGGCGCTGCATGTCGACCGCCATGCGCAGGCATGCCTTCGCATCCTCTTCCGGCCCCTTCGTTTCGGGATCGCCGAAGAAGACCAGCATCGCGTCGCCGATGAACTTGTCCACCGTGCCGCCATGCTGTAGCGCGATGTTCGACATTTCGGTCAGATATTCGTTGAGCATTTCCGTCAGGGCTTCCGGCTGCAAGCGCTCAGTGGTCGCCGTAAAATCCTTGATGTCTGAGAAGAAGATCGTCAGACGCTTACGCTCGGTATGGACGACGACGTCCTTCTGCCCGCTGAAAATGCTCTTGTAGATCTGTGGCGAGAGATAGCGCGAAATTTTCAGGGAAATGCTGGCGAGGAACTCATTCGCCGCTTCCAGATCCTGATTGGCGCCGTGGATCGCGCGCGTCTGCTGCCGCTGGAGAAGGATGAAGCTGATGCCGATGACGGCGACGAACAGGAAATAACAGAGCAGGTATTTGAAGGCGAAGACGTTGCTGGCATAGGGCTGGCGGATGACAACTTCCTGTATGCCGCGCACATCGCCGACCTTCCAATCGGTTTTTGGGCTTTCGGGATGAGTATTGTGGCAGGCGACACAGGCCTGGCCCATGACCACCGGGGTGATGAACCGCAAGGTGTCGGTTAACCCGACGCGGGTAAGGTCGTTCAGCGCTTGCTGCGGATTGGCGCGCAGGGCGGCGAGCGCCTTTCTCTCGAAGTCGTCGAGCTCGTGGGATGCGCGGCTCTTGAAGGGAAGGTCGGAAACGAAGCGGTAGGTGATATTGGCCTGCTGCTCCTTGATAACGTCTCCGAGCTCCAGGGAAAGGGTTGCCGGCAGCGGGATGGCGCCTGGAATATTGGCATAGTTATGGGAAACGACCGTGCCTGAGGTCGCACCGCTCGCGTGTGCGGCCAGAACACGCCCCACGACATTCGTCGAATAATAAGAGCGGATGCTTGAAATCAGCGAGCTCATGTCTCGCGCCTGACGCCGCAGGGTATTGCCCGAGAGATCGCTGATATCGAGCCAGACGGCCAACGGCAGTCCCCCGAGCATTGCCAGCACGACGACAATAAGCCAGTAGCCGCTCCGACGCGCGGCGGATTCGGAAATCACGGGCGACCCCTCGTTCTTTTTGCGGAAAAGCATCCGATTTGCAGCCGCTAGAAGAACATTTCGCTGCCCGCCCGGCAAGATCGATGCCTTGTCATTCGGGCAAAAGCCCGGCTGAAAATTGGAGGTATCTGCGAATGGCATTCAGAATGAAAGCGGCGTAGCCTGTCCGTCGGCAGTTGCGGGCCCGATCGGCCGGCCGTGGGAGGGGACAGCCGGTGAGATCATGACGCGCGTGCAGCAAATCGGTGTCGTTATCGGTCTGGCGATCGTGGCTCTGCTCACGATTCTGCGGGCTGGCGATCCCGGAATTTTCAAGCTGATCCGCGGCGTGACATTTGACGAGTATCAGCGGCTGGTTCCGCGGACCTTCGAGCCGATGCCAGTCCGCGTCATCGACATTGATGAGGCCTCGTTGCGCGAATTCGGGCAATGGCCTTGGCCAAGGGACCGGCTGGCCCTCCTCGTGGACCGGCTTTCGGAGATGGGTGCCGCGGCCATCGCCTTCGACGTTCTCTTCTCCGAGCCGGATCGGTTGTCGCCGCGCAACATCGTCCGGGAGGTCATTGGTATCGATCCTTCGCTTGCCGAAAAGCTGCCCGACAATGACGAGATATTCGCCCGCTCGATCGCCGAAAAGCCGGTCGTGCTCGGCTTCGGCCTCTCCAACGAGGGCAGTTACCGGCCGCCCGTCAAGGCGGGCTTCGCATTCACGGGCGAAAGCCCCGTCTCGGCTCCGCCCCATCTCGGCGCCTCGACGCCGCTCAGACCGCACCTGGAAACCAATGCGGCGGGGCTCGGCCATATCAGCCTCAACCCCGGAAACCCTTCGCCGGTGGTGCGGGCAGTTCCGCTGTTCCTAACCGACGGAGAACAGCTCTATCCCAATCTCGCGGTCGAGGCGCTGCGCGTCGCACAGGGCGCCTCGACCTACGTACTATCCGGCGCTCCCGACCACGCCGGTATTATGACATCGGCTAAGATCGGCGACTTCGTCGTCCCGCTGACGGCGGCTGGCGAACTCTGGCTTTATGTCACTACCGACCGGGCCGAGCGGTATATCTCCGTCCGGCAGGTGCTTGCGCCGGGAGGCGTCTCCACCGAGACGGCAGCGGCCATCAACGGGAGCATTCTCTTCGTCGGCACATCGGCAGCTGGCTTGCAGGACATCCGCGTTACCGCGCTCGGCGAGAACGTTCCCGGGGTTTCGCTGCATGCGCAGGCGGCCGAGCAGATCCTCTCCGGCCAATTCCTGTCTCGGCCCGACTGGGCGGACGGGCTTGAAATCCTTGTCATCGCGGTGCTCGGATGCCTGCTCGTCGTGGTGACGACCTTCGTCAGCCCCGCCGTCGCGCTGGTCTGCGGCCTGCTGATCACCGCAATGGCGCTGGTGGCGTCGTGGCTCTCTTTTCTCTATGCGGGGCTTCTCTTCGATCCGCTGGCCCCGATCGTCAGCGGATCGATCACCCATTTTGCCGCGACCTCCTTCAAGATCCTCGTGATCGACCGAGAGCGGCGTGAGGTGCGGCGCGCCTTCGGGCATTATCTTTCTCCGTCGTTGCTCCACCGCATCGAGCATAATCGTGACGCATTGCGTCTTGGCGGCGACGACCGCGAGCTGACGGTCATGTTCGTCGATGTCAGGAACTTCACCGAGATGAGCGAGCGGCTGGCGCCGACCGATGTCGTCGCCTTCCTGAATACGCTGCTGGACGCGCTGAGCCGCCATGTCGTGGCTAATGAAGGCACGCTCGACAAGTTCATCGGCGATTCGATCATGGCTTTCTGGAATGCGCCCGTCGATGTGGCGGATCACGAAACCAAGGCGGTTCGCACAGCGCTGGCCATGCGCGAGACACTCGCCGAACTGAACGCCGGCGACGCCTTCGGCTTCGGGCCTGATCAGGAGGTCGGCATCGGCATCGGTATCCATACCGGCCTTGCCTGCGTCGGCAACATGGGCGCCAAGACCCGCTTCAACTATTCGGCCGTCGGAGACGCCGTCAACGTTGCTGCCCGCATCGAGTCATCCTGCAAGGAGGTCGGCTTCGATATCCTCATTTCCGACAGTACAGCACGGTCAGTGCAGGGAATGGCACTGATCGAAGCCGGCGCGCTCCCGCTCAAGGGGAAGAGCAACCGGACACAGATCCTGGCCGTGGTCGGCGACGAGCGCGTCGCCGCGTCCCCGGAATTTGCGGCTCTTGAGGTCGTTCACAGGCAGTTGATGCAGGCCCTGCAATCGCATTCGCGGAACAGCCGGAAGCTTATCGGTACGGCAAAGGTCAGAGCGGTGCAGGTGATCGGCGGTTTGGCGGAATTCTACCAGCGTATATCCGGCCGGGCCGATCATTTTCGCGAAGTGCCGGAGGGGATCGAAAACAGCGCAGCCGACTGATCGCCTCAGCGGCCGCGATTGAAACTCCGACTCCTGTCGTGGCTAAGGTCGCTGTCGCGATCATGATCACGATTGTGATCGCGATATCCATGACGGTCGCGGTCGTGTCCGCGATGATCCTCGCCATGATTCCCGGGCTTGCCGTCATCGTCATGCCGGCCATGGCCATCATGCTTGTCGTGCCGATCGGGCTTGTGGTGATGCGGCTTGTCGTGATGCGGCTTCTCATGATCAGGCTTGTCAGGCTTGGCCGGCCGCTCCTTTTGCGGCTCGGCCTGTCTCTGCGGCGGATCCTGCCTTTGGGGGGTGGGCGCAATCGCGGGCGGAGGGCGCGTTCTGTCTTTTCTCTCTGGTGCAACGGAGGCCATATTGCAGCCTCCGAGCATACCGATGCCGCCCACAAGCCGCTGGTTGCCGGAGAGGAAGGGTAGGGCGCGGGAAGTTCCGAGCTTATCGAGAACGCTGGGGTCGACCCGGCGGGCCGGCGACATATCACCGTTCGGCTTGGCGACCACGCAATCGCAGCGCTGCTGCAACTGCCGGCACCCGCCGGGGCCGCAGAAACTGGCCGCGCCGTTCAAGAGGACGACGGCGGTGGTGCCGTCGGGGCCGACGTAAAAATCGAATGCAGTCCCGCGCACGCCGATCGTGCCTGCCGGCGTCAGGATTTGATAGGCCGAGGATTTGGAATTGCCGCTGACCCACCGGAAGGTCCCCTTGGCGGCCTTGATGGTGAGTTTCTTGACCGATTGAGAGTCGTCGAAAACATACTTGTCAATAACGACGGACGAACCCCAGCCGACCGCAAGTTTGGTGCCGTCCCTAAACAGAAACTGGCCGAGCCCCGACTGGGATGTTTTTATGCGTTCGTCACGGTGAACGCTTGTGTTGACTTCAATTGGGCCGGCTTGTCCCGTTACCTCAGTCTTGATGAGGACAGCCTGGCCAACCGGCTCGGCGGCGGCTAGGTGGGCGCTGCCGAGCACAGTAAAAAGCGTCTGGAATAATAAACGCCGCCCCCGCATGATACACCAACCCCGCAACCGGGCGAAATTAACACTTTGGTAACTGCTTGTCTTTTCACCCTCTTGGGTTAGGCCGACCCTGCCGCCGGGTGGAAAGTCATCTTGCATGGCATGATTGGGAAGCGGCGCTCGGCACCATCGAAAAATTGCGCAGTTTTCGACATGATGTCGTTCAGTGTCAAAAGCGAAGCTCTCGCGCGTCGCAAAAGAGCCGTTGTGCCGCATTTGGATTTGCGATTTGTATGGGCGCGAGAACAGCCCTTGCCTGAAGGAGAACAAGGCAGATGCGGAAATATTCGGTTTTTGCCGTGGCGCGAGAGGCCCTTCGCGGCCACCGAGGTTGGGAGAAGCAGTGGACTTCGCCGGAGCCCCGCGCCGAATACGACGTCGTCATCATCGGCGCGGGTGGGCACGGCCTCGGAGCCGCCTATTATCTCGCCAAGGAGCACGGCATCACCAATGTAGCAGTGATCGAGAAAGGCTGGCTCGGCGGCGGCAATACAGGGCGCAACACCACCATCATCCGTTCGAATTATCTCTATGAAGAGAGCATGCACATCTACGAGCATTCGATGAAGCTCTGGGAAGGGCTTTCGCAGGAGCTCAACTACAATGTGATGTATTCGCCGCGCGGCGTGATGATGCTCTCGCACAATATTCACGACCAGCAGTCCTTCAAGCGGCATATCCATGCCAACCGGCTCTACGGCATCGACAATGAATGGCTGACACCGGAGCAGGCGAAGGCCTATTGTCCGCCGCTCGATATCTCCGCCAGTGCGCGCTATCCGATCAATGGCGCAGCGCTGCAGCGGCGCGGCGGCACCGCGCGGCATGATGCGGTAGCCTGGGGATATGCGCGGGCCGCCTCCGATCGTGGCGTGCACATCATCCAGAACTGCGAAGTGACCGGCATCCGGCGCGGTCCGGACGGACGGGTGATCGGGGTCGAGACCTCGCGCGGCTTTATCGGTGCCAAAAAAGTCGGCGTGTCGGCCGCGGGCCATACGTCAACAATCATGAAGATGGCGGATGTGCGCGTGCCGTTGCAATCGAGTCCGCTGCAGGCGCTGGTCTCCGAGCCGCTGAAGCCGATCTTCCCCTGCGTAGTCATGTCGAACACTGTGCATGCCTATATCTCCCAGTCCGACAAGGGCGAGCTCGTCATCGGCGCCGGCACCGACCAGTACAATTCCTATTCCCAGACGGGCGGGCTGCAGATCATCACGCATACGCTCGACGCCATCTGCGAGCTCTTCCCGATGTTCCGGCGCGTCAAGATGATGCGGCAATGGGGCGGCATCGTCGACAATACGCCGGACCGTTCGGCAATCCAGTCGAAGACGCCGGTCCCCGGCCTGTACGTCAATTGCGGCTGGGGCACCGGCGGCTTCAAGGCGACGCCGGGTTCGGCCAATCTCTTCGCGCATTTGATCGCCCGCGATGAACCGCACAAGTTCAGCGCCGGCCTGACGCTGGAGCGCTTCCGCAGCGGCCGGCTGATCGATGAAGCGGCGGCTGCGGCGGTGGCGCACTGATAATGAACACTTCCGCTCGTATGCTCGCTCCTTTGGTCGCTTACCCCCTCACCCGCCTTTCAGGCACCTTCTCCCAGCTCGGGAGAAGGGGAGGAGAAGGAAATCCCACATGCTGCTGATCCATTGCCCTTACTGCCAAGAAGAGCGCTCCGAGCTCGAATTCCGCGGCGCGGGTGACGCACATATCGCGCGGCCCACCGATATCGCTTCGATCTCGGACGAAGAGTTCGAAGAGTATTTCTTTCTGCGCGAGAACCCGAAAGGACTGATCTTCGAACGCTGGCGGCATATTCACGGCTGCGGCCGCTTCTTCAACGCGGCGCGCGATACGGTGAGCGACAAGTTCATCATGACCTACAAGGCGGGTGAGCCGAAGCCGCGGATCGGTGCCGAGGCCGAACAGCATAGCCCTGTCGAGACATATGAAGCCGTGGAAGGAGAGGCGCAATGAGCGGTGCTAATCGTATCGCCGGGAAGGGGCGCCTGACGCCGGCCAAGACTGCGCGTTTCAGCTTCGACGGCAAGGGCTATACGGCGCTGGAAGGCGATACCGTCGCCTCGGCGCTGATCGCCAACGGCATTCATCTCGTCGGCCGGTCGTTCAAATATCACCGTGCTCGCGGCATTCTGTCGGCAGGGGCCGAGGAGCCGAACGCGCTGATCGACGTTGCTCGGGATACGGCGCGCAAGCAGCCGAACGTGCGCGCCACGGTGCAGGAAGTCTTCGACGGCATGATCGTCCAGTCGCAGAATCGCTGGCCTTCGCTCGCCTATGATGTCGGTGCGGTCAACAATCTGATGTCGCCGTTCTTCGCCGCCGGTTTCTACTACAAGACCTTCATGTGGCCGCGTTCCGCCTGGAAACATGTCTACGAACCGTTCATCCGCCGTGCCGCCGGCCTCGGCGTCGCACCGACGGAAGAGGATCCAGATCATTATGCCAGCCGCTACGCCCATTGCGACGTGCTGGTGGTCGGCGCCGGAGTGGCCGGGCTTTCGGCGGCGCTGGCCGCGGCCGAGACCGGCGCGAAGGTGATCCTCTGCGACGAGCAGGCGGAAGCAGGCGGGGCGCTGCGCTACGATGCGGGGGTGAGGATCGACGGGCAGGATGGTTACACCTGGGCGCAGAAAGCCGTGGCGCGGCTGAAGGCAACCGATAATGTCAAGGTGCTCACCCGCACGACCGCCTTCGGCTACTACAACCACAATTTCGTCGGACTTGCCGAACGCGTCACCGATCATATCGCCAAACCATCGAGCGATCTGCCGCGCGAGCGGCTGTGGCAGGTCCGGGCCAAGCGGGTGATCCTCGCCACCGGCGCGATCGAGCGGCATATGGTGTTTCCGAACAACGACCGCCCAGGCATCATGCTGGCTTCGGCGGGGCGGATGTATCTCAATCATTACGGTGTCGCCGTCGGAACCAATATCGGCATCTACACGGCACATGATTCCGCCTATGAAGCGGCTTTCGATCTGAAGCGGGCCGGTGTCTCGATCGCCGCCATCGTCGATTGCAGGCAGGCGCCGGGAGCGGCGGTGCTGGCGGAGGCGCGTACGCTCGGTATCGACGTTCTCACCGGCCAGTCGGTCATTAATACTGCAGGGCGGCTGCGCATCTCGTCGATGACGGTAGCGCGCAACGGCGGCGGCTCGCCCCGCAAGATCGCGGTCGATGCGCTGCTGGTTTCGGCCGGCTGGACACCGTCCGTGCATCTCTTCTCGCAGTCGCGCGGCAAGGTGGCCTTTGAAGCGGAAAGCCAGCGCTTCCTGCCCGGCACCTATTCGCAGGACTGCCTTTCGATCGGCGCCTGCAACGGCACTGACGACCTGCAGCGGACAGTCGAGGAATCGCTTGCCGCCGGCGAACTGATGGCGCGGGCCACCGGCAGAAGCGGCGGCGGTAAGATCACGATTTCGGCCGAGCAGCCCTATGACTGGACAGGCGGCATGATTGGCGCCGCCGAAGGCGCCGGGCCGAAGACAAATGCCAAGGCCTTCATCGATTTCCAGCACGACGTCTGCGCCAAGGATATTCGCCTGGCCGTGCGCGAGGGCATGCATTCGATCGAGCATATCAAGCGCTTTACGACCAACGGCATGGCCTCGGACCAGGGCAAGCTTTCCAACATGCATGGCTTGGCGATTGCCGCCGAAATGCTAGGCAAGGAAATTCCGAGGGTCGGTCTCACCACTTTCCGTGCGCCCTACACGCCGGTGACCTATGGTACGCTGATCGGCCATTCGCGCGGAAAGCTGTTCGATCCCACCCGCAAGACGCCGCTGCACGAGTGGGAAGAAGCCCATGGCGCTGTTTTCGAGGATGTCGGCAACTGGAAGCGCGCCTGGTTCTACCCGCGCTCGGGCGAGAACATGCATCAGGCCGTCGCCCGGGAATGCCGGACGGCCCGCGAATCGGCAGGTATCTTCGATGCCTCGACGCTCGGCAAGATCGAAGTGGTAGGGCCGGATGCGGCGAAATTCCTCAATCTCATCTACACCAATGCCTGGGACACGCTGAAGCCCGGCAAGGCTCGCTACGGCATCATGACGCGCGAGGACGGCTTCGTTTATGACGATGGCGTCGTCGGTCGCCTGGCGGAGGACCGTTTCCATGTGACGACGACGACAGGCGGAGCGCCGCGTGTTCTCCACCATATGGAAGACTACCTGCAGACGGAATTTCCCGAACTGAAGGTGTGGCTGACCTCAGTGACCGAGCAATGGGCCGTCATCGCCGTGCAGGGGCCGAAGGCGCGCGAGATCGTCGCGCCGCTGGTCGAGGGCGTCGACCTTTCCAACGAGGCCTTCCCGCATATGAGCGTTGCCGAGTGCACGGTCTGCGGCGTGCCGGCGCGACTGTTCCGCGTTTCCTTCACAGGTGAAATCGGCTTCGAAATCAACGTGCCGGCCGAATACGGCCAGTCGGTGCTCGAAGCGGTCTGGGCCAATGCCGAACCGCTCGGGGCTTGCGTCTACGGCACCGAGACCATGCACGTTCTTCGCGCCGAGAAGGGCTATATCATCGTCGGTCAGGACACGGACGGGACCGTGACCCCTGACGATGCGGGCGTTGCCTGGGCGGTTTCGAAGAAGAAGAAGGACTTCGTCGGCATTCGCGGACTGCAGCGGCCGGACCTCGTCAAGGAGGGGCGCAAGCAGCTTGTCGGCCTTGTCACCAAGGATCCGAAGCAGGTGCTCGAAGAAGGCGCGCAGATCGTCGCGAGCCCGAACGAGCCGAAGCCGATGACGATGCTCGGCCACGTCACATCGTCCTATTGGTCCGAAAATTGCGGCAGGTCGATCGCCTTCGCGCTGGTCGCCGGCGGCCGGGCGCGGATGGGCGAGACGCTTTATGTGCCGATGCCGGACCGGACGATCGCCGTCGAAGTGACGGATCTGGTGTTCTTTGACAAGGAAGGAGGCCGCATCCATGGCTGATGTCGCAATTCGCAAGCCGGCACTGGCCGGCCGTCTCGGCGGCTCCGCCACAGTGCGCCTGACAGTCGCACCGCCCGCAACTCGCGTGGCGCTGCGCGCGCCGGCAGGGTCGCTCAAAGCACTTTCTTTGGCTCTCGGCCTGTCTGTGCCGACCACTCCGAAAACGTCCGGCCGCGCGGGTGCGCGCTCGGCACTCTGGATCGGGCCGGACGAGTGGCTGTTGATCGACGAGGCGGGCGGTGATCTGATGGCCGCGTGTTCCAGTGCCGGTGCGCTGCATTCCGCGACCGACGTTTCCCACCGCAATGTGGCGGTCATCGTTTCGGGACCGGGTGCGGAGGCCACGCTTGCGGCCGGCTGCCCGCAGGATCTGTCGCTTTCTTCCTTTCCGGTCGGCGCTGCCTCGCGCACGATCTTAGGCAAGTCGGAGATCGTACTTTTCCGCACGGAAGAAGACACGTTCCGGGTGGAGTGCTGGCGGTCGTTTTCCGATTACGTCTTCGGGCTGTTGGCCGAAGCGGCGGAAGATGCCGGGCATTGAGGCTTTCAAGCCCGGCTGCTTAAGAACCCATGACATTTTCAGGGCTGCAATGACAGTTGCGGCCCATTTCGCACCAATGTGCGGCATCCGTGCCGAATGCGGCGAAGCCGTCGTCAGTCCGGGCGGGTAGCAAAGCAGCGCTGGCCTACGCGTCTTCCGGCCGGTCCTTCGGGTCGAACTGGATAATCGTGATCCATCTTGCCGTCAGCGCCGGCTTCTTCTCGTTTTCGATTTCGATGGTCACGTCATAGGTGGTCATCAGCATGCCGCCGCCGCGGAAGCGGGCGTCGGAAAGCAGGAAACGGCCGCGCACACGGGCGCCGCTCTTCACCGGCGTCATAAAGCGAACGCGATCAAAGCCATAGTTGATGCCCATGGTCTGCTCGCGCACTTTCGGCAGGCAATTGTAGTTCATCGCCGACAGCAGAGACAGCGTCAGGAAGCCATGCGCGATGGTGCCGCCGAAGGGGCTTTCGGCGGCCGCGCGCTCGGGATCGACATGAATGAACTGATGGTCGTCGGTGGCCCCCGCGAAGGCGTCGATCATTTTCTGATCGACGGTGATCCAATCCGAAAGGCCCGTTTCCATGCCGATCAATCCCCGCACATCGGAGAGTGAAATTTCCGTGACCATGAATTCCTCGTGAGAAAAGCCGCCGGGCAAGCCTTATCGTGCATTTATGACGATTGCGACAAGGATTTGTATGAGTGGCGGGAGGCAGTCATTTTTCTGCGAAAAAGGCGACGGAGCGTGGCTCGATGGTCACGGAGGTGCCGGCCTTCTTCTCTCCCTCCGACGTCAGTTGGCGCCAGCCCAACTCGTTCTCTGACGGGAGCGTAAAGAGCTGGCGGCTCTCGGAACGATTGAAAAGCACGGCAAGCCGGGTCTTTCTGCCGCGCAAGGAGCGGTCGCCGGTGGCGAGCAGCATCCCGAGCGTCGAGAGCGACGGCGTCTCCCATTCGGCAATGGTCATCGGTTCGCCGGAGAGTGAGATCCATTCGACGTCGCCATTGCCGGAGAGGAAGCCCTTTTCGGAAAACACGGTGAAGCGGCGGCGGAGTCCGGCGACGAATGCCGTATGGGCGATGAGATCCTCATTCAGCGTCTTCCAGTCCAGCCAGGTGATCTCATTGTCCTGGCAATAGGCGTTGTTGTTGCCGCGCTGGCTGCGGCCGCCCTCGTCACCCGCCGTCAGCATGATGCTGCCACGGGTGGCAAAGAGCGTTGATATCAGCGCCATCACATCATTTATGCGGCGCTTGCGGATGGTCGGAAAAAGCGTCTCGCCTTCGACGCCATTGTTCCAGGAATGGTTCTCATTGTGGCCGTCCCGATTGTGCTCGCCATTGGCCTCATTGTGCTTGCCGGCATAGGAGACGAGATCGATCAATGTGAAGCCGTCATGGGCGGCGAGAAAATTGACGCTGCGCGTCTCCTTGCCATCATTGCGGGAGAAGATGTCGGAGGAACCGGCAAGTGCGGTGGCCAGTGAGCCGGTCTTCCATTGGTCGCCGCGCCAGTAGCAGCGCAGATCGTCGCGAACCCTGTCGTTCCATTCGAGGAAGGGACTGGGGAAATTGCCGAGCTGGTAGCCGCCGGGGCCGATATCCCAAGGCTCGGCGATCATGATCCGATCGGCAAGCACGTCGTCAGTCAGGATCGCGGCGAGCGTCCCGTCATCACGCTGGAAGCCCGTCGCGGTGCGGCCGAGGACCGGGGCGAGATCGAAGCGAAAACCGTCGACGCCCGCATTGAGCACGAAGTGCCGCAGGCTGTCGATGACGAGGCGCCTGACCTCAGGATGATCGCAGGCAATCGTATTGCCGGTACCGGTGTCGTTGACGAGTTCGCCAGGGTTATTCTGGACGTGGCGATAGTAATGCAGGTTGTCGAGGCCGCGCAGCGACAGCGTCGTGCCATAGCGGTCGCTTTCGCCGGTATGGTTGAAGACGAGATCGAGGATGACGGCGATTCCTTCGGCATGCAGGGCGGCAACCGTTTCGCGCAGCTCCGTCACACCGCCGGGGACAATCCTTGGATCGAGGGCCATGAAGGCGACGGGATTGTAGCCCCAGCCGTTGGTGAGCCCGAGCGGCGGCAGGTGGCGTTCGTCGATCCAGGCGGTGATCGGCATCAGTTCGACGGCGTCGACCCCGATCCGCTTCATATGGGCGATGACGGCGGGATGGGCAAGCGCTGCAACCGTGCCGCGCTGAGCCTCCGGTACGTCGGGATGGAGAATGGTGAAGGGCCGCACGGCCACCTCGTAGATGAAGCCGCCCGGTTTGAAGAGCGGCTTGGCGGCGGCGGCTCGCGTATCGGTGGTGACGATCGCCTTCGGCATCAGATCCTGACTGTCCTCGCCGTAGATGCCGAGGCGGGGATCGTAGCGGAACGGCCGGTCGATTTCCTTGGCGTAAGGGTCGATCAGCAGTTTGGAGGGATCGAACCAGAGGCCGTTGTCGGGCGCATAGATGCCGTCGGCGCGATAGCCGTAGCGCGCGCCTTGCCTGACGCCGTCGACGAAGAGGCGATGGATGTGGTTGCCATCGCGCGTCATCGGCAGGCGCGCAAGCTCCTTGTTGCCGTCATGCTCGAAGAGGCAGAGATCAATCTGCGCGGCATGATGCGACCACACGGCAAATTCGACGCCGGTCTCGAAGACGATCGCGCCGCGCGCCGATTTGCTGTCCCGCATGCTCCCCACGGATCAGGTGATCACGGTTGGCTCATCGCGTCCCGTGCGCTCACGAATGCTGGCGATGCTTTCGGCGGCCGCAATCAGATCGGCGAGCGCTTCCTGCGTTTCGATGTTGTGACGAGTCGAATCCGGCTCGTACCGCTCGATATAGACGCGCAAGGTTGCGCCAGATGTGCCGGTGCCGGAGAGACGGTAGACGACGCGGGAGCCGCCCTCGAAGAGCACTCGGATGCCCTGATGCTCGCTGACCGATCTGTCGATCGGGTCGTGGTAGGCGAAATCGTCGGCCTTCTCCACCTTCAGGCTGCCGAAGCTCTTGCCGGACAGGGTGGAAAGCTGGCTACGGAGGTTGTCCATCAGGCCATTCGCTGCGTCGGTGTCGAGCCCTTCATAGTCGTGACGCGAGTAGTAGTTCCGGCCGTAGGTCTGCCAGTGCTGGGTCACCACGTCGGCGACGCTCTCACCGCGCACGGCAAGGATGTTCAGCCACAATAAAACGGCCCAGAGGCCGTCCTTCTCACGCACATGACTGGAGCCCGTACCGGAGCTCTCCTCACCGCAGATCGTCGCCATGCCGGCGTCGAGCAGGTTGCCGAAGAACTTCCAGCCGGTCGGCGTTTCATACATGCCGATGCCGCGTTTTTCGGCGACGCGGTCGGCCGCGCCAGAAGTCGGCATCGATCGGGCGATACCGGCGAGGCCGCCGGAATAGCCTGGGGCGAGATTGGCGTTAGCGGCGAGGATCGCCAGGCTGTCTGAGGGGGTGACGAAGATGCCGCGGCCGATAATCAGGTTGCGGTCGCCGTCGCCGTCGGAAGCGGCGCCGAAGTCGGGCGCGTCCTCGCCCATCATCTCGTCGAAGAGCTCCTTGCAGTGAACCGGGTTGGGGTCGGGGTGATGACCGCCGAAATCCGGCAGCGGCATGAAGTTGCGCACCGAACCCAGAGGAGCGCCAAGACGATTTTCGAAGATTTCCTTGGCGTAGGGGCCCGTGACGGCGCTCATACCGTCGAAAGCGATGCGGAACCCAAGGCTAATCAGATTGCGGATGGCGCCGAAATCGAACAGTTCTTCCATCAGGGCGGCATAGTCCTCGACCGGATCGATGACTGAGAGAATCATGCCGCCGGGAAGCTCGTCCTTGCCGATACGGTCGAGATTGACGTCGGCGAAATCGGCGATCTTGTAACTGTCGATCGTCTTGGAGCGGGCGTAGATCGCGTCTGTGATCTTTTCCGGCGCCGGGCCGCCATTGTTGATGTTGTACTTGATTCCAAAGTCTTCGGTCGGGCCGCCGGGATTGTGGCTGGCCGACAGAATAATGCCGCCGAACGCCTTGTACTTGCGGATGATATGAGACGCGGCCGGCGTCGACAGAATGCCGCCCTTGCCGACCATGACCTTGCCGAAGCCGTTGGCGGCGGCCATTTTGATCGCCTTCTGGATGACTTCGCGATTGTAATATCGTCCGTCGCCGCCGATGACGAGGCACTTGCCCTGA
The DNA here is from genome assembly GCF_017357245.1 of Rhizobium bangladeshense. NCBI lineage: Bacteria > Pseudomonadati > Pseudomonadota > Alphaproteobacteria > Hyphomicrobiales > Rhizobiaceae > Rhizobium > Rhizobium bangladeshense. The sequence goes on along the minus strand of NZ_CP071612.1, from coordinate 3,791,396 downwards.
TAGCCTTCCAGCGAATCGAAGATCGACTGGATGAAATTCTCTGCATAATTCGGCTGCTGGAAGACCGGAACCTTCTTACGCAGACCCGACGTTCCGGGTTTCTGGTCCAGATAGGGCGTGGTGGGTACGGACTTGATCATTTTAGGTCACATGCCTTTCGAGACGAGGCTTGAATAGAGGGCAGCGTAGCGTTCGGCGCTCTTCTCCCAGGAGACATCGGATTTCATGCCTTGCTTTTGCAATTGGGTCCAGAGTTTTCGGTCCGCATAAAAATGCATCGCACGGCGGATTGCCTGTAGCATGCCCGTTTCTGTCACGGGTGAGAATTGTATGCCGGTTGCCACTTTCGCCGCAAGTGCGGCGTGATTGGCGTCGATCACGGTGTCGTTCAATCCGCCGGTGCGGGCGACGATCGGCACGCAGCCGTAACGCAGGCCGTAAAGCTGGGTGAGGCCGCAGGGTTCGAAGCGCGACGGGATGATAATCGCGTCGCAGCCGGCCTGCATCAGGTGCGACATCGGCTCGTTATAGCCGATCGAGACGCCGATGCGGCCGGGATGGCGGCTGGCGGAGGCGAGCAGCGCTCCTTCAAGCGCGGCTTCGCCGGAGCCGAGTACGACGAGCTTGCCGCCCATGCCGACGATCTGATCGGCGACGTTGGCGACGATGTCCATGCCCTTCTGCCAGGTGAGGCGGCTGATGACGCAGAAGATCGGCGCATCGTCATCGTCGAGATGGAAGAACTCGGCGATCGAGCGGCGGTTTTCCTCGCGGTTCTTCAGCGTCGTCGGGCCATAATGGGTGTGGACGACGGGATCGGTCCCCGGGTTCCAGATATCGGTGTCGATGCCGTTGACGATGCCGTGCAGGTTGTCGATGCGGCTGGCGATGACGCCTTCCAGCCCCATGCCGAATTCCGGCGTCAATATCTCGTCGGCGTAGGTTGGGCTGACGGTCGTGATTGCATGGGCCGTCTGCAAGCCGCCCTTGAGGAAGCCTACCGTGCCGTAATATTCGATGCTCTCAGTGGCAAAGGCATGGTCAGGCAGACGCAGGCCGGGAAAGATCTCCGCACCGAACTGACCTTGGAAGGCAATGTTGTGGACCGTCAGCACGCTCGGCAGTTCCGGCGTCGGGTAATAGCGCATGTAGACCGAGGTCAGGGCAGACTGCCAGTCGTGCGTGTGGACCAGATCCGGCCGCCAGCCGGGCAGCAGGCCAGCCGCGATTTCGGCAGCGGCGAGCGACAGAGCGGCGAAACGGCGCCAATTATCGGGATAGTCCTTGCCGAGCGTATCGAGATAGGGGCCGCCCGGCCTGTCGTAATAGGCGGGAGCATCGAGGACGAGCAGATCGAGTCCCTCATGCTGAACCTCCAGCACGGTCGCCCGCTCCCCGAGAAGGTCCGGGAATTCGAGCCTGACGACGGGGTCGCGAATGACCTTCATGACGGCGGGGTAGCCGGGCAGGAGGGTTTTGGTCTCGACCCCGAAGGCTTTCAGAGCAATCGGCAGGGCGCCGGACACATCGGCCAGGCCCCCTGTCTTGATCAAGGGGAAGACTTCGGACGAAACCGAAAGAACTTTCATAAGTCAGATATCCAGCTTGTCGATCATCGGTTGCGTGATCAGGCAGATGCCGCTTTCCGTCCGGCGGAAGCGCTTGGCGTCGAGATTGGGATCCTCGCCGACGACGAGCCCCTCGGGGATGACGACGCCATGGTCGATCACCACATTCCTGAGCTGCGCGCGCCGTCCGATCTTCACGTTGGGCAGGATGACCGCTCCTTCCAGCTTGGAAAAGGAATTGGCCCTGACGCCGGTGAAGAGAAGGCTCTTGTTGAGGCTGGCGCCTGAGATGATGCAGTCGCCCGATACGACGGAGGACGTGGCCGAGCCGCGGCGATCGTCGTCGTCATGGACGAATTTCGCGGGCGGGGTGATTTCGGCGTAGGTCCAGATCGGCCAGGACTTGTCGTATATATCGAGCTCCGGGACGATGGCCGTCAGATCGATATTGGCCTGCCAGTAGGCGTCGATCGTGCCGACGTCGCGCCAGTAGGGCTCGTGCTCGAAATCGGAACGGACGCAGGATTTGGCGAAGCGGTGGGCGACCGCCTTACCGTTTTTGACGATATAGGGAATGATATCCTTGCCGAAATCGCGGCTCGAGTTCGGGTCGGCGGCGTCGCGGCGCAGCGCATCGAGCAGGAACTTGGTGTGGAAGACATAGATGCCCATCGAGGCGAGCGCAAAGTCAGGCTTGTCCGGAATGCCGGGCGGATCGGCCGGCTTTTCGATGAAGGCGAAGATCTCATCCTTTTCGTTGACATGCATGACGCCGAAGCCGGTTGCTTCCATGCGCGGCACTTCCAGGCAGCCGATCGTCACGTCCGCGCCGGAATCGACATGCTGCTGGAGCATGTATTCGTAGTCCATCTTGTAGACATGGTCGCCGGCGAGAATGACCATGTATTCGACGCCGTAATCCTCGATGATATCGATGTTCTGATAAACGGCGTCGGCGGTGCCTTCATACCACTGCGTTTCGGAAACGCGCTGGGAGGCGGGCAGGATGTCGAAGCTTTCGTTTCGCTCGGGGCGGAAGAAGTTCCAGCCTCGCTGCATGTGGCGTATCAGCGAATGCGCCTTGTACTGCGTCGCAACGCCGATGCGGCGAATGCCCGAATTCAGTGCGTTCGACAAAGCGAAATCGATGATGCGGGCCTTGCCGCCGAAATAGACGGCGGGCTTGGCGCGCCGGTCGGTCAGTTCCTTGAGACGGCTCCCCCTGCCGCCCGCCAGAACATAGGCCATGGCATCGCGGGCAAGTGGCTGAATACGCTTCTCTACCATTTTCTCCTCCCACCAGTCTAATTTTCAGGTTCAAGCATGATTGTCGCCAAGGGCGGCAGAGTGATCGAGCAGGTGATATTGCCGCCGGCATCGACGGCCTGCACGCGCCCGCCATTGCCCTTGCCGCTGCCGCCATAGATGTCGGCGTCGGTGTTCAGAATCTCCCGCCAGCGGCCCGCGAAAGGCAGGCGTAATAAATAGTTCTCGCGGTAGACGGGAGTAAAGTTGGTGATCACGACGATGGGCTTTTGGCCCGGCGCCTTGCGTTGCCAAGCGAAGACGGAATTTTCGCTGTCGTCGGCAATCAGCCATTCGAAACCGTCGCCCTCGCAGTCACGCTCATGCAGGGCGGGCTTGCTGCGATAGGTGAAATTGAGATCGCGGACCAGGCGCCGCATGCCCTCGTGCATGCGATACTGCAGGAGGTTCCAGTCGAGCGACCTCTCCTCGCTCCATTCGCTCCACTGGGCGAATTCCTGCCCCATGAACAACAGCTTCTTGCCGGGATAGCCCCACATGAAAGCGTAGTAAGCGCGCAGATTGGCGAATTTCTGCCAGTCGTCGCCCGGCATCTTCGCGATCAGCGAGCCCTTTCCGTGAACGACCTCGTCATGCGACAGCGGCAGGACGAAATTTTCCGAATAGGCATAGAGGAGGCCGAAGGTGAGTTCGTTCTGGTGGTGCTTTCGGTGCACCGGGTCACGTTTCATGTAGCTTAGCGTGTCATGCATGAAGCCCATGTTCCATTTGAAGCCGAAGCCGAGGCCGCCTTCATGCACGGGTTGAGAGACTTTCGGCCAGGAGGTCGATTCCTCGGCGATGGTCATGACATTGGGATGTTGGCCGTAGATGCGAATGTTGAGGTCCTGCAGAAAGCGGACAGCTTCGAGGTTCTCGTTGCCGCCATATTCGTTGGGGATCCATTCGCCGTGTTTGCGAGAATAATCGAGATAGAGCATAGAGGCGACGGCATCCACACGCAGGCCGTCAAGATGGAACTTCTCGGCCCAATAGAGGGCGTTGTTGACCAGATAGGAAACCACTTCGGTGCGGCCAAAATTATAGATCGCCGTGTTCCAGTCCGGATGGAAGCCCTTGCGCGGGTCTTCGTGCTCGTAAAGCGCCGTGCCGTCAAACCAGCCTAGGCCGTGTTCGTCGGTGGGGAAATGCGCCGGCACCCAGTCGAGAATGACGCCGATGCCGACCTTGTGGCAGCCGTTGACGAAACGGGCGAAACCTTCCGGCTCGCCGAAGCGAGCGGTGGGCGCGTAAAGGCCCGTCGTCTGGTAGCCCCAGGAGGGATCGTAGGGATGTTCTGTGATCGGCAGGAATTCGATATGGGTGAACCCCATGTCGACGCAATAGGGGATGAGGCTGGAGGCGAGCTCGTCCCAGGAAAGCATGCTGCCGTCCTGCCGGCGCTGCCAGGAGCCGGCATGCACCTCATAGATCGAGATCGGCTGACGGCGCTTGTCGGTCTCGCTCCAGTGCTTCAGGTGGGCCTCGTCCTCCCAGACCTGCTCGAGCTCGGCAGCGGCGATCGAAGCGGTCTTCGGTCTGAGTTCGCTGCGGCGGGCGAAGGGATCGGCCTTGAGCGGCAGCAACACGCCGTCGTGGCCGCGGATCTCGAATTTGTAGGCCACCCCGATCGGAACGTCCGGGGCGAAAATTTCCCAGATGCCGCTGTCGGCGCGGAAGCGCATGACATGGCGGCGCCCGTCCCAATTGTTGAAATCGCCGACGACGGAGACGCGCTGGGCGTTCGGCGCCCAGACCGCGAAGTGGATGCCCTGGGCGCCTTCATGCTTGATGAGATGAGCGCCCATCTTGTCGAACAGGCGCAGATGCGAACCTTCGCGGGCGAAATAATCATCCATCGGCCCGAGCACCGGCCCGAAGCTGTATGGGTCGGTGACGGCCCATTCGGCGTCGCCGCGCCGGGCGCGGTAGCGCAACGGCTGCAGTTTGGCGATCGAAACCGGGCCGGCGAAGACGCCATCGGCGTGGAACCGATTCAATTCACCGACAATGTCGCCATCGAGCGTCATGGCGGTCACTTCATCGGCACCCGGGATGAAGCACCGGGCGACAAAAGCGTCGCCGGCCTGATGCGCACCTAGGACGGCAAAGGGATTGGAATGCGAGCCAGCAAGGATAGCCGTGATTTCATCTGCCGAAATTTCCCAGGAAAGCTTTACTTCAGGGAGCGTTTTCGGCGTTTTCATCCGGCTCTCCAGATTTCGTCTGCATATTGCCTGATCGTGCGGTCGGAGGAGAACCAGCCCATCCGTGCCGTATTGTTGATCGTCTTCGTGTACCAGGCGGACTGGTTGGTCCAGATCTGATCGACGTCACGCTGGGCCTGGGCATAAGCGTCGAAATCTGCGGCGACCATGAACCAGTCATGCGAATAGATGCCATCGATCAGCGCGGCGTAGCGATTGCGGTCATCGGGCGAGAAGACGCCGGAGCCGATGGCTGAGAGAGCCTGGGAGAGTTCGCGGGACCCCTCGATGATGGCGCGCGGATTGTGACCATCGCTGCGGACTTTGGCGACCTCATCCGCCCTGAGGCCGAAGATGACGATATTATCTTCGCCGACATTGTCGCGCATTTCGACATTGGCGCCATCGAGCGTGCCGATCGTCAGCGCTCCGTTGAGGCCGAACTTCATGTTGCCGGTCCCTGAGGCTTCCATGCCGGCGGTCGAGATCTGCTCGGAAAGGTCGGCGGCCGGAACCATGACCTCGGCGAGCGAGACATTGTAGTTTGGCACGAAAACGACTTTCAGCAGCCCGCGCACCGCCGGATCATTGTTGATCGTGCGGGCGACGTCGTTGATCAGTTTGATGATCAGCTTGGCGTTGTAGTAGCTCGGCGCCGCCTTGCCGGCGAAGAGTTTCACGCGCGGCACCCAATCGAGTTCGGGATGCGAGCGGATCTGATCGTAGAGGGCAACCGCTTCGATGATATTCAGAAGCTGGCGTTTGTATTCGTGGATGCGTTTGATCTGGATGTCGAACATCGCCGAGGGATCGAGCTTCACCCCCATGCGGCTGGCGACAAGGTTGGAAAGGGCCACCTTGTTGGCGCGCTTCACCGCGGCGAACTTCTGCTGAAAGCTCGGATCGGAAGCATGCGCCTCAAGCGGGCGCAGCTTTTCCGCATCATCGAGGAATTCGTCGCCGATCGCCTCGCGGATCAGCCCGGTGAGGCCGGGATTGCACTGCTGCAGCCAGCGGCGCGGCGTGATGCCGTTGGTCTTGTTGTTGATGCGGTCGGGATAAAGCTTATGCAGGTCGGCAAAGACCGTGACCTTCATCAGCTCGGTGTGCAGCGCCGAGACGCCGTTGATCGAATGCGAGCCAATGAAGGCGAGATTACCCATGCGCACGCGGCGGTCGCCGCTTTCCTCGATCAGCGAGATCGAACGGATTTCACTGTCGGAGAAGTTCTTGCCCTTGCGGGCTTCGAGCAGGATCTTGGCGTTGATCGCGTAGACGATCTGCATGTGGCGCGGCAGCAGGCGCTCGAAGAGCGGAACGGGCCAGCTTTCCAGCGCTTCGGGCAGAAGCGTGTGGTTGGTATAGGAGAAGGTGCGGCGGGTGATGTCCCAGGCCTGTTCGAAGTCGAGTCCATGCACGTCGGAGAGCAGACGCACGAGTTCGGCGACGGAGACGGCCGGATGGGTGTCGTTCAGCTGGATCGCCACCTTGTCGGGCAGCGAGGTAAAATCGTCATATTGCTGCAGATGGCGGCGCAGGATGTCCTGCAGCGAGGCCGAGGAGAAGAAGAATTCCTGGCGCAGCCGCAATTCCTGACCGGCGGGGGTTGCGTCGGCGGGATAGAGTACGCGCGTCAGGCTTTCGGCCTTGTTGCTCTCGCGCAGCGCTCCGATGTGGTCGCCGGCGTTGAAGGCATCGAGCAGGATCGGATCGATCGGCTGCGCCGACCAGAGGCGCAGCGTGTTGACGCGTTTTCCCCGCCAGCCGACGACCGGCGTATCGAAAGCGGCGGCGATGACGCGTTCGGCCGGTTTCCAGACGTAACGTGGTTGATCGTCATGAGTGGTGATGAATTCGACAGAGCCGCCGAAGCCGATTTCATAGGCGCTCTCGCGACGTTCGAACTCCCAGGGATTACCATGGGCGAGCCAGTTCTCGGGCAGTTCCACCTGCCAGCCGTCGGCCAGCTGCTGGCGGAAAAGGCCGTGGACATAACGAATGCCGTAGCCATAGGCCGGAACGTCGACCGTCGCCATGCTCTCCATGAAACAGGCGGCGAGGCGACCGAGGCCGCCGTTGCCAAGCGCGGCATCCGGCTCCAGGCCGGCGATGACGTTGACGTCGACGCCGAGCGAGGCGAGAGCATCGCGCACTTGCTCCATCAGCCCGAGGTTGGAGACGGCATCGCGCATGAGGCGGCCGATCAGGAACTCGAGAGAAAGATAATAGACGCGCTTGGCTCCGGTCGCATAGACCTCACGCGTGGAGGCCATCCACTTGTCGATGATGCGGTCGCGCACCACCAGGATCGTCGCCGTCAGCCAGTCATGCGGCTTTGCCACTTTGGCGTCCTTGCCGATGCGGTAGGTCAGACGTTCGATGATTTCTTCAGCGAGAATTTCCGGCCTTGAGCTGCGGGGAGCGGGAGAGGGGATAACCGGCTTGGAAACGGTGTTCATGGTCAGATCTCGCCAATTTTAATTTTGTTTCAGGACGTTATGCCTGATTTAATCGATTTGTCGCCTGAGCTTGCGACAGTTTATGCATCGTTAGGAAGCACTTGCAACAAAGGATTTGGGCAAACGAAGAATTTGCGAAAAGCTCATATTCGCACGGCTGGGGAGGGTTGGTTTCAATCGCCTTTCCCGATCTGATAGCGGGCAGCAGGAACGAAAAGCCGCCCCGGCTTGTTCCGGCGCGGCTTGTTGTTCGGCTTTTTGCCGTGGTCGCTCAGTTCGTCAGGCGCGTGACCTGTGCCGAGGCCTTCGCTCCAATCGCTTTGAACGCGGCTAGGAGGTCTTCCATTTGCTCCGCCTGGAAATAATGGGCAGCATCGGAGGCGCAATACTGCAGCAGCGCCTGCCCGCCCGGCGGCGCCATGAAGGCGATCGTATAGATTTCTAGGCCCTTGGACTTGGCGGTGTCACATGTTGCTTTTGTCAAAGTGTCGTAAGAGCGGCCGCCACTGCTATCGTTGTTGTTATCGCCGTCTGTCATGAAGACTATGTATTTTTTGGGTATTTGCCCGGTTTTCAACTTGTGGGCGGAGTCCTCGGCGTCGTTCCCGGCGGCGTTCTTTGCTGTCAACGATGTGTAAGCCGTGTTCATCGCGCCACTTGAATTCGTGCCGCCATTCGCCTGAAGCGCATTGACATAACTTGTGACACCGGCAGTACCCCAGGCGAGATTGCTGGGTGAGTACTGGACGATATCGTAAGATACCGCGCCGGTGCGCACGTACTGCGCATTAGGATCGGCGCTGTTCAGCTGGCCGAAGAGATTGCCGGCAGCAATCTTCAGCGCCTGTATCTTGGTATAATAGTTCGTACGGGTGCCGGTGCAGGTGTCGTAAACCAGCTTGCCGTTCTTATTATAGTGCGGATTGCAGCTGTAGCTGTAGCTCTCCGTTGGTTTCTCTTTGTTGACGGTAGCGGTATCCTCGCCCATCGACCCTGACTTATCGAGCGCGAGATACATGGAAATCGAGCCCTGGCTTTGCGAATGACCGCCGACGGTCGTCCCGGAGGTTGAAAGACGCTGCGTGCTGAAGCCTACCGCCTGCATGAGCGGATTGACCGCGAGGTCGTAGCTCGGCGAAACCGTCACCTGATAGGATGTCGAACTGCCGGATGTGCTGGTCTGCACGGTGACACCAGTCGCGCTCTTGATATCGACGCCGCCCTGCACGTAATTCGCCATTTGCCCGGCAACGAAATTTCGTGCAAAGGCTTCGGCCTCAGAGGTTTGGATCGTCCCATTCGCCAGAGCGGTGGCGGTTGCAAGTGCCGCCGAATCGGCTGCTTCCTGCAACTGCTGTTTCGCGAGCAACATATCACCGACCTGGATCGCCATGCCGGCGGCGCCGAGAAGAACCGGCGCCATGATCGCCGTCATAATTCCAAAATTACCGCCTCGATCGCTGAACATGCGACGCAGGCAGGGACGCATAAAGGAGGTGCGCATCATGTTCACCCAACTGGAAACCCTGTGAGGTGATTTACGCACGCGGCTTCTTTACGCCATCCTTACGGCGTCAATAGAATTTTAACGAATCGGCGGATTTTTCCAGTTTTGGGATTATTTCAGCGGGACTACGTCGACTGCTTGCGCGGCGCGCTGGCTGCCGTAACTTTTCAACACGCCGATCACGGGAACGACGTCGGAATAGTCGCGGCCGTAGGCGACGACGATGTGGTCCATGCCGGCAGGGATGTTGTTGGTCGGGTCGAGCTCGATCCAGCCGATCGTCTCGCCGCACCAGATCCGCACCCACGCATGCATCGCGTCCGCCCCTTCCAGCCTTTCCTTGCCGGGGGGCGGAATGGTGCGCAGGAAACCGGAGACGTAGCCGGCCGGAATGCCGAGGCTTCTGAGCGCGAGAATCATGATGTGGGTGAAATCCTGACAGACGCCGCGCTTCAGCCTGAACGCCTCAAGCGAGGTCGTGTCCACCGTCGTCGCGTCGGGATCGTAGGTGAAATCCTTGTTGATGCGGGCGCAGAGCGCGTGCGCGATCTGCATAACGGTCAGCTGTGGCGTAACGCAGCTTCGTGCATAGTCGCCAATCTCGCGCGCTTGCGTCAGACGCGGGCTGTTGCCGAGGAAGTGGTGCGGCGAATCCGGCGTCAGCGACCAGACGCCTGAGATTTCCTCCGGCAGGTCGGCAAGCAGCGGCGAGAAATCCGCGGAAATCAGCTGGCTTTCGACCTGCACACGAGCTTGCATGCGGATGTCGAGCGCCTCGTGCGGCGCCCGCAGCATGAAGGAGGTGGCGGGATGTTGAAAGAAATCAACGAAATGCGACTGCTCGTCCGGCGTCGGCGAGATGGTGATCGAGCCGGCGACCAGGCGTTGCCGGTTGGTCAGCGACAGCGGCATCAGTCGCATGATATGCCGAGCGCCGGAGGCCGGCACGTCGTAGCTGTAACCCATGCGGAGCGAAAGATCGTAAAGCACCGCCGTCACCCGAGATAGGTCTGGGCGAGCAGATCGGAAAGCTGCTCCAATTCGCGCTCGAGCCGCTGGTAGACCTCGACCCCCATGCCCTCCGGCGTCATCACCGCCAGACCGGAATGAAGCCGCATCGCCTCGCGATAGAAGGGCGACATCTGGCCGTTAATCAGCGCATTCGGCAATTGCTCGACCTCATGATGGATCTCGTTGACCTGGAAGAGGACCGAGCGCGGATTGAGGGGATCGAGCGCCAGCAAGTCGGTGACGGTCAACCGCGCCGTGTTGACGTTGTAGCGGCGGCGATGGGTCATGACGCTGTCGCCGATCTCCAGCAGCATGTCGAGGGCGCCGTCGGGCGCTTCCGGGCCAGACATGTGGCCGAGCAGGCGCGTCATGTGCAGGCCGCGCTCGATATAACGGCCGAGCGAGAGGAAACGCCAGCCGGTAAAGCGGTACATGTTTTCGTGCACGAGACCGGCAAAGCCCGCGAGCTTGCGCAGGAGGATCGTCATCGCATGGCTGGCATCGTCGCCGGCGGCGACGGTGACGCGGAAGCGGCGGGCTGTCTTGGCAAGATCGTTGAGCGCCAGCCATCCGTCGGGCGAGAAGCGGTCGCGGATGTTGCTTGCCGAATAGACGGCGCTGTCGATGTTGCGCAGGAGCGTTTCGGGCACGGCCTCAGCCGTATCGATATCGACGGCTGCGAGATAGGCGGAGACGTCGGCGAGCAGCGGCTGGCTTGGATCGGCGGCTTCGGCAAAACGGGAATGCCAGGCGCGCAGGATGCGCAGCGCTCCTTCGGCACGTTCGATATAGCGGCCGAGCCAGAACAGGTTGTCGGCCGCCCGGCTCGGGAGACTGCCCGGCATGTTGCGGGTGAAGCTGCCCTCCGCCGGCAGCAGCGTGTGGCGCTCGACCGGCTTATCGCTGACGATCCAGACATCGGCCGCCGCTCCGCCGGACTGCATGGCGATCGCCGCGACGTCGGCGCCGGAACCGATGCGAGCAAAGCCGCCGGGCATGATCTGCCAGCCATTTGCCGTCCGGGCGGCGAAAACGCGCAGCGACATCGGCCGCGGCACGAGCTTGCCATCCACCCAGGCCGGCGTCGTGGACAGCGTGACGACCTCCTGGCCGACGAGTTTCGGGCCGTCCGAATTCAGCCAGTCGGCGATGGAATCCTTGGCCGTCGTCCGCAGCGACGAGCCGAGGACGGATTCGCCATTGTCATCAAAGAAGGGGGCGCGGGAATAGGCCGGGCCGATCACCATTTTCTCTATGTGCTTGGCAACATGCTCGCGCTCTTCCTTCTGCCCGCACCACCATGTGGCGATCGAAGGCAGTTTCAGATCCTGCCCCAGCAGATGGCGGCAGATGGTCGGCATGAAGGCCAGGAGCGCCCGGGTTTCGAGAATCCCGGTTCCGAGCGCGTTGACAATGGTGACGCTCTCGGCGCGCAGCGCTTCCACCAAGCCGGGCGTGCCGATATGCGAATTCTGGTTCAGCTCCAGCGGGTCGGCAAAGGCCGAATCGAGGCGGCGCCAGAGCACGCCGATCGGCTTCAGGCCGGCGACGGTACGCACCATGACACGGCCCTTGACGACGGCGAGATCTTCGCCCTCGAGCAGCATTAAGCCTAGATAGCGGGCGATGTAGGCGTGTTCGTAATAGGTCTCGTTGGCAGGGCCCGGCGTCAGGACGGCAATGCGGTCGTCGCCCGAATGTTTCATGCCCTGCAGCGCATCGCGGAAGGCGCCGAAGAAGGAGGCGAGGCGGTGGACCGGAGTTTCAGCGTAGATATCCGAGAAGGCCCGGGTCGTCGCGACGCGGTTCTCCAGGGCAAAGCCGGCGCCCGAGGGAGCCTGGGTGCGGTCTGCCAGCACCCACCAATTGCCGTCAGGCCCGCGGCCGATCTCGAAGGCGCAGAAGTGCAGATAGTAGCCGGATGCCGGCCGGATGCCGGCCAGCGGGCGCTGAAATTCAGGATTGGCGGCGATCAGCGCCGGCGGCAAGAATCCTTCCTCCACCAGCTTGTTCTCGCCGTAGATATCGGCGACGATCGCCTCCAGGAGGTCGGCGCGCTGGACGAGGCCGGCCGACAGCGCCTGCCACTCGCGCTCGTCGATCAGCACCGGAATATGCGAGATCGGCCAAGCGCGTTCGCCGGTTCCCTTGCTGCCATAGGCGCGGTAGAAGACGCCAGCATCTCTGAGGTAGCGGTCGGCACGGGCGAAACGCTCCGCGAGATCTTTTTCCGGCATTGCGCCGAGATGCGAAAGGAAACGCTGCCAGACGGGGCGGACCACGCCTTTATTGTCCACCATTTCGTCTGCTGTGCCGGGAAGCGGCGCATAGGCGAAGGCCGCATCCTTGCCGATGCTGCTCTCAACCTCTTCCCTGCGCTCCACTGCCGGTCTCTTACCCATCAAAACCCAAGCCTTACCCCCTGGCCTCTACCCAGGCCTCAAATGCCGGCGGGCCGCCTCAGATCCAGCGTCAGCGGGAATTCCGGCGAACCCGTCTCGGCGCGCGGGATATAGCCGCCCGCCGTATGCCCCCACGGCTCGAACCGGGCGAGCCGCCGTGCTTCCGCCTCGTTGCCGTTGACCGGGAAGGTGTCATAGGTCCGGCCGCCCGGATGGGCAACATGATAGATGCAGCCGCCGATCGAACGCTTCGACCATGTATCATAAATGTCAAAAGTCAAAGGTGTGTTGATCGGCAGGACGGGATGGAGGCCGGAGGCCGGCTGCCATGCCTTGTAGCGGACGCCGGCGACCGATACGCCCGAAGTCCCGGTCGGGGTCAGCGGCAGGACGCGGCCGTTGCAGGTGACGGTGTAGCGAGCGGTATTGCTGGTTTCGAACCGCACCTGCAGGCGCTCGACGGAGGAATCGACATAGCGCACCGTGCCGCCGATCGCGCCTTGCTCGCCCATGACATGCCAGGGTTCCAGCGCCTGGCGCAGTTCCAGCTTCGATCCTTCATATTCGACCTCGCCGCAGAAGGGGAAGCGGAATTCGAGCTGGGCCTTGAACCATTCCGGACTGAGATCGAAGCCATTTTCGCGCAGGTCCGTCAATACGTCGAGGAAGTCGGCCCAGACATAATGCGGCAGCATGAAGCGGTCGTGCAGGGAGGTTCCCCATCGCACGAACTTGCCGTCAGCCGGGTTCATCCAGAAGCGGGCGATCAGAGCACGCACCAGCAGTTGCTGGGCAAGCGACATGCGGGCATTCGGCGGCATCTCGAAGCCACGGAATTCCACCAGGCCGAGGCGACCTGTCGGGCCGTCGGGCGAGAAGAGCTTGTCAATGCAGATCTCGGCGCGATGCGTATTGCCGGTCACGTCGATCAGCAGATTGCGGAACAGGCGATCGACGAGCCAGGGGAGGGGCTGCAGGCCGCGGCCGGGGGCCGGGATCTGCGCCAGTGCGATTTCCAGTTCGTAGAGGCTGTCGTGACGGGCTTCGTCGATGCGCGGCGCCTGGCTGGTCGGGCCGATGAAGAGGCCCGAAAAGAGGTAGGATAGCGACGGATGGCGTTGCCAGTGCAGCACGAGGCTCTTCAGCAGATCCGGACGGCGCAGGAAAGGGCTGTTATTCGGATTGCTGCCGCCGACGACGACATGGTTACCGCCGCCGGTGCCGGTGTGGCGGCCGTCGATCATGAACTTGTCGGCGCCGAGACGGCTCTGGCGGGCTTCCTCGTAAATAGCTGTGGTGACGTCGACCGTCTCTTTCCATGTCGAGGACGGATGGATGTTGACCTCGATGACGCCGGGATCCGGAGCGACGCGGATGACGTTGATGCGCTCGTCCTGCGGCGGCGGATATCCCTCGATGTGAACGGCGAGGCCCAAGGCGGCCGCCGCTCGTTCGGTCGAGGCGATGAGATCGAGATAATCTTCGAGCGTTTCCGTTGGCGGCATGAAGACGCAGAGCCGGCCGTCACGCGGCTCGATGGAAAGAGCGGTGCGAACATGGCCGCCGATTTCGCCGATCGACTGAGGTGCGCTCGGCTGCTGACCGGTGAAGGGCTGGAAGTGTGCTGCCTGAAGCGGGCGCCCCTCATCCTGCCCGAAATCCGGCAGCTCGGGCCGCTCCACGAAAGGATCGAGCGGATTGATGTAGGGATATTGCGAGGGCGGGATATAGGCGAGCGAGCCGAGTGGCAGCCGGTAGCCGACCGGACTGTCGCCCGGTACGAGGAAGATGCGGCCGCGCCGAGTCGACCATTTCTCGCTCGTCCAGGCGCGGCCGCTGGCACGCGCATTCCACGCCTGGACAGGCAGCACATAGCCCGTCGGGCGCGTCAATCCACGATCGAATACGCGGGCGATGCGGCTGCGCGCCTCGGCATCTTCGAGCTTGGAATTCGACGGATCGACATTTTCCGGCAGGCTCGCTTCCTTGACGAGCCATTCGGCGGGGTCCTCGAAGGCTGGCACGACGTAATCGGGCGGCAGGTCGAGCTCGCCGGCGATTGCTGTCAAAAGGCGGCCGGCATCATCCTCCGTTACCTGGTAATCGCGCCCCTCGGTGGCGACGAGATCGTCGTTGGACCAGATCGGCAAGCCGTCCTTGCGCCAATAGAGCGAGAAGGTCCAGCGCGGCAGGCTCTCGCCCGGATACCATTTGCCCTGACCGTAATGCAGGAAGCCGTTCGGAGCAAAACGGCTGCGAAGCCGGCGGATGAGCGTGTCGGCTTTTTCGCGCTTGGTCGGGCCGACGGCTTCGGTGTTCCATTCGGCCGACTGGAAATCGTCAATCGAGACGAAGGTCGGCTCGCCGCCCATGGTCAGCCGAACGTCTTCCGCCTCAAAGACACGGTCGACCCTCTCGCCGAGTTCGTTGAGCTCGTTCCAGCTTTCATCGGAGAAGGGTTTGGTGATGCGCGGATGTTCGGCGACGCGGGACACCTTCATGTCGAAGGCGAATTCGGTCTCCGCTTCGCCGAAATAACCGCCGGAGATCGGAGCGGCGTTGCGGTAATGCGGCGTGGCAGCCAGCGGGATGTGGCTTTCTCCGGTCAGCAATCCCGATGTGGGGTCGAGGCCGACCCAGCCGGCGCCGGGCAGATAGACCTCGGCCCAGGCATGCAGGTCGGTGAAATCGACTTCGGTGCCGGAGGGGCCGTCAAGCGCCTTCAGATCCGGCGTCAGCTGGATTAGGTAGCCCGAGACGAAACGGGCGGCAAGGCCGAGATGGCGAAGGATCTGGACGAGCAGCCAGCTGGTGTCGCGGCAGGAGCCGGTGGCGCTTTCGAGCGTCTCTTCCGGCGTCTGCACGCCGGCCTCCATGCGGATGACATAGCCGATCTGCCGCTGCAGGCGCGCATTCAGGCTGACGACCATATCGATCGTCGGCTGGCCGGGCGACCAGTCGAGCGTCGGCAGCAAGGCCTTCAGGCGCGGGCCAGCCGGTTCCGGCGTCATGTAGATCGACAGATCTTCGCGCATCGTTTCAGGATAATCGAAGGGCCATTTGGTCGCCTCCTCTTCGACGAAAAAGTCGAAGGGGTTGTAGACCGTCATATCGGCAACGAGGTCGACCTCGATCTTGAACTCCGTCACCGGATCCGGGAAGACGTAGCGCGCGAGATAATTGCCGTAGGGATCCTGCTGCAGATTGACGAAGTGGTTGGACGGCGTGACCTTCAGCGAGTGGCTGAGCACCCGCGTCTTCGAATGCGGGGCCGGTTTCAACCGGATGATCTGTGGGCCGAGGCGGACCGGTTTGTCATAGGTATAATGCGTCAGGTGATAGATGCTGGCTTTGATCGACATATTTCTCTTTTTATCCGGCGCGCATCGTCGTGCGGCTTGCTGTTCCCGAAGCCAGTGTGTGCAATGCAGCGAAAGAAAGCAAGGGCGGAAGGCCGAGGAACCGGTGGCTTTTACGCCGCCTTGGCGAAGGTGACCGCCGCCTTCAGACCCTTGCCGCCTGCGCCCGGCTCCAGCGTCAGGGCGGCGTTGAAAAGATTGGCGATTTCTTCGACGATCGGCAGGCCGAGGCCGGCGCCGGGCGCACCGGAATCATTGCCGCGCGAAAAGCGCCGGCGGACCGCCTCCAGCTTCTCGCGCGGAATGCCGGGACCATTGTCCTCGACTTCGAGACGAACCGTGTCGGCGGCTGCGATGATGCGGACGGTGACCTCCGCCCCCTTGCCGGCATAGGCTATGGCATTGCCGGCGAGGTTGCGCAGCATCTCGCCGATCAGCAGCGGCTCGGCGCGGATCATAGCCGGGCTTTCGCCCTCGAAGCCGAGATCGATGCCGGCGACGGCTGCTGCCGGGATCTGCTCGCCGGTAATATCCTGGGCGATTGCCGCAAGGTCGATGGCGGAGGCGGTCAGCGCCTCCTTGGCCGTGGCGGCGTCGATCTTCGCCATCAGAAGAAGCTGGGCAAGGATGCGCTCGGCATGCGCCACGGCCTGGTCTCCCTTCAGCGCCGCCGCCTGGGCTTCATCAAGTGTGCCGGCGCGGGCCGACAGGGCAAGCTGGGTGCGGATGATCGCCAGCGGCGTGCGCAGCTGATGGCTGGCATTGCCGGTGAAATTGCGCAACGCATCCAGGGCCGACTGCAGGCGGACCATGAAAGAGTTCACGGTATCGACCAGCGGCTCGACCTCGCTCGGCACGGTTTGTTCGATCGGATGCAGATCGTCAGGACTGCGTTCACCGATGGCGTCGCCGAGCTTGTAGAGCGGGCGGAGCGCCACCGTGACCGATATCCAGACGATGACCGCCGCGCCCAAGATCATGAGGGCGAGACGCAGCGCCGAGCGCACGAGGATCGCCTGCGTCAATTGCCGGCGGGCGATGGTTGTTTCGGCGACGGTCACGACGAAGGGCACGGAGCGGATGCCCGTCGAGGCCGAGCGCTCGAGGGTGGCGATGCGGATCGGCTCGCCGCGAAAACTGTCGTCGGCAAAGGCTGCCGCATCGCCGGGCGTCTTGTTGAGGACCGGCAGGGATTGATAGCCGGTGATGAATTGACCCGGAGGGCCGTCGACGCGGTAGAAGACGCGGTCCTGCGCCGCCGAGGTCAACATTTCGAGGGCGACATAAGGAATATCGACCTGCAATGTGCCGTCTTCGGCGACGACAACGCGCTCGGCAATTGCGAGAGCAGAGCCGGCGAGCACGCGGTCGGAGACGATATTCGAGGTCTGGACAGCCTCGCGATAAGTATCGGCGAGCGCCATCGTGCCGATGACGGCGGTAGAGATGAGCAGCCAGAAGAGCAGCCGGCGCCTGAGGGAGTAGGCGGCTTTCATGAGACCTCGGGCAGCTTGTCGAGATAGTAGCCGATGCCGCGGGCGGTCTTGACCGTCAGGCCGTACGGCGAGAGGCGCTTTCTCAACCGGCTGACATATTGCTCGATTGCGTTTGCGGAAATGTCGTCGTCGAAGGCTGTCAGCGACTGGATGATCGCCTCCTTGGCCACGACCTTGCCGGCCCGCATGAACAGGATTTCGAGTAAGCCAAGTTCGCGGGCGGGAATATCAAGAGGAGTGTCGCCTGATGAAAAGGTGCGGGAATTGAGGTCGAAAGAAATGCCGCCGAAGCCGACGGTCGCCGAACGCAGCCCGGCCTGGCGGCGCAGCAGCACGCGCACGCGCGCCTCGAATTCGGCAATGTCGAACGGTTTGATCAGATAATCGTCGGCGCCGAGATCGAGACCCTTCACCCGTTCTTCCGGTGTGCCGCGCGCCGTCAGGATCAGGACGGCCGCCTGGTTCTGCCGGGCGCGCATAGCGCGCAGCACATCCAGCCCGTCCATTTCGGGCAGGTTGAGGTCGAGGATCACGAGATCGAAATTCTCCGCCGCGATGACCGCATTGGCGGATGCGCCGTCATGGACGACGTCGACGGCATGGCCGGTGCCGCGCAGGATCGCCGACAGACCGTCGGCCAGCGCTATATTGTCTTCTGTGAGCAAAATGCGCACGGATGTTCCCTCTGTTTTCTAAGGAGATTACAGAGGTGGCGCAGCGATGTCATAGCGATTTTCAAATTCGGTGAATAGCTGGGAAGAGATTTCAGCTCCCGGTCCTCTCGATCCGTTCACGTTCCGTCATCGCGATGGCCAACAGTTTCCGGAAGCGGGGATCGTCGCGGATGTTGTCGAGATCGGAATCATTGTTGAACCATTTGATGTGATAGACGGAGCTGTGCGGCAGAAGCTTCTCCAGCAGGTCGATCGCTCGGTCGGCGTCGCCGAGGACGGAATAGACGCAGGCAAGATTATACTGGGCGACAATGTCGTCGGGATCGATGGCGATCGCGCGGGCGGCCCAGTCGCGCGCCCGTGTCGCATCGCCCAGATGGGCAAGCGCCAGCGCGCCGCGATGGGCCGGGCCGGAGTTCTCCGGATTGAGATTGAGCGCGCGTTCGGCGCGCAGCAGGCCGAGGCGCGCCCAGTTTTCCGTATCCACCGGACGGCCTAGCGAACGGTAGGCGGACATCAGATGGATCGGCGAGACGTAGTCGTCATGGCGGATTTCGGCAGCACGGGTGAAATATTGGACGGATTCGGCAAAGTTTCCGTGCATGAAGAAGAACCGGGCATAATGGAAATTCGCCTCGAACAGATTCGGGTCGAGCGTGAGGGCGCGTTCGAAAGCGGCCGCCGCCCGATCGTCGTAGCCGCTCTGATGCAGGGCCAAGCCATGCGAGGCATGGGCCTCGGGAAGATCGGGATCAAGCTGAAGGGCGCGGGCGCTCATGTCGAGGATGCGCCTCAGCGGCACATCGTCGGGCGCCCAGTCACGGATCGCCGCGTCGCAATCGGCAATGCCGGCATAGGCGCGGGCATAATCGGGGTCGAGCTCCACAGCCTTGCAGAACATGCGCCTCGCGAGATGCAGGTAGGA
Source organism: Rhizobium bangladeshense (assembly GCF_017357245.1). Taxonomy (NCBI): domain Bacteria; kingdom Pseudomonadati; phylum Pseudomonadota; class Alphaproteobacteria; order Hyphomicrobiales; family Rhizobiaceae; genus Rhizobium; species Rhizobium bangladeshense. Next base: position 3,772,483 of record NZ_CP071612.1, on the reverse strand, counting down.
TTTCGTCCAGGTGTGGGAGAGCTGACGGCCTCTGAGATAGTAGGTGTAGGCCTCGACATTGGCGGTCGGTTCGCTGGCAATCGCCTTCTTTTCCTCCGGCAGCAGGCGCACCTTCAGCTGACTGACGATCGCCTGGGTGATCTCGTCCTGAATGGCAAAGATGTCGGTGAGATCACGGTCGTAACGCTCGGCCCAAAGATGGTCGCCATTGGCGGTGTCGATCAACTGACCGGAGATGCGCACGCGCTTGTCGAAGATGCGCACACTTCCTTCGAGCACATAGCGCACGCCGAGTTCCTGGGCGAGCCGCTTCAACTTCACCGATATGCCCTTATAGGTAAAGATGGTGTTGCGCGGCACGACATGCAGGCTCGAGATCTTCGAGAGATCGGTGATGATGTCTTCGGTGATGCCGTCGGAGAAATAATCCTGATCGGCATCGCCGCTCATGTTTGTGAAGGGCAGTACGGCGATGAAGCAGGTGTTGCGGTTCTCAGCGACCAGCTTGGCGGAGGAGGGCGGCGCCAAGGTGACGGTGTAGACCTGAACGGGCTGCCTGATATTCTTCAGCGTGTGCTCGCCGATGAATTCGAAGCCGAGATTGAGGCGCGAGCCGACCTGGTCGCGCACCGAGGCCGACACGGCGATGCCGCCCGGTGCTGCGATGCGCTCAAGCCTTGCTGCAAGATTGACGCCGTCGCCGAATATGTCGCCATTTTCGACGACGACATCGCCGAGATTGATGCCAATGCGGAATTCAACGCGCTCATCCTTCGGCACGTTCTCGTTGCGGGCCGACATGCTGCGCTGTATTTCTGCGGCGCAGGCGACGGCATTCACCACGCTCTGGAATTCGGCAAGGATGCCATCGCCGGTGAGTTTGACGATTCGGCCCTTGTATTCCGAAATACGAACGTCGACCAGCTCGCAGCGATGGCGGTTCAGCGCCTGCAAGGTGCCCGACTCATCAATGCCCATCAGTCGGCTGTAGCCGACGACATCCGCAGCGAGAATAGCGCTCAGTCGTCGTTCCATGACCCCTCCCATGGATCTCCAGAGTGATCTAGTTTTTTATAGAGTTTTTGTCGCGCAGAGTCGTCCCCCGAACAAGAAAATTCGGGCGGGATTCGACGTTTTGACGCGGCAGCGCACCCTATATCGTCGCCAAACTTCATCAATACTCTAAACGAGCGAAGGATGATGTGAAAGCCATAATCATTTATGATTAAAGTCGTCGCCAGGCCCGCAGCTACGCTGTTGTTGCTCCAAACCAATACTTGTTATTCGCCGGACAATTCCGCGCGCGGCCGCTGTTCATATCCTGCGCCCTTGCTCCTCCCCCCATGCTCGGGCATTGTTGCGGTATGAGGAGAATTTTCATCTTGCTGCTGGCGTTCTGGCCGGGTGGCGTCCTGGCCGATCAGACCTTCTATCCGGCGAAGTCGGGGAACACAGCCGCACCGGTGCTGACGGTCTATTCTTCGCTCGACGAACCCTTGGCACAGCCGATGATAGGCGGTTTCCAGGAAGCCAATCCTGATGTCGCGGTCAGATATGAGGATATGCTGACTGGGGAGATCTACGACCGGATCGTCAGGGAAACGGATGCTGGTGGCAAAACGGCCGATTTTGCCTTTTCATCGGCGATGGACCTGCAGGTGAAGCTTTCCAATGACGGCTATGCGCAAGTCAGCAATCTGCCGATGAGCGCCGCCTGGCCGAAATGGGCGAACTGGCGCAATACCGCCTACGCGCTCACCTTCGAGCCGGCTGTCTTTGTCTATCACAAGCCAAGCTTTGCGCATGAGCCGGTGCCGAGTTCGCGGGCGGAATTCGTCGGTTATCTGAAACGCAAGGGCAACGCAGTCTACGGCCGGATCAGCACTTACGATATCGAGCGCTCCGGTGTCGGCTTTCTCTTCATGGCGCGCGACCAGGAGCAGTTCGGCGACATCTGGTCGGTTATCGGAGCGATGGGCGCGGCCGGCGTCAAGCTATACTCGACGAGCTCAGCGATTCTCGAACGCGTTGCCGACGGGCGTTTCGTGCTCGGCTATAATATTCTCGGTTCCTACGCCGCTGACTGGGCTTCGCGGCACCCCGACGTCGGCATCGTGCTGCCGAAGGACTATACGGTGGTGATGTCGCGCATCGGCCTGGTGCCGCAGGCTGCAGCCGAGCCGGAACTCGGGCGCCGCTACCTTGCCTTTTTCATGTCGAAGGAGGGCCAGACGATCATGGCGCGCGAGCTGCAGATTCCGGCCGTCAGCCCGGAGGTGGCGGGGGAGAATACCGCCAATACGCTGCAGGAGCTGCTCGGCGCCCAACTTCGGCCGGTGCCGGTCAGTCCCGGACTGATGGTCTATCTCGACCAGGTAAAGCGTGCGCGGCTGATTGCGCACTGGAACGAGGTTCTGCGGGCTCAGTGAGAAGGCCAGCTTTCGGCCGTTCATGACCTCAATGACTGTTACATCTCGGCGGGCTGTCGGCCCAATTACGGCAAAAAAGTGTCCTTCCCTTCTGGATATCTCGCCGATGTCAGCTAGATGACAGGTTGTTGTGGTGGCTTTGGCTACTTCTTCTCCGTGGAGGCGGAGAATTGAAGCCTTGGGAGGCATTCCGCTCGTCATTCAGGACAACTGCGTCCACTGGCCGGCCACCCCTCCCGATTCACTCGAGAATAACAGGCGGTTCGCTCAGCCGCCCACGGAGGACACATCGTGAAGCATACGTTCATCGCAACCATTCTTGCAGCCGCCATCGCGCTGCCGGCCTATGCGGCCGACTACACCATCATCGCGCCGGCCGCTCCCGGCGGCGGTTGGGACCAGACGGCCCGTTCGCTGCAGACTGCGCTGCAGCAGGAGAAGATCTCCGGCAACGTGCAGGTCCAGAACGTTCCGGGCGCCGGCGGCACTATCGGCCTTGCCCAGTTCAGCAGCCAGGCGGCCGGCAATCCGAACTCGCTGATCGTCGGCGGCTATGTCATGGTCGGCGCCATCCTCACCAACAAGTCGCCGGTAACGCTTAAGGACGTCACGCCGATCGCCCGGCTGACCGGCGAATATGAGGCCGTCGTCGTTCCCGCCTCGTCCGATATCAAGACGATGGCCGATCTGGTCGCCGCGCTGAAGAAGGATCCGGGAGCGGTTTCCTGGGGCGGCGGTTCGGCCGGCGGCACCGACCACATCACCGTCGGCCTGATTGCCAAGGCGTCCGGCGTCGACCCGACCAAGATCAACTATGTCGCCTTTTCCGGCGGCGGCGAGGCGCTTGCCGCTATTCTCGGCGGCCAGGTCACGGCCGGCGTGTCGAGCTACAGCGAGTTTGCGTCGCAGGTGAAAGCGGGCACGCTGCGTCTTCTTGCCGTATCGAGCGACAAGCGCATTGATGGCGTTGATGCCCCGACGCTGAAGGAAGCAGGCACCGATGTCAGCATCCAGAACTGGCGTATGGTTGCCGCTGCTCCCGGCCTGTCGGCGGAGCAGGTCGCGGCCATCACTTCCGATTTCGAGAAACTGCACAGCTCCGCCGCCTGGCAGGAAATCCTGAAGACCAAGGGCTGGGCCGACACCTATCTGTCCGGCGACGCCTTCAAGGCGCAGCTCGAAAAGGATGTCGCCGCCACTGAAGGCATTCTCAAAGAGATCGGACTTGTTCAATGAGCGGGGATAACACCTCCTCGGCAACCACGCGCCGCCCTGATTGGGCGGCGTTCACCATTGCCGTTTTCCTCTTCGCCGTCGCCGGCGTGATGGCCTGGGATGCACTCCATCTGAAGACGATCGCGCAGTACGACCGCATCGGCCCGGCCACGATGCCCCAGGTGGTGGCCTTCGGCCTCTTCTGTCTTGGGATCTGGACCGTCGCCGAAGCCTGGCGTGGCGAGTTTCCGGAACGCGATCGGCAGGAAGTGGCGCCCGTCATCTGGATTATCGCGGGTCTCGTCGGACAGATGCTGCTTCTGCGCCTCGCCGGTTTCTCGATCGCGACCGGCCTGCTGTTTGCGCTCACGGCACGCGGCTTCGGCAAACGCAAGCTCTGGATCTCGCTGCCGTTTGGCATAGCCTTCAGCTTTGTCGTCTGGGCGATCTTCTCGCAGCTGCTGCAGCTGACGCTGCCGGCCGGTCCGCTCGAACGCCTGTTCTTCTGACGGCGCGCGCCGTCAGCACTTTTGACTATTGCGCAGCGCCGGATAGCGTCACGCACGGCCGGAACGCGCTTGGGATATCAAGATGAGCACATTCGAATTCCTATGGCAGGGGATCTTGGTTGCGATGCAGCCGATGAACCTGGTTTATGCGCTGGTCGGCGTGACGCTCGGCACCGCCGTCGGCGTGCTGCCCGGCATCGGACCTGCACTCACCGTGGCGCTGCTGTTGCCCGCAACCTACAAGCTCGACCCCGGCGGTTCGCTGATCATGTTCGCGGGCATCTATTACGGCGGCATGTATGGCGGTTCGACCACCTCGATCCTGCTGAACACGCCGGGAGAAAGTGCGTCGATCGTCACGGCGCTCGAGGGCAACAAGATGGCGCGCGCCGGGCGCGGCGGACCGGCGCTGGCGACGGCGGCAATCGGATCTTTCGTGGCCGGCCTGCTCGCCACGCTCGGGCTCGCCTTCATCGCGCCCTATATCGTCAAGCTGGCGCTGGTCTTCGGGCCGCGTGAATATTTCGCGCTGATGGTGCTCGCCTTTGTCACCGTCTCCTCAGCCTTCGGCGATTCAGCCCTTCGGGGCCTGACCTCGCTGTTCATCGGTTTTGCGCTCGCCATGGTCGGCATCGATCAGCAGACAGGGCAGGCGCGGCTTTCCTTCGGCATACCAGACCTGCTTGATGGTATCGAGGTGACGACGCTCGCGGTGGCAATGTTCGCGATCGGCGAGACGCTCTATATTGCCGCACAGGGCAACCGGCTTGAGGACAAGGTCGAGGCCGTCAAGGGCTCGCTCTGGATGAACGCGCAGGACTGGGCGCGCTCCTGGAAAGCCTGGCTGCGCGGCGCGGCGATTGGCTTTCCGATCGGCGCCATGCCGGCGGGTGGTGCCGAAATCGGCACCTTCCTGTCCTACGCTACCGAAAAGCGGCTGGCAAAGAACCCCGAGGAGTTCGGCCACGGCGCCATCGAAGGCGTGGCCGGCCCTGAGGCGGCGAACAACGCATCTGCGGCCGGCACGCTGGTGCCGCTGCTGACGCTCGGCCTGCCGACGACGGCAACGGCGGCGATCATGCTTGCCGGCTTCCAGCAATACGGGCTGCAGCCCGGACCGTTGCTGTTTGCCACCAATCCGCAGCTTGTCTGGGGCCTGATCGCGAGCCTGCTCATCGCCAACGCGATGCTGCTGGTCTTGAACCTGCCGATGATCGGCCTTTGGGTGCGGCTGCTGACCATTCCAAGGCCGTGGCTCTATGCGGGCATCCTGCTGTTTGCAACGCTCGGAACGATCGGCGCCAATCCGTCGGTCTTCGAGCTCGGCATGCTGCTCGCCTTCGGCCTGCTCGGCTACGTAATGCGCCTCTTCGGTTATCCGATTGCGCCCACTGTCGTCGGCCTGATCCTCGGGCCCCTTGCTGAACAGCAACTGCGCCGTGCGCTAGCGATCAGCCAGGGCGACGTCGCGACGCTTGTGATGTCGCCGATCGCGGCAGGACTTCTCATCGTTGCGGCCGCCGCCTTCCTCATCCCGCTGATCCTGCGCATTCGCGGCAGGGGCCAGGTGCTGTCGCAGTTGGCGGCAAACGAAGACTAGAAGAAAAAGACAACCTTACCCCTGCCTCGAGGCCGGCCATGGAAACATGCGCCGGCCTCTTCTTTTTGCATAGCTGAGGTGATTTTACGTGCATTGTGGATCGGTCCGCGTACTGCCATCTATAGATGGTCTATCGTAGAGGAAGAGGTAAGGACAATGTCCGCAATTCGTAATTCAGTCCGCGCCGGCTTCCTGGGCCGTGCATTTGCTACGCTGAGCGCCGCAAATGCCGTGAGCGCCGCTGTCGAAGCTGGCCGCCGTCCGCGCGCCCGCGATCTCAAGGAACTTGGTATCGACCCGGCCTCCTTCGGTCAGGTCATCCGGTAAGCCTTTCAAAGGCATGCATGAATGAAATAGCCCGCAACCGGATGGTCGCGGGCTTTATTTTTGTCCAAATGACAGCCGCAACGCCGAGACGCGTTGCGATCCTCAAATCGTCATGCCAGGTCAGGCGTGCAGTTCTTCCCGCCGGCCGGCGTGATCTTCCACCTGTGCGCGCCGGTTGTGGCGAATGGACGACCAGAGCGACAGGCCGATCAAGATCGCGCCGCCGAGGCCGGTAATCACCTCGGGAATGTGCACCAGGGTCTGCGCATACATGATCACCGAGAGGATCAGGATGGCGTAGAAGGCGCCGTGTTCGAGGTAGCGATATTCGGCGAGCGTTCCCTTCTCCACCAGCATGATCGTCATCGAGCGCACATACATGGCGCCGATGCCGAGGCCGATCGCGATGACGAAAAGGTTCTGCGTTAAGGCGAAGGCGCCGATGACGCCGTCGAAGGAGAAGCTGGCGTCCAGCACCTCCAGATAGATGAAGGCGCCAAGGCCACCCTTGGCGGCAGCGCTCATCGTCTGTTGCGAGGCATCGAGCAGCTCGCCGACAACCTCGACCGCGAGGAAGGTGAGCAGCCCGTAGATGGCGCAATGGACGAAGACGCTGGCTTCCTCGCCGCCGATCAGCCAGGAGAACACAAGCATCAGCGCCAGCACGAAGGCGATCTCGATGCCCCTGATGGTAGCCGAGCGCGCCATCACCTTTTCCAGTCCGCGAAGCCAGTGGATTTTCTTTTCATAGTCGAAGAAGTAGCTGAGGCCGACCATCATCAGGAAGGTGCCGCCAAAAGCCGCGATCGGCAGATGCGCATCGTTCATGATGCGGGCATATTCCTCGGGCTGGCGGGCAGCGAGCACCAGGGCGTCCCAGGGGCCGATCCGTGCCGCGATCGCGACGATCGCCAGCGGAAAGACAATGCGCATGCCGAAGACGGCAATGATGATGCCCCAGGTGAGGAATCGTTTCTGCCAGAGCGGCGTCATCTCCTTCAGCTTGTTCGCATTGACGATGGCATTGTCGAAGGAGAGCGAAATCTCCAGCACCGCAAGCACGGCACAGATGAAGAAGACGGTTGCCATGCCGCCGATCGTGCCCGTCGTCTGCCATCCGAGCACGGCGCCGAGAACGAGGCCGAGGGCAGTGACGATGAAAGCCCAGCGGAAATAGCTGAGCGAGGATTTATCGGTCCCGGTCTGGTTCATGGCCGCACCCCGCGGCAACAAACATTCCTGGAGAGGGTGAAGAGGGAAAAACGCGGCACACCACAATGGGCATGCGGATAAGGCATGGTGAGCTTTTTCATCGATGAAAAATCCGCCGGCTGAGCTGCAGGCGGTACCGACATCACGAGAGCGCCGTAAAAACTCTCGCCAGAGGGGCCCGGCACCAATGTTCCCCCGTAGCCGATGTCTGGAAGGCTGCGGGATAGGCTCTAGGTAATCAACTTCCCAAACCAGTCAAGGCCAATCACGACAGGGAAATCGGCAAATTTTCGGGAACCATCCGGCACCCTGCCCGTTAGAGCTTGGTTGAGCTTAAAGGAGGCCGATGATGCACACTTCGACCCATATCCCTGACAAACGCACGGAAGCGTCCGACCGCATGAAGCGGGCGAGACCGAACCGTATGCAGAAGGCGCAGGTGCTGCCGCCGCATCATGTCGACCTGACTCTAACGCCCGGCGTCATCCATGACATTCATGTGCCGGCCCATGTCACCGGTGCCGACCTGTCTAAGGGCGGTCCCGACATCAAAAGCAAGAAATGAAGCTGTCCTTTTGCACTTCGACAATAATTGAGGATGAGAAGAATATGACCGTGAACTTTGTGCCCCGCGATATCTTCATCCGGCACGAAAACGAATGGAAGGCAATCCGTGAGGCGGCCGACGAACGCATCAATATCGGCAGGCATCAGAAACAGCCCACTGCATCCATGATTCACCCGGCATCGGTCGGGAAAGGTGATGCTTCGGCCGCACGCCCCGAATAGACAGCACACAATTATTCAGCATGAGCGCCCGGCATGATGCCGGGCGTTTTGCTTATCGACGCTCATCCCCATCGACACGTTGCCCGGAATTATAGCCGAGCCACTGCTCCAGCTTGCCGAAGGCGAAGAGGACGCAAATTGCGGCAACCGTCGTGAAGAAGGCAACCGGCCAATAACCGAAGCCCATGGCGAGCCCGATTGCGCCGGAGAGCCACATGCCTGCGCCTGTTGTGAGCCCGTGAATGCGACCTCTGGCAAAGACGATCATGCCGGCGGCCAGGAAGGCGACACCTGCGGTCACCGCTTCGATGACGCGCAGCGGATCGATGCGGACCTGCTGGACATCGACGAAACCCGGCATATGAACGGCCTCGATCGAAATGATGGCGAAGAGGGCAGCGGCAAGGCTGATCAGTATGTGAGTACGGAAGCCTGCGGGGCGATCGCGCGCCTCTCGTTCGAAGCCGATAAGGCCACCGAAGACAACGGCGCCCAGCAGGCGGGCAAAGATGACGGGATAGTGGATACGCGATGCCGGTATCATATCGGCGATAATAAGATCCATGGGCTCTCCTTCAGGGACGTCGGATTCTTCGCTGGCTAACGTCTGAGCCTGGGATTTGTTCGGCGTTTGCCCGCTATGCGTTTTGACCTCTGCGCTGGGCCCTGCGATCGGACCTGGCCGCTCGAGGGAAGGAGCGGTGGAGGAATGATCATCCTTTCGCCGCGCCAACCTTTCGGAAAGGATTAGGCGGCGATAATCCCGGCCTCAAGGGATTCGGACGATGGCCAAGACAGCGACACGCGGCCGCCGCAAGGCGCCGACGAGAGGAAAGAGCAGGGCGCGAAGCGGCGGTGGCGGACTGCTGCCTTGGATGGTGATCGGTATTGCCGCATTCGCGGGCATCGCCGCCCATGACAATTGGAAGAATATCAAGCCGATGCTCGCCAAAGAGCCGGCTGCGACAATCCGGGAGATCGCGGAGACGAAGCCCGCGGTCAGAAAGGATTCGCCGCCGAAACAGGTGGCGCTTGCCGCGCCGGCGCCAAAAGTGGCGCCGCCTGCGCAGCTGTCGCCACCGGTGGCCATTCCCACGCCGACTGCTCAGCCGGTAAAGGCCACGCCGGCGGCTTCTTCTCCCGCGACCTCGGAAACCGGGACGGCCGCCTTCGGCTATTGTGGTCAGGGTGCTCACATCAACTGCGTCGGCGACGGCGGCGTCTTCTGGTACAAAGGCGAAAAGATTGTCATTGCCGACATGGCAAGCCCGGTGGCCCACCAGGCCCGCTGTGACGACGAACGCAGGATAGCCTTTGCCGCCAAATTGCGTCTGCTGGCGCTTCTGAACGCCGGCCCCTTCACCATGAATGCGGCTGGAAAGACCGATCCCTCAGGCGCCCCGCGGATCGTCTCGCGCGACGGGCGCTCTTTCGGCGCGCAGCTGATCAAGGAAGGGCTAGCCCGCAAGCCGGGGACGGCCGGCGGCGCATGGTGCGCCGCCTGACGGGAGCTATTTTCCCTTTTTCACTAGCTTGCCGCCGGTGCGGAAGCTGCCGGTGAAGGAGGAGTCCTTGCTTTCCGCGGTGCATTCGATCGCGATCGGCTTGCCGCCATAGGGATTGCCGAAGGTACAGAAGCCGGCGACCTTGACCTGGCCGGTCATCCTGTTGCCGACGCCCGTTGTGACGAGGCTCAACGGCAGGCGGGCATTGCCGTTGGAGGCTGGCTTGATGCCGCTGCCATCGCCTTGGAAGCCGAGCGCCTTTCCATCTGAAGTGAAGATGAAGGTTACCGAACCGTTGGCCAGCGTGACGCTGGCAAGCTCGTTTTTGCAGCCCTTGGTCGCGTCGAACTTTGCGACGACCAGTTTGGCGCATTTGCCGGAAAGCGTGATGACGCCAGGGGCGCCGGGAAATGTCTCAGGCGGGGAGGCCGGCGCGGCAGAGGCTGACAATGCGAAGACCGCGGCAACAAAGCCGGCGGCAACAAGCGCGGATAACTTCATTTCGATCTCAAATCCCATGTCCTGGCGAGGCGAATCACCGCCTCACCTGCGATTCGCCATGGCATGGCTCTGTGTCCGAATTTGGTTCCGCTGTTGCTGCGGCGCAAAGATTTCGCCAGGCTGACACACCGATCGGCGGCAGATGAGCGGAATATCGGTTGGACTTGCCGGCAATAGATCCAGCACGGCCTAAGCCTGCGAACATCTGCGACGTAGCGACGTGAAGTGTCAGCGCATCGGTCCGAAAATCGGAATCGATCTGGGAAGTGCGATGCGTAGATTCATGGTGTTGGAGCGTCCTTTGTGCGTCCGACAGGATGCACGTCTGCTCAAGGGGAATGGGCCTAGGCAGGGAAGTCCAGGCCCATTCTTTCCCGATCGGAGGTCAGTCAGATCAGGAATTTACAGCTGCCGGTCCAGCCGGCAGCCTCTATTAGAACGCGCGCTGCAGGCGGAAGAAGCCCGAGGTTACGTCTTCAGCATTGTCCGGATCGAGGTATTGAACCGAAACCTTCGTCGAGAGGTTGTCAACGATCTGGTAGTCGATCGTTACGCCGGCCTTCCAGGCGCTGACGTCGTCGTTGAACTCGCCAGCGGTGACGCCGTAGTTGTCGTAGTACTGAACAGCCGGAGTGATCTTCAGCTTGTCAGTCGCCTTGATGGCGTATTCGGCAGCGATCGCCCATTCAGCCTTGTTGTAGTAGGCGTTCGGGTTGGATGCGTAGACAACTGCGAGGCCAAGGGTGCCCGGACCGACAGCAACCGTACCCATTGCACGGACAGCGCCTTCTTCGTTGTCGGTGTCGTAACCAGCGGTGATCTGATAGCTGAAGATGCCCGCCTTGCCGCCGAGACCGATTGCAACGCCGACGTTGTTGGGGGTTTCGCCATTGTAGAACGGGCCGTCTTCCAGCTCGTCGACGCTGATGCCAGCGTAGAAGGCGTCGGTTTCGTACTGATAGCGGATCGAGTTGTGCAGCGTTACGGGAGAACCGATGTCGTCGGTTTCGCCGGAGAGGCCGTCGTCCCACCAGCTGTAGAACAGACCAGCACGGAAGCCCGCGATGTCGAGGTAAGCGGAGTCGAGGATAGCCTTCTGGGCCGAAGCGTTGTCAGCATTGAACTGCATGACGATGACGCCGGTCAGCGGACCATATTCGGTGTCGCTCTTGGCGGTGAACTGAACCTGGCCGCGAGTACGGGCGTCCCAGTCCGAGTCGTTGGCGACAGAACCGCCGCCACCAGCGCCGATCGAGCTGGCGTTCGGAGCAACGTCAACCTGGAAACGGATGTAGCCGTTGATCTTCAGGCAGGTTTCAGTGCCCGGGATGTAGAAGTAGCCGGTGCCGTAAGCGTCGCAGACGCGAACATATTCAACCGGTTCCGGTTCGGCAGCAACGATAGCGTCAGCAGCCTGAGCGCCGGATACTGCTGCGAGAGCAGCAGCGGAGCCGAGAAGAAGGCTCTTGATGTTCATGGAATAACCTCCAGTTCAGATGCAGAAGGATGAAGAGCGTTGCCATCGGCAGTCCCTACGGATCTTCACCCCGTGTGATCGAGGCGGCACCTTCTTTGCTCGGTGCCTGCCTCGCCGCGGAAGTTACATAAGCGATGTTGCACCGCAACGTCATTGTCGATCATGACAGCAGTCTGCATCGGCTATGTTGCTGAAATAACACGCCTTTTGTCACAAACCCGTCATCTGTTCGTCACAAAACCGCAGCTTCGGGCTAGGTGGGCAACGAGGGGCTGAGCACTTAGCAATCGCATGCAATTGATGCTCGAATGAGCGCGTTCTTATATGCGAGCGCGCCACAAATGTGCACGAGTCGAAGCAAGGTCAGTAAAAAGACCGCCTGGACATGCCGATCGATCGGTGCACCGATCGCGATGATTGCCACACCCTCAACCTCGGGCGCAAAACTGTGCAGGTAAACGAAACCGAAGAGGCCAAACCCAGCCCAGGGCGAGGCGATCGATTATGGATATCGCCTTACGTGTCCGCGTCCTTTCATCTGCCCCTGCTACCTGCGTGGATGGTCATCCCACAGCCGATCGATATCCCGCCCGATCTGGTCGGAGCAAATCACGCAAGCCCCTTTAGGATAAAGGCTGGATTCAGGCCACGCAGTCTCGATGAATGAAAATCCTCGAGTCGGAGATCTGTCAATGATGTCAGGGAGATCGGATGGTGGGCGTGACAGGGATTGAACCTGTGACCCCTACGATGTCAACGTAGTGCTCTCCCGCTGAGCTACACGCCCATCCGATGGCGGCGCATAGATCACAAAACCTTCGGAGCCGTCAATAGGCTTTTTTCAGTTTTGTGACGCGCTGCCCGGCAAGCCTTATGCGGCAAGCATTTTATTGACCTCGTCGACGAGGTCGCGGAGGTGGAAAGGCTTGGAAAGGACCTTGGCATCCTTCGGTGCTTTCGAATCGGGGTTCAGCGCCACGGCGGCAAAACCGGTGATGAACATCACCTTCAGATCGGGGTCGAGTTCGGTGGCCCGGCGCGCCAGCTCGATGCCATCCATCTCGGGCATGACGATATCGGTCAGCAGCAGGGAAAACGGCTCCTCGCGCAGCCGGTCATAGGCGCTGGCGCCATTGTCATAAGAAAGGACCTTGTAACCGGCCTTTTCCAGCGCTTTCACCAGGAAGCGGCGCATGTCGTTGTCGTCTTCGGCGAGAAGTATCTTCTGAGTCATCAATCCAGACCGCTGATCAATAGGTTTTTGGTGGGCTGCCAGCCGTTTACACTAGTCTTTGCCCGGTAAACAACCGGTGAATTGCCTGTGCGTGATCGTCATCCCTCCTACATAGTATGGACTTGAGGGCGGGCAACTGGCAACATGGACGAAGCAGCCAGTTCATGACATGGTAAAGAGGGCCGAAAGTGCCGGAAATCCGCGAATACGAGCTTTTCGAGGTCCATGAGCCCGTGTCGCAGACCATCCCCTTCGTCTACAACTCCCCCCATAGCGGCCGCGTTTATCCACCGGAATTCATCGCCCAGTCGAGGCTGGAAGGCATTGCCATCCGCCGTTCCGAGGATCATTACGTCGACGAGCTGTTCGGCTCTGCCGTCGAACTCGGCGCGCCACTGCTCGCCGCCAATTTTCCGCGGGCCTATCTCGACGTCAATCGTGAGCCCTACGAGCTCGATCCCAGGATGTTCGACGGGCTGCTGCCGCCCTATGCCAACGTCAATTCGCTGAGGGTCGCCGGCGGGCTCGGAACCATTCCGCGCATCGTTGCCGAGAACATGGAGATCTATGCGCGGCGGCTGCCGGTGCAGGAGGGCCTCGATCGCGTCGAAGCGGTCTACAAGCCCTATCATGCGGCGCTGCGCCGGCTGATTGCCCGCACCCATGTGCAATTCGGCTTCGGCGTTCTGATCGACTGCCACTCGATGCCCGGCAATGTGCGCGTCGCAGGCTGTACGGGGCGGCCTGATTTCATCATCGGTGATCGCTACGGCACCAGCGCTTCGGCCGAACTTTCACGCGCCGCCATCGCCATCCTTGAGGAAATGGGCTTCGCGGCGATCCGCAACAAGCCTTATGCCGGCGGCTTCATCACCGAACATTACGGCCGGCCCTCGCGCGGGCTGCATGCGCTGCAGATCGAAGTGAACCGGGCGATTTATGTCGACGAGGTGACGCTGGAGAAGCGCGACGATTTCGCCGCGGTGGCCGGGGCCGTCACGGATTTCATGCGGCAGATGGCCGAATATGTCGAGAAATTCGCCGGCGAGCGGGCGCTGGCCGCCGAGTAAAGGCTTCAATCCTCAGAACTCGGACGGTCTCCCCGGCCAAAAAAAACCGCGCTTGTCAGCGCGGCTAAGTCTAGGGAGGAAACACCCAAGGAGGGTATTTACAGTCAGAAGACTGTAATGACGACGCTACTATTGCGTTGCACAAATGTCAAGCAATATATTGCGCTGCGATATCTTTGGGCAGTTTTCATGAAGTTGCCCGCTCCGTTTGCATTCCCGCCAGTTTTCGCTATGAAAAGCCATTCCCGCCAGCCAAACGGTGCCACCATGCTTCCTGACCGTTCATTCTTCAATCGTCTGGCGGAGGTCGCCCGCGCCGAGACGCTGCCCCGCTTCCGCTCCGGCCTCGACGTCACGAACAAACTTTCGTCCGGGTTCGATCCGGTGACGGAAGGTGACCGGGCCGCCGAGTTCGCCATCCGGGCGCTTATCGAGGAGAATTTTCCCGAGCACGGCATTCTCGGCGAGGAGCACGGCGACGTCGGGCTCGACCGGGACTTTGTGTGGGTGATCGATCCTATCGACGGCACGCGCGCCTTCATATCGGGCGTGCCGGTCTGGGGAACGCTGATCGGCCTGCAGAGGCAAGGCCGGGCGATCATGGGCATGATCGAGCAGCCGTTTACCGGCGAACGCTATTTTGCCGACGAGAACGGCTCGATCTATACCGGACCGGAGGGCGAGCGGCGGCTGGTGACGCGCCAGTGCGAGGCGCTTTCGAGCGCCGTCCTGTTCACGACCTCGCCACATCTCTTCGCCGGCGGCGAGATGGAGAAATACCGGGAGATCGAGGGCCAGGTGCGGCTCTTCCGCTATGGGTGCGACTGCTACGCCTATGCGCTGCTTGCCGCCGGCCATATCGACCTCGTCATCGAGAACGGGCTGAAGCCTTATGACGTCGGCGGCATCATTCCCGTCATCGAGGGGGCGGGCGGCATCATCACCACCTGGGACGGCGGACGGCCGGAAAATGGCGGCTCGATCATCGCTGCCGGCAGCCGCGCGGTCTATGAGCAGGCAATCGCCATCCTGCAGCGCTGACTCGGCTGATCCGGCTCACGTGCCGAGGGCGGCGACATCATGGTTTTCCTCGGCATCGCTGCCGGGAATGAAGGCGTGGAAGGCCGCCAGCGCCGCGGCGCGGTAGATATCCCGTTCCTGGAAGATCTCATGGCGAGCGCCGTTGATCGGCACGAGCTGGCCGGCGCGGAAATAACGCGAGAGCCGCTCCTGTGCCGTGTAGGGCACGACACCGTCACGCGTCGGGGCGATGACGATGGTCGGTATGGTGATCGAGAAGAGATGGTTGGGTGAGGTAACACGGTCGATCGTCCGGAAGGCTTCGGTCAGCCAGCGAGCCGTCGGCGGCCCGAGCGTCAATTCCGGATGGGCGTTCATCATCGCAACATTGCGCTCGAAGCGGGTTTCGTCCGAAGTCAAAGGATTGTCGCGGAAGTCCGGCTCCCTGAGCCTCGCGGTCAGCGGTATGAAGCCGAGGCCGGCGGCGGTCAGCGTGCCGGCAAGGGTGCGAATAACGCGGGGCGAGGCCGACTGGCCGGTCAGCCCGATGAAGGGGGCCGACAGCACCATGCGATCGATGCGGGTGGTGAGATAGGGGGCGGCCGACAGCGCGATCAGTCCGCCTGTGGAATGGCCGAGCAGGTAGAAAGGCAGGCGAGTATCCGGCAGCACTATCTTCTTAAGGAAGGTGTCGAGATCGCGCTCGTAATCGGAAAAGCGGCGGATATGGCCGTGATTGCGCCGCAGGAGCCGCGATGAACCGCCCTGGCCGCGTAGGTCGAAGGTCGCGACCCAGAGGCCCTTGGCGGTCAGGTCACGGACGGTCTCAAAATATTTTTCTATATATTCGTTGCGGCCATGGATGATGACGACCGTGCCCTTGGCGACAGGCGCGCCGGAGCGGAAAACGGCATAACGCAGCCGGTGGCCGTCGTGGGTTTCGAAGAACCCTTCGGTACGGTTTTCCGGGGCAGGATTGTCCGGCGTCGAATAGAGAACCTGTTCCATGGCTTGCCAATGCGCCGCTGCTGAATGCTTCGCTAATAAAGCGCCGTGCGTTCGGACGCACAAAGGACGCTCTAATATTTGAATCTACGCATCGTGCTTTCCGAAACCGATTCCGCTTTCAGAAGGCACGATGCGTTAGGGATAGCGCATGGCGCCGGCCTTGGAAAGCGGGGGAAAAAGGGCCGGCGGGAGCGTGAGGGCGCTCACGGCCGGCCCAAGTCTAGACTGAAGAAGAAGGGACGATGCACTTCAGCCATCGGGGCCAGTGTCACCCGACACCATCATGTTTAGGCCGATATGCCTGAACGCGTTCCGAACCGGCCGTTCATGCGCGGTTCACGGCCGTTTGAGGTGATTTCGAAATGGTCTTGAACTCCACGAATCCCATCACCATCTCCATTCTGCGGGTGCCAAAGAGGGCCCGCGCAACCGTCCCGAGACTGCCGAGATGGGGTTTCAGGGCATTTTACCGCAACACGTCGCTTCCCTAGGAGGACATCATGCGTCACGTTGACTTCTCTCCCCTTTATCGCTCGACGGTCGGTTTCGACCGGCTCTTCACCATGCTCGACAGCCTTGCACAGCCGGAGCAGGCGCAAACCTATCCGCCCTATAATATCGAGCGCACCGGTGAAAACACCTATCGCATCACCATGGCGGTCGCCGGTTTCGACGAGACCGAGCTTTCCATCGAAGCCCACGCCCATGTGCTGTCCGTGAAGGGTGAAAAGAACGAGGAAACCGCTGAAGGTGGCGAATTTCTCTATCGTGGCATTGCCAAGCGCGCCTTCGAGCGCCGCTTCCAGCTCGCCGATCATGTCGAGGTGACCGCCGCGTCGCTGAAGAATGGCCTGCTGCACATCGACCTTCTGCGCAACATTCCCGAGGCTATGAAGCCCCGCAAAATCGCGATTGCCGCTGAGCCGGTCGAGGCTCCGAAAGCGATCGAGGCGCAGGTCATTAACGGTTAACAGCTGCCCCTCGGGGACAATAGACGGCGCCCCGATCGGGGCGCCGTTTTTTGCCGTTCGTTTCATTGCCGTTCAGGCCGGACTGGCGGCGTCCTTTATCTGCTGTTCCGTCGCGCGCCGGGCTGCTGCTGCGGCATATTTCTGGGCGATAACGGCGCAGACCATCAGCTGAATCTGGTGGAACAGCATCAGGGGAAGCACGATTGCACCGATCGACTGGCCGGCGAAGATGACGTTTGCCATCGGCACGCCGCTCGCCAGGCTCTTCTTCGAGCCGCAGAAGGTGATGGTGATCTCGTCGGCCTTGTCGAAGCCCAGCCAGCGGCTGCCGAACATGGTCAAAGCAAGGACGAGTGCCAGAAGCACGATATCGGCGACGATGACAACGGCGATGTCGGCGATCGAGAAGCTATGCCACAGTCCCTCGATGACGGCCGTGCTGAAAGCGAGATAGACCACCATCAGAATCGAGCCGCGGTCAACCGGCATCAGGACCTTCTTCTTTGCGCGAATCCAATTGCCGATCCAGGGCTGCAGGATTTGGCCGACGATAAAGGGTGCAAGCAGCTGCAGCAGGATCTGCTGAAGCGCGTCGAAGGAGAAGCCGCCATGGCCGCCGACGGAGAAGAGCAGGCCGACCAGCAGCGGCGTCAGGAACATGCCGAAAATGTTGGAGGCCGAGGCAGCGCAGATTGCGGCGGGCACGTTGCCGCCCGCCATCGAGGTAAAGGCGATCGACGACTGTACCGTCGACGGCAGCACGCAAAGGAAGAGGATGCCGAGGTAAAGCGGCTTCGGCAGAACGGTGTCGGGGATGAAGCCGAGCCCGAGGCCGAGCAGCGGGAAGATGCCGAATGTCGTCAGCAGGATAGCGAGATGCAGCCGCCAGTGCAGCAGGCCTGATATGACGACATCACGCGATAGGCGAGCGCCGTGCAGGAAAAACAGCAAGGCGATGGCAAGATCGGTGGCGATGCCGAAATAATCCGCAAAACTCCCGCTCGCCGGAATCAATGAGGCGAGAACGACGGTGCAGACCAGCAGGATCGTGAACGTATCGGGCAGATGGCGGCGCATGGCGGTCTCGCGACAACAATATTCGTCATTGTTCTGTCGCCCATTATGATGCAGGATGCAAGGAATAACAGTTATCGAGATATTGGATTACCTATGCTGGATCTCTCGCAGTTGCGCAGCTTCGTCGCCGTCGAACAGATGGGCAGCTTCACGCTTGCCGCGGATAGGCTGGGCCTCGGGCAATCGACTGTCAGCCAGCACATTCAGCGCCTGGAGGCGGCCCTCGGACGCAAGCTGCTCGCGCGCGATACGCACAAGGTCCTGCTGACCGGCGACGGCGAGGCGCTGCTTTCGCATGCGCGCGCCATGCTCTCGATCGAGGGGCAGGTGCAGGCGCTCTTCAAGAGTAACAGCTTGCGCGGCAGCCTGCGGCTCGGCGTGTCGGAGGATTTCGTCACCAGTCAGCTGCCGGCGGTGCTGGAGGATTTCGTTCGTTCGCATCCGTCCGTCGACCTGGAGCTGACGGTGGCGCTTTCAGGCGTGCTTTATGAGATGCAGGACAATGGCGAAATCGATCTGGTACTCGCCAAGCGCCGGCTGGGGGATGCGCGCGGAAAACTCGTCTATCGCGAGCCGCTCGTCTGGCTGGCCCGCGATCCTGATCGAGTGCTCGCCTCCGGCCCGCTGCCACTGATTGCCTTTCCGCCGCCAAGCGTCACGCGGGTGATCGCTCTGGAAGCGCTCGGGCGAAACCGTGTGCCGTGGCGGATCGTCTGCACTTGCGGCAGTCTGAGCGGGCTGACGGCAGCAGCGCGGGCGGGAATGGGCGTGCTGGTGCAGCCGCGCAGCATGGCTCCATCAGGACTGAAAGAGATCGCTTCGGGAAAATTGCCGGTGCTCGAGGATGTGGAATTCGTATTGGTGCCGCGCAAGGGTGCGGATCAGGCGCTGGTGTCGGCGCTTTCCGACGATATTCTGCAAAAGGTGAGGGGGCTGAGGACGGCCTGAGTCATCCCTGTCACGGAGCAGCCCGCCCGCGATGCCCGCCTTGCCAGTCGACGATCAGGCGGCCAGGCACCTCAGGAAACCATCCACGTCCGCTTCCGTCGTCGCGAAGCTGGTGACGAGGCGGATCAGAGTTTCGCCTTCGGAAACGAGTTCCGACGTCGCCGCCGGCACCGGCCACTCGTAAAACTTCGCGCCTTTTTCCTCCGCGGTTTTTGCAGCACCCTTGCTGATGACGGCAAAGACCTCGTTGGAAGCGGTCGGCCAGGCGAGGCGGGCGGCATTGCTGGCGCCGATACCGGCGCGCAGACGGTCGGCCATGGCGTTCGAATGGCGGGCGAGATCGAGCCAGAGGCCGTTTTCGAAATAGGCGTCGAACTGTGCGGCGATGAAACGCGACTTGGAGAAGAGCTGGGCGGCGCGCTTGCGGATGAAAGGCATTTCCCGAGCCCGCTCCTGATCGAAAATGACGATCGCTTCCGCACACCAGCAGCCGTTCTTCGTGCCGCCGAAGGACAGCATGTCGACGCCGCGTTTCCAGGTCATCTCAGCCGGGGTGGCGCCGAGCGCGACCAGTGCATTGGCGAAGCGGGCGCCGTCCATGTGCAGCGGCAGATTGCGCTTGGCAGATATGGCGGCGATCTCGCCGATCTCAGGCAGGGAATAGACGGTGCCGATTTCGGTCGCCTGAGTGATGGTCACGGCACTGGCCCGGCCATGATGGACGGCGTCTTCGGGAAAGCCAGCGATTTTGGCCGAAAGCTTCGCCGGATCGATCTTGCCGGCTTCGCCGTCAACGGCAACGAGGCGGGCGGAGCCCGAGAAAAATTCCGGAGCCCCGCATTCATCCTCGATTACATGGGCTTCCGAATGGCAGAAGGTGATGCCGCCGGGGCGTTGAACACTCGCCAGCGACAAGGAATTGGCAGCCGTCCCGGTTGCGACGAAGAAAACCGCGACCTCACGCTCGAAGATTTCGGAGAAACGAGCCTCGACCTTCCTGTCGAGATCACCGGCGCCGTAGGCGGCAGCAAAGCCGCCCGATGCCGCCAGCAGACGCTCGGCAATGGATTTATGGGCGCCAGCCCAATTGTCTGAAGCAAAGAACATGGGAAACCGTGGCAGGAAAGGTTGGCGGGTTTGCAGCGGACATTACGCCAAAGCTTCACGGGATCAAGGTCGCCACTGGTGATACATCACAAAATTTGAACTGCGCAATCAATGAAAAAAATACGTCACTGATCGGTAATTTTATTTCCCTTGAGCGACCGATCCGGTAATCTTCCTTCGCAAATTGACGTTTTTTAACACGACGCTCTTGCGGAGCCCCATGGTTTCTGGCATAGAACGGATGAATTAGGACAGTGTTGCTGTCCTATTTTGGCCCTTGCGGCCGAAGAGGCGCCGAAAGCCCTGGCACGGGCCGGCTTTCACGCTATAGTTCTTCCGAGCGCCGACCTTCGTGGGTGGCGCGCGGAGGCGAATGGCAGGCGCGGAACGCGACGGTTTGCTTTCCTTTAAGCAGATGTCTGCGGCCGATCTTCACAATGCAACAGCACTGTCACGTGCCGAACCTATTTTTCAGGTCGCGGCACAGGACGAAAAGCCGCCCGCGGCCCGCGGGCTTCGACAGGAGGAAAGACGATGACGAAGACGCCATCCATAGAATTTGACCGGGTTGCTGCTGCAGAGGTGCGCGCAACGGTCAATGCGTCCAAATCCGCCTCCGGCCTGCCGAAGAGACAGGGCCTCTACGATCCCCGCAACGAGCATGATGCCTGCGGCGTAGGTTTCGTCGCGCATATGAAGGGCGAACGGTCGCACCAGATCGTCAAGGACGGTCTCTTCATCCTCGAGAACCTGACGCATCGCGGCGCCGTCGGCGCCGATCCGCTGATGGGCGATGGCGCCGGTATCCTGGTGCAGATCCCGGACCGGTTCTTCCGCGAAGAAATGGCCGCGCAGGGCATTACCCTGCCGCCGGTCGGTGAATATGGCGTCGGCCATATCTTCATGCCGCGCGACGAAAAGCAGATCGAGCACTTCAAGAAGGTGATCAAGGACGTCATCGTCGAGGAAGGGCAGGTCTTCATCGGTTTCCGCGACGTGCCTGTCGACAATTCCTCGCTCTCCAAGGCGCCTGATATCGCCGCGACCGAGCCGCATCACGTGCAGGTCTTCATCGGCGCCGGTGAAGATGCGGAAAATAACGATGAGTTCGAGCGGCGGCTGTTCACGCTGCGCAAGGTCATCTCCAACCGCATCTATGACGAGTTCGACGGCGAGGAGAGCAATTTTTATCCGGTATCGCTTTCGTCGGCGACCGTGGTCTACAAGGGCATGTTCCTCGCCTATCAGGTCGGCGCCTATTATAAGGATCTGTCGGACCCGCGTTTCGAAAGCGCGGTCGCCCTGGTGCATCAGCGCTTTTCGACCAACACCTTCCCGTCGTGGAAGCTCGCGCACCCCTATCGCATGGTCGCCCACAACGGTGAGATCAACACGCTACGCGGCAACGTCAACTGGATGGCGGCCCGTCAAGCCTCGGTCTCCTCGCCGCTGTTCGGCGAAGATATCTCCAAGCTCTGGCCGATTTCCTATGAGGGGCAATCAGACACGGCCTGCTTCGACAACGCGCTCGAATTCCTGGTGCGCGGCGGCTATTCGCTGGCGCATGCGGTGATGATGCTGATACCAGAAGCCTGGGCAGGCAACCAGTCGATGGCGGCTGAACGCAAGGCCTTCTACGAATATCATGCGGCCCTGATGGAGCCTTGGGACGGGCCGGCTGCCGTCGCCTTCACCGACGGCAAACAGATCGGCGCCACACTCGACCGCAACGGCCTGCGGCCAGCGCGCTATCTCGTGACCGATGACGACCGCGTCATCATGGCGTCAGAGGCCGGCGTTCTGCCGGTTCCGGAGGAGAGAATCGTCCAGAAGTGGCGCCTGCAGCCGGGCAAGATGCTGCTGATCGACATGGAAGAAGGGCGCATCATCTCCGATGACGAGGTGAAGTCGAAGCTTGCAACGGCGCATCCCTATCGCAGCTGGCTTGATCGCACCCAGCTCATCCTCGAAGAGCTGAAGCCGGTAGAGCCCCGCGCGCTGCGTCGTGACGTGTCGCTGCTCGACCGCCAGCAGGCCTTCGGCTACACGACCGAGGACACCCGCATCCTGATGTCGCCGATGGCGACGACGGGGCAGGAGGCGATAGGTTCGATGGGCACGGATACGCCGATCTCGGCAATGTCGGAAAAGCCGAAGCTGCTCTACACCTATTTCAAGCAGAATTTCGCGCAAGTGACGAACCCGCCGATCGATCCTATCCGTGAAGAGCTCGTCATGAGTCTCGTCTCCTTCATCGGCCCGCGCCCGAATATTCTCGATCACGAAGGCATGGCGAACGCCAAGCGCCTCGAAGTGCGTCAGCCGATCCTGACCAACGGGGATCTCGAAAAAATCCGCTCGATCGGCCATACGGAAGACCGTTTCGATACCAAGACGCTCGATTTCACCTATGACATCGAGCGCGGTGCGGCAGGCATGCCCGAGATGCTCGACCGGCTCTGCGAGCGCGCCGAAGCGGCCGTCAAGGGCGGCTACAACATCATTGTGCTCTCAGACCGCCAGATTGGGCCTGATAGAATCGCCATTCCGGCGCTGCTCGCAACGGCTGCCGTCCATCATCACCTGATCCGCAAGGGGCTTCGCACCTCGGTCGGTCTTGTCGTCGAGACCGGGGAACCGCGCGAGGTGCATCATTTCTGCCTGCTCGCCGGCTATGGCGCGGAGGCGATCAACCCCTATCTCGCCTTCGACACGCTGCTCGACATGCATGCCAAGGGCGAGTTCCCGAAGGAAGTGGATGCCTCCGAAATCGTCTACCGCTACATCAAAGCAGTCGGCAAAGGCATCCTCAAGGTCATGTCGAAGATGGGCATCTCGACCTACCAGTCCTATTGCGGCGCCCAGATCTTCGATGCGATCGGCCTTTCGTCGGAACTGGTCGACAAGTATTTCTTCGGCACCGCGACGATGATCGAGGGCATCGGTCTCGAAGCGATCGCCGAGGAGACCGTCGCACGCCATAAGGCGGCCTTCGGCAAGGATCCGCTGCTGGCGACAACGCTTGATATCGGCGGCGAATATGCCTACCGCATGCGCGGCGAAAGCCATGCCTGGACGCCGGATGCGGTTGCCGCCCTGCAGCATGCCGTGCGCGGCAATGCCGAGGACCGCTACCGCGAATTCGCCGAGATGGTGAACAATTCAGCTTTGCGCATGAACACGATCCGCGGGCTCTTCAAGATCAAGAGCGCCGAGGCGCTCGGCCGCAAGCCGGTGTCGATCGACGAGGTCGAGCCGGCGGCCGATATCGTCAAGCGCTTCTCGACGGGGGCAATGTCCTTCGGCTCGATCTCCCGCGAGGCGCATACGACGCTGGCGATCGCCATGAACCGGATCGGCGGCAAGTCGAACACCGGTGAGGGCGGCGAGGAATCCGACCGCTACATGCCGTTGCCGGACGGTTCGATGAACCCGGAACGGTCGGCGATCAAGCAGATCGCATCTGGCCGCTTCGGCGTCACCACCGAATATCTCGTCAATGCCGACGTATTGCAGATCAAGGTGGCGCAGGGCGCCAAGCCCGGCGAAGGCGGCCAGCTGCCGGGTCACAAGGTTGACGCGACCGTTGCCAAGACCCGCCACTCGACGCCGGGCGTCGGCCTGATCTCGCCGCCGCCGCACCACGACATCTATTCGATCGAGGATCTGGCGCAGCTGATCTACGATCTGAAGAACGTCAACCCGACGTCCGACGTCTCGGTCAAGCTCGTCTCGGAAGTCGGCGTCGGCACGGTTGCCGCGGGCGTCGCCAAGGCGCGCGCCGATCACATAACGGTCGCAGGTTTCGACGGCGGCACGGGGGCCTCGCCGCTGACCTCGCTCAAGCATGCCGGCAGCCCTTGGGAAATCGGTCTTGCCGAAACCCAGCAGACGCTGGTGCTGAACGGTCTGCGTTCGCGCGTTGCGCTGCAGGTGGACGGCGGTCTCAAGACTGGCCGCGACGTCATCGTCGGGGCACTGCTTGGCGCCGACGAGTTCGGCTTTGCCACCGCGCCGCTGATCGCGGCCGGTTGCATCATGATGCGCAAGTGCCATCTCAACACCTGTCCGGTAGGCGTAGCGACGCAGGATCCGGTGCTGCGCAAGCGCTTCAAGGGCACGCCGGAGCACGTCATCAACTACTTCTTCTTCGTTGCCAACGAAGTGCGCGAAATTCTCGCCTCACTCGGCTTCACCCGGCTCGACGAGATCATCGGCGCATCGGAGCTCCTGGAGAAGGACGAGATGCTGGCGCACTGGAAGGCTAGGGGTCTTGACTTCAGCCGCATCTTCCACAAGGTCGACGCCGCCAAGGAGGAAACCTTCTGGACGAGCCGGCAGCAGCATCCGATCGACGATATTCTCGATCGCGCACTGATCGAGCAGGCGCAGCCGGCGCTGACTGCCAAGACGCCCGTTGCCTTCGAGGTAGGTATCAAGAACGTCGACCGTTCGGCCGGCGCGATGCTCTCCGGCGAGGTCGCCAAGCGTTACGGCCATCGTGGCCTGAAGGAAGACACGGTCAACGTGACGCTTCGCGGCACGGCGGGACAGAGCTTCGGCGCCTTCCTGGCGCGTGGCGTCACCTTCAACCTCATCGGCGACGGCAACGACTATGTCGGCAAGGGCCTCTCAGGCGGCAAGATCATCATCCGGCCGCCGGAGAACTCGCGGATCGTGGCTGAGAACTCTATCATCGTCGGCAACACCGTGCTTTACGGCGCAACCGAAGGCGAATGCTATTTCCGCGGCGTGGCCGGCGAACGTTTCGCCGTCCGCAACTCGGGTGCGATCGCCATCGTCGAGGGCGTCGGCGACCATGGCTGCGAATACATGACCGGCGGTGTCGTGGTCGTGCTCGGCGCCACGGGCCGCAACTTCGCGGCCGGCATGTCCGGCGGTGTCGCTTACGTGCTCGATGAAACCGGCGATTTCGCCAGCCGCTGCAACATGGCGATGGTCGAGCTCGAGCCGGTGCCGGAAGAGGACGACATGCTGGAGAAGCTGCATCATCACGGCGGCGATCTCATGCACAAGGGACGCGTCGATGTCTCGGGCGACATGACGCGCCATGACGAGGAGCGCCTCTACCAGCTAATCTCCAACCATCTGCACTACACGGGCTCCGCCCGCGCCAAGCAGATCCTCGATAACTGGGCCGACTACCGTCCGAAGTTCCGCAAGGTCATGCCGGTCGAATACCGTCGTGCGCTCGAGGAAATGGAACGCAGCCGGATGGGCATCGCCGCGGAGTAATTGCGCCGGGACATCGGCCGCCTGCCGAACGCAGATCGCCGATGTCGGAAAACTTCTCGATGACCCGTGACGATCGTGCCGGCGACAGGCCGTCCACATCGCCCGGATGTTTCAGGGGATTTGTTCCGATGACGGTAAAGACAAGCAACCCGCCCGGGATACCGGGACTGACGACAGACAACTGGCCGCGGGTGAGGCGGTCATGAGGGTAAGGGACGAAGAAATGGGTAAGGTAACAGGATTTCTGGAAATCGACCGGCAGGTGGCGAAGTACCAGCCGGCGTCGGATCGCATCCGTCATTTCCGCGAGTTCACGATCCCGATGTCGGACCCGGAAGTGCAGAAACAGGCGGCGCGCTGCATGGACTGTGGCATCCCTTATTGTCACGGCCCCACCGGCTGCCCGGTTCACAACCAGATTCCTGACTGGAACGACCTTGTTTACAACAACAACTGGGAAGCGGCGATCCAGAACCTGCATTCGACCAACAACTTCCCGGAGTTCACCGGCCGCGTCTGCCCCGCGCCTTGCGAGGAAGCCTGCACGCTGAATCTCGAGGATGCGCCGGTCGCGATCAAGACCGTCGAACAGGCGATCGCCGACAAGGCCTATGAGCTCGGCTTCATTCGACCGCAGCCGGCCACCGTTCATACCGGCAAGAAGGTTGCCGTTATCGGCTCCGGCCCCGCAGGCATGGCGGCAGCCCAGCAGCTCGGCCGCGCCGGTCACGAGGTGCATGTCTATGAGCGTGAAACCAAGCCGGGCGGCCTGCTGCGCTACGGCATTCCGGATTTCAAGATGGAGAAGAACTTCATCGACCGCCGCGTCGAGCAGATGAAGGGCGAGGGCGTCACTTTCCATTGCGGCGTCAATGTCGGTGTCGATGTCAAGGTCGAACAGCTGTTGGCCGATCACGATGCCGTCCTTTACTGCGGCGGCTCGGAGACGCCGCGCGAGGCTGGCATCCCGGGTACCGATCTCGCGGGCGTGCATGATGCCATGCCCTATCTGGTGCAGCAGAACCGCCGCGTCGGACGCGAGAATATCGACAGCGTCGGCTGGCCGTCTGATCCGATTCTTGCCGGCGCCAAACACGTCGTTGTCGTTGGCGGCGGCGATACGGCTTCCGACTGTGTCGGCACGGCCTTCCGTCAGGGCGCCGTCAAGGTCACCCAGCTCGACATCCGGCCGCAGCCGCCGGAGAAGGAAGACAAGCTTGCCGTCTGGCCTTTCTGGGCGACGAAGATGCGCACCTCCTCCTCCCAGGCCGAGGGCGCTGTGCGCGAGTTTCAAGTGGCGACGCTCGAATTCATCGGCGAGGATGGTGTGCTGACGGGCGTCAAATGCTGCGAGGTCGACGAGCGGCGGCGGCCGATTGCAGGCACCGAGTTCGTCATCCGCGCCGATCTCGCCTTCATCGCCATCGGATTCCGCGGTCCGTTCACAACAAGCGTGCTCCAGGAGCTCGAGGGCAAGCTGACGCTAAACACCGACAAGCGCGGCTCGACCAATGTCGTCGCGAATGATCGCGACTACAAAACGTCGATCGAGAAGCTCTGGACCGCGGGCGACGTGCGCCGCGGCCAGTCGCTGGTGGTCTGGGCGATCCGAGAAGGCCGCCAGGCGGCACGCGCGATCGACGAAGCCTTGATGGGCTCGACTGTCCTGCCGAACTGATCGGGGCCTGATGGGCCTAAGATAAACGAGCTCCGCCCTCCCGGCGGAGTTTTTATTGCAGGCGGCCTGCGCCTCGCTTCTCTCCAACATGCACTGTCGAGGCGGCTCGACTGGCCTTCCTCCAGAAACGACACGTCCGACGAGAAAACACGACTGACTGCAGCGCTGATGTGACCAGCGCTTCCTTCATGCGGATGCTGAAGCAGCAGTTGCAGGATGCGGTCGTGGCCGAAGGCGAGAGCGGCAAAGCTCACGACATGCTGGCTCCACTCGAAGCGGCACGCTCACCGTCTCCGATCCGACTCCGGGTGTGTCGGTTGGCGCCTGGAATGTCGATGATGCCGATGAGGCGGACACTGAAAACAAGGTCGGCAAGGCGATCGACGTCAGCGGCTGGAGCGACTTCCTCGATGCACATCTGGAGCGCAGCAGCGCCGGCGCCTTCGTCTGGGAGAATGGCAGCTATGTCGACCGGACAAATGGCAGCAACGCCTTCTTCGGCGTGATTGGTTCGAACCATCATAATCTGAGCTGGCTACAGGCGACGGAAAGGGAAAGGGCGTCGGACAGTCTCACTCTGCCTTTTTCATTTCACGGAGACTTCGGCCGGCGTCTTGGCCGCCGGCATGCGGTAGTCGTCGACGCGTCCGACAGGCGCCGGGCTCATCTCACCCTGCTCGACCAGAAGATCGCGCGGCGATTTCGTCAGTGTCACAGGTGGCGGCCTTGAGCCGAGAAGCTCGGTGCCGCCATCGAGATTGGGATCGGAGAGGCTGATCGGCACGGTGTGTTCAACCGGATTGGTGGGAAGGCCGAGACCAGGCAGGTTGCTTTCGTCAAGGCGCACGAGGTCCGGGCTTGCCTGGGTGCCGAGAATGCGGCGGGCGGGCTTTTCCACGTAAAAGGCAAGCTTGCGCCGGCCGGCCTGGGTCAGATTGACGCCATCGGAGGTGCGCAAGCGCACCTGCTGGCCATTCACGTCAGAACCGGTAACGATGAAGTTGCCGTTTTCATCGACGAAGCCATCCCAGATGTCCACGAATTCGCCGCCAATGCTCTCGACCTGGTTACGATAGAGCTGGTTCATTTGGACGGCATCGGCTGTCATCTGATCGGATTCGAAGGCGGGAAGACCGACCCACAGCAGCGGAATCTTGCGGCTGGTGACTTCCTTGCCGAAAGAAAGGACACGGCGGCGATATTCGGCAAACCAGCCATCGGTGCGGAACTTCTCCTTGGCAGTATCGGTCACCATCTGCTGGCGGTCATTGGCGCCGATCATGACGACGACCATTGCCGGTTTCAGCTCGTCGATCATCTTCGGCAGCTGTTCCGGCCAGTCGTAATAATCGTCGCGAACGAGACCTGAGGAGACGTTCCCGCGAGCTTCGACCACAACACCCGGTGAGGTCTCGAAGGCGGCGGTCAGTCCGTCGCCGAGACCGCTGGCAAGGAAATCACCGACGATCAGGATCTTTCGGGCGTCGCCAAGCTTCTGCACAACCGGCTCTTCCTGCACGGGCGGTCGCGCAGGCGATGCGGTGCGAGCGTTGATCACTGCCTTCTGCGCCGGTGGGCGCTTGCGCTGCTGGCGTCTTGGCTGCTGGACATCAGGGGCCGGCGGCGGCGCGTCGTCGAGATAGCGACGGCCAAGAAAGAAATCGAGGATCGAGCGACGCTGGTAACGCTGCTCCTGGGCTTCGGCACGCACCGGCGCAAGCGTGCCGAGGCATAGCGCAACCGCTGTCAAGGTGAACACCAGCCAGCGGATATTACGGGTCCAATCAGTTTTCGTCATAGGCAGTTCCGCATCTGCCGGCACCTTGCACACAGGGTAGGCCAGCGTCCACTCCCGCTTATAATTTAGGTCACGGTTCTGCCGCGTCCAATCAGTTATGTTCCGGAGTCGTGCTCTAGCGACGAAGGGCGTTCAGAAGCGGCAGCGAGGGTTCGCCGTCCGGCGGCATGCCGATGCGCTCCTGCACCGCCGATATCGCCGCTTTCGAACCCGACCCGAAATTGCCGTCCACCTCGCCATTGTAATAGCCGAGCGTCTTGAGGCGGGTCTGCAGCTCGAATTTCTCGGTGATGTCGAGAGCGCCGTCAGGACGCGGCCAGCGCTGCTGCATGCCGCCATAGCCGGCGATCTGGTCGGCCAGTAGCCCAACGGCAAGCGCATAGCTGTCCGACGCATTATAGTTCTTGATGGTGAAGAAGTTTGCGGTCATCAGGAAGCCGGGGCCGCCGGCCCCGGCCGGCATTTTCAGCACGGCTTTGGTTCCGCCATCGCGAAAGCCCTTGCCATTCGGACGTTTCACGCCGAGCTCCGCCCATTGAGCCAGAGTGTGGGTCTTGCCGGCTTGTTTGGCTGCTGCCGCGGGAACGACGACTTCATAACCCCAGGTCTTGCCGGTATCCCAGCCATTCTTCATCAGCAGGTTGGCCGAAGTCGCAAGCGCATCCGGCACCGAGTTCCAGATGTCGCGATGACCGTTGCCGTCGGCATCGACGGCATAAAGCAGGTAGCTCGTCGGGATGAATTGGGTGTGGCCCATGGCGCCCGCCCAGGAGCCGGTCATCTCACGCGCCGGCACATCTCCGTTCTGCAGGATCTTCAGTGCGGCGACCAGCTGCTTCTTTGCGAACTTGGCCCGGCGCGGATCGGCATAGGCGAGCGTTGCCAGGGCGCGTGGAACGTAATGCAGCCGGTCATCCTTCTCCAGGATCGCGCCGTAATTCGATTCCATTGACCAGATCGCGAGCAGAATGCTCTTGTCGACGCCGAAGCGCTGCTCGATCGCAGCAAGCGTCCGGGCGTGTTTGGCGGCCATCTCGCGGCCGATCTTGACCGTATAGGGATTGACGCGCGAATCGACGTAGTCCCAGATTTTCGAGGTGAATTCCGGCTGATAGGCCGCTTTTTCGAGCACGGTGGGGTCGGGCTCGCTCACCCCGGAGAAGGCCTTTTGATAGGTTGCCTTACTGATGCCACTCTGAGCGGCTGTTTGGTAAAAATCCGCGATCCATTTCTGGAACCGGGAATCAGCTTTCGCGTTGTCGGGGACCAGGCCTACCTGGGCGGCGACAACGAGGGCGAGAGCAAGACCTCGAAGGGAGTTTTTGTGATTCTGGATCATCGACAGTCGTATCCGTCATCTTCAGTTTTCGGTGCAGCAGGGGCATCATGTCCGCCCAGACCCGAGACTACAGGAACGGAGTCAACAAATTCTTTACCATGGCGGTCCGCTGCGGTCACCATTGCAAAACAGTAGCAATTATATACTAAGTCAGACGTGAACGGCTTTATTTAAAAGGCGATTTAGTCAAAGCAGGAGGCCTGTGTGGCGCATCACAATAAAGTTCGTAAGGCAGTTTTTCCGGTGGCAGGGTTGGGAACGCGATTCCTGCCGGCAACGAAGGCTGTTCCGAAGGAAATGTTGACCGTTGTCGACAAGCCAATCATTCAATATGTCGTCGATGAGGCGCTGGAAGCAGGAATCGAGCATCTGGTCTTCGTTACCGGACGCAACAAGCACATTATCGAAGACTATTTCGACATTCATTTCGAGCTGGAGCAAACGCTGCGCGAGCGCGCCAAGGAGGCGGAAATCACCCTTCTTGCCGAGCAATTGCCGAAGGCGGGAACGGTTAGCTTCACCCGCCAGCAGGAGCCACTCGGCCTTGGCCACGCCGTATGGTGCGCCCGCGAAATCGTCGGCGACGAACCTTTCGCGCTGCTGCTGCCCGATATGATCATGAAGGGCGACAAGGGCTGCATGAAGGGGATGATCGACCTTTACGGCCAGAGCGGCGGCAATATCATCGCCGTCGAGGAGTGCGCGCCCGACCAGGCGCATAAATACGGCATCGTCGGCGTCGGCGAAGCGATCGGCGATGGCTTCCGCATCACCGGCATGGTGGAAAAACCCGCCAAGGGCACGGCGCCTTCCAACTTCTTCATCAACGGTCGTTACATTCTGCAGCCGGAGATCTTCAAGATCCTCGAAACGCAGGAGCGTGGCGCCGGCAATGAGATCCAGCTCACCGACGGCATGCTGAAGCTGCTGAAGGAACAGGATTTCGCAGGCTACCACTTCCGCGGCACGACCTACGACTGCGGCGCCAAGGACGGCTTTATCCTGGCAAACGTCGCCTACGCCCTCGAACGCGCCGATATCCGCCCGTCGGTCGAAGGCGGCTTCAAGGAATTGATCGCAGGGCTGAAGTAAGGCCTCCCAATCCTATCCGTGATAAACGCCGCGCCTCCCATCGGATGCGCGGCGTTGTCGTTTTTTTGCTTTATGCATGCCGTTGTCCCAAAACCGCTGCACACTGTTGGGCGACATGCTTTAGCGTTTCAGCTTGAGGCCGACGCCGGCGCGCCATTGCTGCGAGTCGTCGCCGTCCTTGCGCGTCGTCAATTCGTAGCCGAGGGTGCTGGTGAGATCGAGGTAGCGGTTGATGTTCCAGATCAGGCCGGTCGCCGCAGTATAGACGATCTCATCGTTGACGGTGCTGTCGGTCGGATAATCGCGCCATATGACGCCGCCGATCATGGTTCCGACGAGATTGTCTCGCAGCTGGTGGGTGACCGTCGTCGTCAGCGCATGCGAGACATAGCCGCTCTCGCCGGCAGTGGTCGAGGGTTGGATGCTCGTCTGCAGGTCAAGATTGACGTCGGTGCCACGAATCGGCGACCAGAGCAGGCTCGCATCGAGCGTGGCCGTGTCGATCGAGGCGAGCCGGGTATCTTCGAAATCCGCCATCTCGTAGCCGACGCCGACCTCACCCTTCAGTTTTTCGCCGAGGTCGACCTCGACGCCGGCCTTGGCGCCGTAGCTGTGGCCTGAGCGTTCGTAACCGGCGAAATCGCGCGTCTCGTCATAAACCGTGCGACCGATCGTGGCCTCGACGAAGGGGATGAGCGCGGGCGACAGTTCGTAGCCGACGCGGCCGCGCAGTGTGCCCGTCGTCTGGTCGCGATCGCTCAAGGTTACAGTCGTGCCGTTCGCAAGAGTGGCGTCGGAATAGATCGATCGGCTCAGCGCCAGCGCCGTCGTGCCGCGAAGGATGCCGAAATCGCGCTGCACCGAGGCCCCAGCGGTGAACTCCTGCACATCCGACTGCTGCGTGGCATCGGCGATGGCGTCGGGATCGTCCGTATCCTCGCGATAGAAATTGTAGCCCGCCGTAAGGTGCGCGACCGTGTCGTCGGGAAGGTCCAGCCGGAGATCGCCGTTGACCTTGAAGGACGGCTGCTCCTCGCCTTCGCCGCTGATATTCCTCTGCCAGGCGCCTTCAGAGGTGACGGTCAGCTGGTGCCGTCCCCAGTCGGAGGTGAGCGTCGCGGCTGCATCCGTTTCGAGGAAGGCGCGCCGTTGCCTGGTATTGCCGTCCTTGGTGGTCTCGGTGTTGATGCTTTGGGTCACGCTCGGGCGAAGCACGAAGGTGCCGATTGGAATGCCGGGCGTTTCTGCCGTCGAGGCACTTTCGGCAGCCCTGCGAGGCGGTAGCGTTTCGTCGATCCGCGCTTCACGGGTGTTCAGCCGTCGCATGTCCTCATCGAGGATGGAGCCGGTAATGTCGTCGTCGGGTTGCGTGGCCGGTATGGCGGGCCTCTGCCCGGTATCGCTCGAGTTTCCTGCGGTGCCCGTTGCCGCAGGAGCGGTGGCAACGTCGGCTTCGTCATCGAAGCCGGCAGTTGAGGCATTGTTCGTGGTGAGATTGTCCTGGCTGGTGGAGCGGCTATTTGCAGGCTGCCGTGATGTAGACTGTGCGAGTGCCGCAGTCTGGCAAAAAAGCAGGGTGCTGAACGCAGTAAAGCAGACGACACGCCTCATCGCGCGGAGCGGCGTCACACTGCTCTTCTGTTTTGGCTGGCCCATTAAATCGCCTGACATGCTTTCGGTTCTTACTCAAAGGTAAAGCCTTGTGGTTAACCATTCGTTGCCGCCGGCGAGTGCTGTTCACAACTCGGAAATGGCGCAGGGTGGACTTGGAAAGTGAAAAGGTCTAACGCATCTGCATGAACAGAAGAGCGATCAAACTCGTTGAAAATAGCGTGCTCGAATCGGCAAAACGCACGATAGAGACCGAGAAACGCGGTCTTGAAGCGCTTGAACGCGCTTTTGACAACGGATTGGCCGGTCCTTTCACCCGCGCCGTCGAAGTCATCGGGGACATCTCCGGGCGTGTCATCGTCACCGGCGTCGGCAAGAGCGGCCATATCGGTACCAAGCTGGCGGCGACATTCGCCTCGACCGGCACCCCTGCCTTTTTCGTGCACGCGGCCGAAGCCAATCATGGCGATCTTGGCATGATCGCGCGCGACGACGTCGTCCTGGCGATTTCCAAAGGCGGCGAGAGCGCCGAGCTCAAGAGTATCATTTCCTTTACGCGGCGTTTCTCGATTCCTCTGATTGCGATCACTTGCAGCGAAGGCTCCTCGCTTGCGACGGCCGCCGACATCGTGCTTCTTGTGCCGAACGAACAGGAAGCCTGCCCCAACGGGCTCGCGCCGACGACCTCGACGCTGATGCAGCTTGCACTCGGCGATGCATTGGCGGTTGCCCTCCTGGAGGCAAGGGGCTTTACCGCCACCGATTTCCACGTCTTCCATCCCGGCGGCAAGCTCGGGGCGAGCCTGACTCATGTCGCCGACATCATGCATACCGGCGAGAAGCTGCCGCTCGTTGCCAAGGGCACGCCGATGCCGGAGGCGATCACGGTGCTGTCGCGCAAGCATTTCGGCTGCGTCGGCGTACTCGACGAGGATGGACGGCTCTGCGGCATCGTGACTGACGGCGACATGTCGCGCAACCTGACCCGCAATCTTGCCGAGCTTGCGGTCGACGACATCATGACGAAGACCCCGAAGACGGTGAAGCCGACCATGCTGGCGACGGCGGCCCTGGCACTGCTCAACCAACACCACATCGGCGCCTTGATCGTCATCGATGAGGACAGCCGGCCCGTAGGGCTGGTGCATTTCCACGATCTGCTGCGGATCGGCGTCGCCTGATCAGGCTCGGTTGTGATCAGATTGGCTCGACTCTCAGGTCGCGGCCGTTGCTCGAGACCACCTTCACCCGCGTTCCCACAGGAAGATCAGGTCCCATCACCTGCCACAGCGTATCATCGAGGCGGATGCGGCCGCGGCCCTCGCGGATCGGCTCCTGCAGCGTCGCCGTGCGTCCGACGAGGCTCGCGCCGCGCTGATTGAGGAAGGGCTCGTCGGTCTCGACGCTGCGCAGCGTCAGCCGGCGGCCGGCAAAGGTCGTGGCGACGGCGAGAAGCGCAAAAAGGATCGCCTGGAGTTCCCAGACCCAAAAGGCGCTGTCCCAGAAGAGCAGCGACAGTGCGCCGACGATCAAGGCGGCGAGGCCGATCCAGACCAGGAAGAAACCAGGCACGATCATTTCGGCGGCAAGCAGCACAAGGCCTGCAACCCACCAGCTCCACGGACCGAGTTCGGCGATGATCTTCGCCAGCATGGCTTATCGCTCCTGATCCGGATTGAAAGGATTGGGCGCCGGCGGATTGATCGGCGGCGTCGAGCGGACCGGCGCGGGACGCGGACGCGGCGGAGGCGGCGACGGATTGCCGGCGTCACCGAAGACTTCGCGGGCGATGGCGCCGATGCCGCCGAGCGAACTCAGGATGGAAGAGGCTTCCATCGGCATCAGCACGATCTTGGAATTGGGGGCCGAGCCAACCGAGGCGAGAGCTTCGGTGTATTTCTGGGCAACGAAATAGTTGATCGCCTGGACGTCGCCGGCAGCAATCGCTTCGGAGACCATCTTCGTCGCCTTGGCTTCGGCCTCGGCCAGGCGCTCGCGGGCTTCGGCGTTGCGGAACGCGGCTTCGCGCTGGCCCTCTGCCTGCAGAATGGCGGATTGCTTGGCGCCCTCGGCCCTGAGGATCTGTGCATTGCGCGCGCCTTCGGCTTCCAGCACCTGGGCACGCTTTTCGCGCTCGGCCTTCATCTGGCGGGCCATGGCATCGACGAGGTCGCGCGGCGGCTGAATATCCTTGATCTCGACGCGGGTGACCTTGATACCCCAGGGCTGGACGGCCTCGTCGACGACGCGCAGCAGCCGGTCGTTGATCGCATCGCGGTTGGAAAGCAGTTCGTCGAGATCCATCGAGCCCATGACCGAGCGGATATTGGTCATGGTGAGATTGAGGATGGCGTTTTCGAGGTGAGAGACCTGGTAGGCGGCTTGGGCGGCGTTCAGCACCTGATAGAAGGCGACGGCATCGGCGGAAACCGAAGCATTGTCCTTCGTGATCACCTCCTGGGTCGGTACGTCAAGCACCTGCTCCATGACATTCATGCGGGCGCCGACACGCTCGATGAAAGGGGTGATGAGATTGAGGCCCGGCTCCAGCGTGCGGGTGTATCGGCCGAAGCGCTCGATTGTATAGCGATAGCCCTGCGGCACGGTCTTGATCCCGGCAAAGAGCACCAGAATAACGAAGATTACCAGCACGATCACGACGATGTCGAAGCCGCCCAACAGCATGAAGAATTCCTCCCATCGGCGCGTGCATGCGCGCCTCACAACTGATGTGGTGAGTTAGCATGTTCTTCGCGAGGAAGAAATGACGTAGGGAAGTTCCACCTAAGAGCGAAAAGGAGGTCGGGCCGCCGCAAGATTTTCGACGGCCGCTCGACGCCGCTTCCGAAAAAGCTTCTCAGATCCAGCCCTGCAACTCGCGGCGAACGACCTTTTCCAGCACCTTCATGCCATCTTCGCTGTCGTTGAGGCAGGGAATATGGGTGAATTTCTCGCCGCCGTTCTCGTGGAAAGAATGCGCGGCTTGCTCGGCGATTTCCTCCAACGTTTCCAGGCAGTCGGAGACGAAGCCGGGATTGATGACTGCTAAGCGCTTGACGCCGTCCTGAGCGAGCTTTTCCACCGTCTTATCGGTATAGGGTTGCAGCCATTCCTCCGGCCCGAAACGGGACTGGAAGGTGATCATGAAGTTTTCCTTGGTGAGCTCGAGCCTTTCGCGCAGCAGACGGCCGGTCTTCTGGCACTGACAGTAATAGGGATCGCCCTGCTTGAAATAGGACATCGGAATGCCGTGGAAGGAGGCGAGCAGCACGTCCGGCTTCCAGTCGAGCGTCGAAAGATGTCTTTCGACGGACCGGGCGAGGGCTTCGATGTAGGTCTCGTCGTCGTGATAATCGGGCACCGTGCGCAGAGCCGGCTGCCAGCGCATGGAGAGCAGCTTCTGGAAGGCCTTATCGTTGACGGTGGCCGTCGTTGCCGCCGCATATTGTGGATAGAGCGGGAAAAGCACGATCCGGTCGCAGCCTGCTTCCTTTAGCGCGTCGATACGCGAGGCGATCGACGGCGTCCCGTAACGCATCGCCCAATCGACTTTGACGTCGGCGAGATCCTGCAGGCGCTCAGCCATCAGCTCTGACTGGTTACGCGTGTAGGTGCGGAGATAACTTTCGTTCTTCTCCTTGTTCCAGATCAGCTCATAGGCCTTGCCAACCTTCTGCGGGCGTCTGTTGAGCACCACGCCGAACAGGATTGGGTACCACTTCCAGGGCGACCATTCGATAACGCGGCGATCGGTCAGGAACTCCTTGAGATAGCGGCGCATCGACGTGTAATCGGTGCCGTCGGGTGTCCCGAGATTGACCAGCAGCACACCGATCTTGCCTGATTTTATGGCCGGATGGTCCGCCGGACGAAGTGATATATCTGCAGTCATTGTGATCCCAACGCTTTGTGTCCGTCGGCTTATACGCAGCCTCGGGATCTTGGTTCACCCTATAGAAAGAAAAGCCGGCCCGGGAAACCCCGGACCGGCGGATGGCATCGGGACAAATCGTCTTACTTGGCTGGAACCTCGATTTCCTTGCCGATCGTCAGCTGGCGCGGGTTCGGGCTGCCGTTGGCCTCCGAGAGCTTCCGCCAGAGTGTGCCGTCGCCATAGAAGCTGACGGCAAGATCCCAGAACGTGTCCCCGGCCGCGATCACGTGAGTGGAAGGCGTCGTTGCGGCGGGCGCGGAGGCTGCCGGAGCCGGAGCCGGTTCCGCGGCGGGAGCGGGAGCTGCAGGTGCCGGCGCAGCGGGCGCGGGCTCGGTGGCTGGTGCGGGCGCGGCCGGTGCAGCGGGGGCGGGCTCGGTGGCTGGTGCGGGCGCGGCCGGTGCCGCAGGGGCAGGCTCGGTGGCGGGTGCGGGTGCAGCCGGTGCCGCGGGGGCAGGAGC
Organism: Rhizobium bangladeshense; assembly: GCF_017357245.1. Classification (NCBI taxonomy): domain Bacteria; kingdom Pseudomonadati; phylum Pseudomonadota; class Alphaproteobacteria; order Hyphomicrobiales; family Rhizobiaceae; genus Rhizobium; species Rhizobium bangladeshense. The sequence continues at coordinate 3,735,318 of NZ_CP071612.1, read as the reverse complement.
GGGCTCAGTGGCCGGCGCAGGCGACGCCGGCGCGGGAGCAGGAGCTGCCTGTTCGGCAGCAGGCGCCTGTGCCACAGTCGCGCCGATTTCGGTGACGCGGCCATCGGTATAGGGCTTATACGGCGAATGAGCGGCCAGGTATTCGGCGGTTACGTCGGCAAGGTCAGGGCCGAAATCGTAAGCGTTCTTGCCTTCCTTGAAGATCGAATAGCCGTCGCCCCCGGCCCGCATGAAGTTGTTGGTGGCGATCTTGTAGGTTTTGGCCGGGTCGATCGGCGCCAAGCTGTCGCCGTCCTTCACATGAACATCGCTGACGCGGCTGCCGACAGGCTTCGACTGGTCGAACGAGAATTTCAAGCCGGCGACCTGCGGAAAGCGGCCGGCGCCCTGGTCGATCTGGCTGACACCGTTTTCGAGCGCCTTGACGATATCCGCGCCCGTCGCCTCGAAGGTGGCGAGGGTGTTCTGGAACGGCAGGACGGTGATGACTTCGCCCTGGGTGACATCGCCGCTGTCGATCGAGGCGCGCAGGCCGCCGCCGTTCTGGAAGGCAATGGTGACGCCCTGGTTCTTGGTGCGGTCCAGCATGGCGTCGGCCACCAGATTGCCCATCGAGCATTCCTTGACGCGGCAGACCTTGCGGTCGCCCTCTATTGGACCCTCGGAGGAGCCGATCACTTTCTTGCGCAGTTCCTCGATCGGTTTTGCCAGTTCGGTGACGCGGGTGACGACGGCCGGATCGGGCGTGAAGGACGAGTCGATCAGGATCGGATCGCCCTTGGCATCCTTGACGACGCCATTATCGTCGAAATTGACGACGATGTCGCCGAGATACTTGCTGTAGGAAGCGGCTTGGACAACCGGCACCTTGTAGCCGCCGGGATTATCGGCCATCGTCGGATAGGGACCTTCAGCCTTCGGATCGGTATTGGAGAGCAGGCTATGGGAGTGGCCGCCGACGACGACATCGACGTCCGGAATCTTGGCGATGATAGCGAGATCACGGGGATAGCCGACATGGGTCAGCGCGATGATCTTGTTGACACCCTGGCCTTTCAGGTCCTGGACGGCTGACGTGATGGTCTCAACGTCGTCGGCAATCGTGACATTCGGGCCGGGGGAGGAAAGCTCTGGCGTATCATTGGTGACGGCGCCGACGATGCCGATCTTCTGGCCGCCGACATCGAGCACGAGCGAGGGCTTGATGCGGTCACCGAGCTTCGAGGCGGTGCTTGCCTTGACGTTCGCTGTGACGACAGGGAATTGCACTTTGTCGAGGAAGGTCGCAAGCCCGTCCTCGCTATCGTCGAATTCATGATTGCCGACGGTCATGGCGTCGAACTTCATCATGTTCAGGAATTCGGCTTCGGCCGCGCCCTTATAGGTGGTGTAGAAGAGCGATCCCTGGAAATTGTCGCCGGCATTCAGGAGAAGGACATTCTTGCCCGATAGCGCCTGACGGCGCTGGTCGATCGCGGTCTTCAGGCGGGCGGCGCCGCCGAAGCATTCCTTCTTGCCTTCCTCTTCGGCCGAGCAGGTGGAATCGAATTTGTTGATCGATTCGATGCGGGAATGGAAATCGTTGATATGAAGGATATTGAGTTCAAAATCTGCAAAGGCGGCGCCCGCGCTCAGCGCCAGCACGGACGCGGTCAAAAGACCGAAGCTAAAAGACTTCGTCATCCCTGTTCTCCTGATTGACGCGAGAGATCCCCCTGATCCCCGCGATCCCTTCCATAGTCTGCCGGGATCAGTTTCCCGACACTCAGATGTTCCATGACACGGCATATGACTGCAAGGGAAAGCTGGGCCAGGCGGCACGCTTTCCAAGGGGGATGGGACAAAAAAGCCGGCTGCCGGCAGGGCTAAGATCAATAGCTGCAGGTGGCAGTCGCCACCGGCAGCGGCGATGCCCTGGGCACGATCGAGATTGGCGGGCAGAACGACGGCAAATGCGGCAAGCGGTATTGCGCACAGCAGAGATGTAACCGGCGAAGGCCCGCATGCTTAGCCTATTGCCTTATCCTTCAGCCGCGGCGGGAAAGCGTGAACTGGGCGCCGGAATCAGAGGTGCAATTGAGCTGGCTAGGATTGACGAGGGCACAATTGACCTTCGATTGGGTCTTGCGCACCAGCGAGGTCATATTGATCTCTACCAGCGTCGGCGATGTATTGATGTAGGTCCCTGAGGCGAGAAGTTGGTTGCTGTCGGTGGTGCGGGTTGTGAACGTACCACCCTGGAAGGTGGAAACGATACCGTTCGGATCGCTCCAATTGCCTTCGACGCCGGTGGTGGCAGGCGCGGCCGCAATCGGCATGGGGCGCGGCTCCGGTGAAACGCAGGCGACAAGAATGGCCGCTGCACCGACAAGAACGAGACCAGTTCTGATTTTCATGAGGCTTCTCCCGGGGAATCGGCGTGGCGGTCACCCGCCAAGTTCGGGCAAAACATGGCGTGCACCCGCTCTGATGGCAAGGCTTGGAGCTGCGGCGTCGGCATTTATACAGCCAGCGTTACAAAAATGCCCGCCTTGCGGCGGGCATTGTCCAAATCCCCTGCGGGCGATCTCAGCGAACGAGAATATTCTTGAACTGCCAGGGATCCTTGGTGTCGATATCCTCGGGGAAGAGGCCGGGACGGCCGTCGAGCGGGGTCCAGTCGGTGTAGTGTCCTTCGACCGGACCGAGATAAGGCATCTGCACTTCGAGGCAGCGCTTGTAATCGATCTCGTCCGCTTCGACGATGCCGGCGGTCGGGTTTTCCAGTGCCCAGACCATGCCGGCGAGAACGGCGGAGGTCACCTGCAGGCCGGTGGCGTTCTGATAGGGCGCGATGCGGCGGGTTTCTTCCAGCGACAGGCGCGAGCCATACCAATAGGCGTTTTTCTCATGGCCGTAGAGCAGGACGCCGAGTTCATCGATGCCGTCCTCCAGCTCGTCCTCGTCGAGAACGTGGTGGACCGGCTGCGAGGTGCCGCCATTGCCGAACATCTCGTGCAGCGAGAGCACGGCGTCGTTCGCCGGATGGTACGCATAGTGGCAGGTCGGCCGGAAGGTCACTTCGCCGTCCTTGTCACGGACCGTGAAGTAATCGGCGATCGAGATCGATTCGTTGTGGGTGACGAGGAAGCCGTATTGCGGGCCGGGGGTCGGGCACCAGGTGCGCACGCGGGTGTTGGCGCCCGGCTGCTCCAGATAGATCGCCGCCCTATTGCCCTTCTTGTGCTTCTTGGCGTTCTTCGGCATCCACTGCTCGTGGGTGCCCCAGCCGAGTTCAGCCGGCTGCATGCCCTCGGAGATGAAGCCTTCGACGGACCAGGTGTTCCAGAACACGTTGAGCGGCTTCGGGTGCTTGGTGCGCTGGGTGTCGCGCTCGGCGATGTGGATGCCCTTGACGCCCAGCTTCTTCATGAGCTTGGCCCAGCCTTCGCGATCGTGCTGATCCGGTTCCTCGAATTTGAGGCCAATATCATGGCCAAGGTTGACGAGCGCCTGCTTGACGAACCAGGAAACCATGCCAGGATTTGCGCCGCAGGTGGAGACGGCGGTGGCGCCGCCCGGGTTTTTCGCCTTTTCCTTGCGCACGGTCTCGCGCAGCGCATAGTTGGTGCGCTCGGCGTTGCTCATGCCCTTGTCGAAATAGAAGCCGAGCCAGGGCTCGACGACCGTATCGATATAGAGAACGTCGAGCTTGCGGCAGAGCTTGATGATGTCGAGCGAGGACGTGTCGACCGAGAGGTTGACGCAAAAGCCCTGGCCTTCGCCTTCCGTGAGCAGCGGCTTCAGTAGCTCCTTGTAATTATCCTTGGTGACATATTCCTTGATGTGGCGAACGCCGTGCTTCTTCAGGATCTCCATATCGGAGGGCTCTTCGCGCGGGTCGATGACGACCATCCGGCTCTTGTCGAATTTGAAGTGGCGCTCGATCAGGGGCAGGGTGCCGCGGCCGATGGAGCCAAAGCCGATCATCACGATCGGACCGGTAATTTCGGCATATACCGGATAGTTCTGTTCCGTCATTCTTTTCTCCTGAGGAAGGGGACGAAGGCGCGAGGCCCGAAGAATTCTTTTGAAATTGCCGCAGAAATTGCGAGGTGACCGGCTCTAATCATAAAACGACGTCACAATAAAGGGTGTTGACGGGGAAAGGCCAAATATCAGGCGACGAGATCAACCAACTGGAAATCAACGCTTCAGAATTTCCAGACCTTCGGCGGTTGTCGTCACGGCGATCTCTGTAATTTCGTATTCGGCGACGCCATGGATGGCGAAGGGATCGGCGGCGACATAGGCTTCGATTGCGGCGCGGTCGCCGATGGCAAGAATGGCGCCGCCGGTGCGCGGCACCTTGCGGCCGGAGGCGAGGAACCAGCCCCTCGCATATCCCTCCTTCACCCAGGCCATGTGCGGATCCATGTGCCTGTCGGCTTCGTCGTTGGATTTCACGTAGGTGAGGGAGAGGATGAACATAATCAGCTCCTGAGGAGATTTGCGCGGATCAGCCCGCGCAGCGAGTTGCCGAGGTAAAGCGTGCCGGTATCGAGATCAGCGAGCGTCAGTCGGCCGACACGCGCCCTACGCCCGCAGATGAGTTCGGTACGCAGTACGCCGGCGAGCAGGCCGCAGGAGATCGGCGGGGTCCGCAGGATGCCGGATCCGTCGTCCAGGAAGATGGAGGTGATGGTGCCCTCGCAGACTTCGCCGCGCTCGTTCAAAAGGATGACTTCATCAGCTTCGGCAGGCGTATATTCGGCGCGCGCAGCTTCATAGACGGTGCGGCGCGTTGTCTTGACGCGCAGCAGTCTGTCGGTGGAGTCGAGGCAGGTTTCGGCGGCGCGGACGGTCCAGATGGTTTCGGATAGCAGCGGGACGAAGGCGGCGCTCGACACCTCGATGCGACCTTGCGGATCGAAGGTCAGGCGGACGCGCAACGGGCCGCCAGCGCCGGCAACGGCTGCTTCGAGCTTCGTTTGCGCATCGGTCGGTTGGGGAAAACCGAGGCGGCGAGCGGAGCGCAAAAGCCGGGCGAGATGCAGGCGCAGGCGGATGAAGCCGTCGCCGGGCTGCCAGCGCAGCGTCTCGATCAGCGAGAAATCGATCATTGCGCGATCCACTTGTCGCCGACAGCAAAGCGGGCCTTGAGCAGGCATTCCTCATATTCGGCTTCGGCTGTGGAATCGAAGACGATGCCGCCGCCGACATTGAATATCGCCCTGCCGCCGTCGAAAAGTGTGACGGTGCGGATGGCGACGGAAAAACGCATTGCGCCAGTGGGCGAGATCATGCCGATTGCACCGCAATAAGCGTCACGTGGGTCATCCTCGAGGGAGTGCAGGATTTCCATCGCCCGTATCTTAGGCGCACCGGTGATCGACCCACAGGGGAAGAGGGCGGCAAAGATGTCGCGGATCGATAGGCCGGGTCGAAGTCTTGCCTGCACATGGCTGACCATCTGATGAACGGTCGGGTAGGTCTCGATCTCGAAGAGCTTCGGGACGTCGAGCGTGCCGACCTCGGTGATGCGGGAGATATCGTTGCGCAGAAGATCGACGATCATGCGATTTTCCGCCTGCGTCTTGATATCGGCACGCATCGCATCGATGATTTCGGCATCCTCGGCCGCTGTCGCGCCGCGTTTTGCCGTACCCTTCATCGGATGAGTCTCGATCCAGCCCTGCTCGTCGGTGCGGAAAAACAATTCGGGCGAACGCGAGAGGATGACGGGACCGCCGAGATCGACAAGCGCGCCATATTTGACCGGCTGGCGCTCGATCAGTGACCAGAAGGCGGCGCGGGGGTCGCCGCTCCAGCGTGCCTCGACCGGCATGGTGAGATTTGCCTGATAGGCGTCGCCGAGCCGCAGGTGCTCATGAAGGCGGTCGAAGCGCTCTTTATATATAGGGAAATCCCAACGGGCCTTCGGTGCGGTGAGGAATTCCTCGTTTTCGAGACGCCGTTCGGGCTGGGCGAGCGGATGCGTGTTCGACTGCGGAGCATCGAATATGCCGAAACAGAGGAGCGGTGTTTCGCGACCTTCCGCGGCGAAGGAAGCGAGTTTTTCCTCAAAGAGATATCCGGCCTCGTAGGACATATAGCCGGCAAGCCATTTGCCCTCGGCCTTAGCCTCTTCCATCCTGATAAGCCCGGTAAAAAATTCGGCGCGCGTCTTGGTAATGATGATCTCGGCCGGCTGGGCGAAGAGCATCACCTGGCCGGTAGTGTCGTCACGGAAGAGAATATAGGGGTCAGACATGGTTGCCCCGCGCATCTTGTTTGTTATCCGATGCTGGCAAGTGTTTTGTTTTTTTCGCGGCAGGCCGAGACATCGGCAATCACAGAGGACAGGGATGAGGGAGAGGGGGCTGCCGTCATGGTTCCTCGTGGACGTTGCAGAATGCGGCTGGCGGATCAATAGCCTACCATCACATTCGCTCTTTCTGGTCTTGGCTGAGCCTTACGCTCGGTCCAAAGCTTCCAACTCGTCGATCAGCCCTTCGATCATCGACAGGCCCTGGCTCCAGAACGACGGATCGGTGGCGTCGAGGCCGAAAGGCTTCAAGAGTTCCGAATGATGCTTGGTGCCGCCGGCCTTCAGCAGTTCGAAATATTTCTCCTGGAAACCCTTCTCGGCCTTTTGGTAGACGGCATAGAGCGAATTGACCAGGCAATCGCCGAACGCATAGGCGTAGACATAGAAGGGCGAATGGATGAAGTGCGGGATATAGGCCCAATAGGTCTCATAGCCCTCGGAAATGTTGATAGCCGGTCCGAGGCTTTCCGATTGGACGGAGAGCCAGAGTTCGCCGATGTCGTCGGCGGTGAGTTCGCCTGCCTTGCGGGCAGTGTGCAGCTGGCGCTCGAACTCATAGAAGGCGATCTGGCGCACGACCGTATTGATCATGTCCTCGACCTTCTGGGCGAGCATCGCCTTGCGATCGCGTCTGTCGGTCGTCTTTTCCAGGAGCGCGCGGAAGGTCAGCATCTCGCCGAAGACGGAAGCGGTTTCGGCAAGTGTCAGCGGCGTCTGGCACATCAGCGCACCCTGCGCACCGGCGAGAACCTGGTGGACGCCGTGGCCGAGTTCATGCGCAAGCGTCATCACGTCGCGCGGCTTGCCCATATAATTGACGAGCACGTAAGGGTGGGCGGAGGGAACCGTCGGATGGGCGAAGGCGCCGGGCGCCTTGCCTGGGCGAACCGGGGCATCGATCCACTGCTCGTCAAAGAAGCGCCTGGCAATATCAGCCATTTCGGGGGCGAAATTGCCGTAAGCCGATAGCACCGTGTCCTTCGCGTCGGCCCAGGAGATCACGGCGCTCGACGTTTCCGGAAGGGGCGCGTTGCGGTCCCAGAAGTTCATCTGCTCCATGCCGAGCCATTTCGCCTTCATTTTATAATAACGATGCGACAGGCGGGGATAGGCTTCCCGAACGGCTGCGGCCAAGGCGTCGACAACCTCGCGCTCGACGCGGTTTGCCAGATGCCTGGAGTCGGCGATATCTTCGAAGCCGCGCCAGCGGTCGGAGATATCCTTGTCCTTGGCAAGCGTATTGGTGATCAGCGTGAAGATGCGGATATTCGCCCTGAAGGTTTCGGCGAGCGCCATGGCCGCCTTGCGGCGCACCTCCGGATCCTTCTCCTGCAGCATGTTCAGCGCCACCTCGAGCGGCACTTTCTCGCCATCGATCTCATAGCGGAGCTCCGCCATGGTTTCATCGAAGAGGCGGTTGAAGGCGGAGGACGATGTCATCGACTTTTCGAGGAAGAGCTGCTCCAGCCTGTCATCGAGCTGGTACGGCTTATCTTTGCGGAGGTCGATCAGCCAGGGGCGGTAATGACCGGCATCGGGGTCATTGGCGATGCAGGCGTCGATCACGGCGTCGTCAATCCGGTTCAGTTCGAGCGCAAAGAACAGGAGATGGCCTGAGAATTCGGTGATCTTGGCCTGCACGTCGCCGTAGAGCTTGCCGTTTGCCGGATTGGTGGTGTCGGAGAAATAAGTAAGGCCGGCAAAGGAGCCGAGGCGGCCCATGATATCGTCAAGCGCCTCATATTCTTTCAGCGCTGTGCCGATGCCTTCGGCGCCGGTCTTTGCCGCAGCTTCGGCGAGCTTGCCCTTCCACTTTTCTTCGAAGGCGATTGCGGCCTTGCCGGCCTTTTCCATGTCGGCGACGAAGGCGGTCGAGGTGGCGGAAGGATAGAGATCCTGCAGCTTCCAGACCGGCAGGTCGCCGAGCGCCGGATCGGCCGCCGCCCCGGCTGGCGCTGTTGGCGAGAAAAAAAAGCCGGCGTGCGGGAGCTCGATTTTCATGGGCGCAATTCCTCTCCACTTTATAACAGGTCTGTTTGAATAAGCGTGAGAGGGCCCGGCATCAAGGGCTTTTCGGCGCATAAAAGGCCTCGCTTCGGCACGAAATCGCGCTCTCGCAATCGTTAAAATGCAATTATTTCTCAAAACTGGATGTTCAAGCCTTTCTGCCAGAGTGCGCTCCAGGGTTTCGCATGAAGTGAGGCGACAATGACCGGTTACAATGAGCTCAAGGGAGCAGGGCAAATCCTCGTGGTCGAGGACGACCCGGTGCAGCGGCGCCTGCTCAAGAACGCAATCGAGCGTCACGGCCATGTCGTGCACCAAGCGGAAAACGGCCGAATCGGCCTGGAGATGGTCAAGCGTGACAGTGGCCTCTTCAATGTCATCGTGCTCGACCTGATGATGCCCGAGATGACCGGCCTCGAATTTCTCGACGCGCTTCACGAATTCGGCACGCAGATCCCCGTTATCGTGCAGACCGGCCAGGGCGGTATCGAGACAGTGGTGCAGGCGATGCGCGCCGGCGCCTTCGATTTCGTTGTCAAACCGGTCTCGCCCGAACGGATCGCAACCTCGATCGCGAATGCGATGAAGCTCGACCAGCGCGAGGTGAGGGCGCGGGCCGGACGCCGGTCGCGCTCGGGCTCGGTCGGGTTCGATGACATCGTTTCGGCAAGTCCGGCGATGATCCGCGTCATCGATCTTGCCCAGCGGGCCGCGCAATCGAATATTCCCGTCGTGCTCGAAGGTGAATCCGGCGTCGGCAAGGAACTGGTGGCGCGGGCTATCCAATCCGGCGGCGAACGCTCCAACAAACCGTTCGTCACCGTCAATTGCGGGGCGATCCCGCACAACCTCGTTGAAAGTATCCTCTTCGGTCACGAAAAGGGCGCCTTCACCGGCGCGACCGAACGTCACATCGGCAAGTTCATGGAAGCCGATGGCGGCACCATCTTCCTTGACGAGATCGGCGACCTGCCGCTCGAGGTGCAAGTGAAACTCCTGCGCGCCGTGCAGCAGGGCGAGATCGAGACCGTCGGCGCGCGCACCGCCCACAAGGTCAATGTGCGGCTTATCTCTGCGACGAACAAGGATTTGATCGAAGAGGTCAAGAACGGCCATTTCCGCGAGGACCTCTACTATCGCCTCAACGTCTTCCCGATCACCATTCCCGCGCTACGCAAGCGCAAGGAAGACATCCCGCATCTGGTGCGCGTCTTTACCGACCGCTTCTCAAGCGAGCAGAAGAACGGCCGCCGCATGACCGTGAACTCAGGTGCGCTGGCGCTGCTGACCGCCTATGACTGGCCCGGCAATATCCGCCAGCTCGAAAATGCGATCTTCCGCGCGGTCGTTCTCGCCGAAGGGCCGGAGCTGACGGAGGCGGATTTCCCGCAGATCGCCGCCCAGCTTCCGGAATATGAAGTGGTGGACCACCTGGCGCTCGTTGCCGACAATACCGGCCTCGATCCCGACGAGGGCTATGGAGAGGACTTCCGGACGTCGCCGCCCGCCGAGGTGCACCACCGCCTTTCCGAAGTTTCGGAAAATGCGATTGCCAGTGTCAATCCCTCCGGAGACGTGCGCAAGCTTGCCGATGTCGAGGAGGAACTCATCCGATTCGCACTGAAATTCTATCGCGGGCAGATGAGTCAAGTGGCTCGCAAGCTTGGCATCGGCCGATCCACACTTTATCGCAAGCTCAAAGATTACGGCATAGATCCCGATAATCCCCAGAAAGATGCGGCTTAGGCCTTATTTATTAAGACTCGGGCAACCACGATTTGTTACTGATCATAAACCACTTGTTAGTGGCTCGTTCACTATGTAAAGAAAAGGTTGATCATGTGTGGCATTTTTGCCATCGTGTGACCGCATTTGACAGTCATCTGAGACAGTACGGGACATTGTCTGTCTGACGGGGATCGAGTTGCCGAATCTGAATGGGAATTCCAAGCCTTCGCGCTTGAGCTGGCGTTCTTTGTGCGCCGACATCTGCGGAAAGGCAGTAAGGACGGCAGGGGCCGCCCTTCTTGCGCTTGCGGTTTCCTCGCCGGTATTCGTCAGTACGCCTTCCGAGGCAGCGGGCGATACCCGCAGCCTCAAGCTCTATTTCATCCATACCGGCGAAAAAGCTGTCATTACCTATAAGCGGAACGGTAAGTTCGACCCTAAGGGTCTGGAGCAGTTGAACCGCTTCCTGCGCGACTGGCGCAAGAACCAGCCGACGAAGATGGATCCGCGCCTGTTCGACCTGATCTGGGAAGTCTATCGCCAGAGCGGTTCGAGAGATTATATCAATGTCGTCTGCGGGTTCCGTTCTCCGGCGACCAATGAAATGCTGCGCGGCCGCTCGCGCAAATCCGGCGTCGCCGAAAAGAGCCAGCACATGCTCGGCAAGGCGATGGACTTCTTCATTCCCGACGTCAAGCTTGCAACGTTGCGCGCCATCGGCATGAAGATGCAGGCCGGCGGCGTCGGCTTCTATCCGAAATCCGGTTCACCCTTCGTACACATGGATGTCGGCGGCGTTCGCGCCTGGCCGCGGATGAGCCGCGACGAGCTTGTCCGGCTTTTCCCGAACGGCAATACCATTCACATTCCCGCCGACGGCAAGCCGCTGCCCGGCTATCAGCAGGCGATGGCCGATTACAAGCGCCGCGTCAATGGCACGCAGATCGAGATCGCCAGCGCTTCCGAATCGGCGCCAAAGCACAAGACGCTGTTTGCGGCGCTGTTTGGCGGCGGGGCGGACGAGCAGGAAGACGAGACGGATGATTCGGCTCCTGTCGCGGTTGCCAAGGCGACACCGCCGAAGGCCGAGGCCGCTCCTGCCGAGCCGCAGCAGACCGAGGTCGCAGCCGTGAACGCGCCGGTGCCGCAGGTTCGTCCGGCCTTCAGCAATCAGCCGGCCGGCAGCCAAATGGCGACTGCGCTGGTGGCGCCGTCTTCGGGTAATGCAGCGCAGCAGGCCCTTGCCTCTGCGCTTCCGACCGATCAGGTCCAGCCGGAGCAATTCGCCGATCTCAGCGCTTATAGCATTCCCGTTCCCTCGCTTCTCGGGCAACGCCGCGCGCCGGGTGACGCCGAGGTCGCGTCGGCGGATCCGAACCTGCAAAACGGAATGCCGGTTCCGACTCCGGTCGAGCGCCCTGCCGTTGCCGAAAATCTGCTTGCTGCAGCCGATGCCGATCCGGAAGCGGAGGCAGACGAGGCCGATCAGGATGGCGGACTGTCTCCTGCCATCGCCGAGGCGCTCGAGCAGCAGAACAAGGATGCGGAAAGCCAAGTCGCCTCGCATGAGCCTGAGATGACCGTGGAGCAGGCAATCGCCGCCGCGATGCCGCAAAAGACGCCTGCTGAAAAGCCGTCGTTGCAGCTCGCTGCCTTGGCGCCTGCGACGAAATCGGCGAGCTTCGGCGATGCTTTCGACGCCCCGGCTGCGGAGGGTCCCGCGCCGCAGGCCCTTCCGACCAAGGGCGGCCGTCCGACACAGAAGGAAGCCGCCGCAGCCGATGCAAGCCGCGCGACGGTTCGCACCGAGCCGAAGCTGACGGAGAAGATGATTTCGCAATGGGCGTTGACCAATGCCCGTGTCGAAATGGCGTCCAAGCAGGTCAAGGCGCCGCGCTTCGTCAGCCAGACGATGCGCGCCCAGCCGACCGCGGTCTATGCCGAGGGCTTCAACCTCAAGACTGCCTCGGTCGATCCGGCCCGCTTCAGCGGCACGGCCGTCAACTTCATGGAAGTGCGCAAGTTCAACACGAACTGAGCCAGTCGATCCTGGGAGAATCGAAACCGCTGGGGTGCCCCGGCGGTTTTTCTTTGGTTGCTTCGGCCGGCGAGGAAGCCGCGGCACACTTCCGGGCGCTTGCGCAAAAGAAAAGCCGCCGAAGGCGGCGGCTTGTCGAAGCGGCGATGTCTGCGAATCAGCCTTCCGGCGGCGCCTCGATCATTCCGAGAGCATGCAGATAGGTATCGAGGATTGCTTCCTCCTCCATGCGCTCCTGCTCGTCCTTCTTGCGCAGCGCCACGACCTTCTTCAGAATCTTGGTATCGAAGCCCATTCCCTTGGCTTCGCCATAGACGTCCTTGATGTCGTCGGCGATGGTCTTCTTTTCTTCTTCCAGCCTTTCAATGCGCTCGATGAAAGCGCGAAGCTGATCGCGGGCGACGCCATGAGCATCAGACATCGTGTTCTCCTGATTTTCCGGTGATCAATTTTGGATGCACGTGACTGCCGCGAAGCGACGTCACGGTCAAGCCTGTTAGAGGCCAAGCGGACTATTTGTGTGGCTTGTTCAGCTCAAAAGCACCCTTTTGCACAGGCGAAGCCTCCTTCTGGTGGAGGTTCTTCCAGTCCTCATAGGGCATGCCGTAGACCATTTCGCGCGATTCGTCCCGGCTGACTGGGACACCTCCGGCCTCGGCGGCCTCGCGGTACCAGTTCGAAAGGCAGTTGCGGCAGAAGCCTGCCAGATTCATCAGGTCGATGTTCTGGACGTCGCTGCGGTCACGAAGATGTGCAACCAGACGGCGGAAGGCTGCGGCTTCGAATTCGGTCTGTTGTTCCCTGCTGAGCGCGGTCATCTCGCTCTCCTTTCATTCCGTGGACCTCAATAGGGGCCGGTGCGCGACGGGTGGACGTCGTATTCGTGCAAGGCCGGATCGGCGTTCATCGCCGTAAAGATCGGGGCCAGGCGCCCCGCCCATGCCGATATGCCTGCTTCATCAGTGATCAAATCCTGACGCACTTCGAGCAGGGCATGCGGAATGCCTGTCACCATGCAATGGCGGTACATGGTATCGCCCTTCAGAGCGCCGTCATAGGGCTCGTTGTCGCCGACGATGAGATCGGGATCGGCGCGCAGCATGTTAAGTAGCGGGCCGACGGCGCGCCGGTCGCTGTCCCAGAGGACGGCTGCGTGCCAAGGTCGGGGAATGCTCTTCCACGCCGGCGTGAAAGAGTGCAGCGACAGCACCAGCGGTGCCTTACCGGTGCTATTCGCCACCGTGTCGATCGTGTCTGCGACGGCATCGTGGTAGGGTCGATGAAAGGCTTCGATCCGGTAATTCCATTCCTGCGGCGTGATCGGGTGATTGCCTGATATGACGGCGCCGTCCGAGATCTTCATGATCAGCGTCGGGTCGTCCTCCCCGCGGTTAGGGTCGATCAGCAGGCGCGAGAAACCGCCGAGCACTGCCGGTATGCCGAGCTTCGCTGCAAGCTGTCGCGTCAGGCCCTCGATGCCGATGTCGTAGGCGATGTGACGGGCAAAGGCAGATTCTGGCAGGCCGAGCCTTTCATATCGGGCGGGAAGGCGGTTCATCGCGTGATCGGCGAGGATCACCATGCCTCTGTCATGTTTTCCGGGTATGATTTCGAAGGATTGGAAGTCGTCCATGAAGGATTCGCCGTTGGTCATTGCGCAGTCGCGCCCAGTGATTGCATGCGCCCGCGACCGGTTCAAGCGCAGCAGGCGGCGGGAGCGGATATGAACCTCAGCGGACGGTTATGAAAGGAAATATAATCGATTAGCATTGCGTTGACTTTCGGATGACGGCGGCGCAAGAAGACACGGATACGAATAACCGTGGAGCTATTTGGGAGCCGTGTTGATTCAAGCCGCGCCAAGTTTCCTCACGCGGTCCGGACCGTTGGTCCGACTCGCCCTGTTTGCTCTTGCAGCCGCCATGCCGTTCTTCAATGCAGATGCCGCACGCGCCGATTTTCGCGTCTGCAACGGAACCCAAAATCTGGTTGGGGTGGCGATCGGATACAGGGCCAAGGACGGCTGGATCACGGAAGGTTGGTGGCAGGTGCCGGCAACGACCTGCGCCACTCTGATCGAGGGAGAATTGCAGTCGCGCTATTATTACCTCTACGCGGAGGACGCCGCCCGGGGAGGACGATGGACGGGGGACGTGCAGATGTGCGTGGCGGAAAACGAATTCAAGATCTCGGGCGTGCAGGATTGTTATGCCCGGGGTTACCAGAAGATGGGATTCAAGGAATATGACACGGGCCGCCAGGGCAGCTGGATGGTTCAACTCTCCGACACCCCAGGGACGCAAGAAAGTCAGAATTGATGAAGCGTAATCGCAAAGTTAAAATCCTCGCCACCCTCGGGCCCGCCTCATCCGAGGAGTCGATGATCGAGAAGCTGCACCAGGCCGGTGCCGACGTCTTCCGCATCAATATGAGCCATGCGAGCCACGACCTGATGCGAACGCTCATCCAGCGCATCCGCTCGGTCGAGGCGCGCTCCGGCCGGCCGATCGGCATTCTCGCCGACCTGCAGGGGCCGAAGCTGCGCGTCGGCAAGTTTACCGACAGCAAGGTCGACCTGAAACCTGGCCAGACCTTCACGCTGGACAACAACGAAGCGCTCGGCGATGCCACACGCGTCTACCTGCCGCATCCCGAGATCCTGGAATCGGTGCAGCCTGGCCACCGCCTGCTGATCGACGACGGCAAGCTCTGCCTGCGCGCCGACAAGTGCGACGGCAAGAGCATCGTCACGACGGTCATTTCGGGCACGCGCATTTCCGACCGCAAGGGCGTCAGCCTTCCCGACACGCTGCTTGGCGTCGGCGCACTGACCGACAAGGACCGTGCCGATCTCGACGCCGTGCTCGCCACCGATGATGTCGACTGGGTGGCGCTTTCTTTCGTCCAGCGTCCGGACGACCTTGCCGAAGTGCGCAAGATTGCCCGCGGCCGGGTCGGCCTGATGTCGAAGATCGAAAAACCGCAGGCTCTCGAGCGCATCGAGGAGATCATTGAGCTTTCCGACGCCTTGATGGTCGCCCGCGGCGATCTCGGCGTTGAGATGCCCCTCGAATCCGTTCCCGGCATCCAGAAGCAACTGATCCGCGCCTGCCGCCGGTCTGGCAAGCCGGTGGTCGTCGCCACGCAGATGCTGGAATCGATGATCTCCGCGCCGGTTCCGACGCGCGCCGAAGTTTCCGACGTCGCGACGGCCGTTTTCGAAGGGGCCGATGCCGTCATGCTTTCGGCCGAATCGGCCTCCGGCGACTATCCCGTCGAGGCTGTCTCGACCATGGCGTCGATTGCCGGCGCCATCGAGCGCGAGCCGCATTATCCCGGCATCATCTATGCCCAGCGCGCCCAGCCGGAAGCGACCGGCGCCGACGCGATCTCGCTTGCCGCCCGCCAGATCGCCGAGACGCTGAAGCTGTCGGCGATCGTCTGCTACACATCGTCCGGCACGACGGGCCTTCGCGCCTCGCGCGAGCGTCCGCAGGTGCCGATCCTGGCGCTGTCGCCGATCATCAAGACAGCGCGCCGGCTTGCCATCGTCTGGGGCCTCCATTGCGTCGTCACCCACGATGCGACCGATCTCGACGATATGGTCAACCGCGCTTGCCGCATCGTGGCCGACGAAGGCTTCGGCAAGCCCGGCGATCGCATCATCATCTCGGCCGGCGTGCCGCTCGGCACGCCGGGCGCAACCAACATGCTCCGCATTGCCTATATCGGTTCGGACGGCCAGAGCGGCATCTGATCCGATCGCATCCGTGATGAAGCCCGCTGCCTGAAGAGGCGGCGGGCTTTTTTGTCCATGTGACGAGGCATTGCCAAGGGATGCAGGGCATGCAAGTCTCGATCCTGGGTTTGGAGGGATCACCATGGATGTCGTCACTCTTTTGGCTTTTGCGGCCGTTTCTTTCGTCGGTATCGCGACGCCAGGGCCGACGGTGCTGCTGGCTTTGACAAATGGCTCGCGGCATGGGTGGCGCCGCGCGATTGCCGGAATGGTCGGCGCGGTTCTTTCGGATTTCGTGCTGATCGGCGCTGTGGCTGTCGGGCTTGGTGCGCTGCTTGCGGCATCGGAATTCTGGTTCTCGATGCTCAAATGGGCGGGTGCTGCCTATCTCGCTTTTCTCGGCATTATGCTCTTGCGTTCGAAGGGCACGATCGATGCGGCGCTGAAATCAGATGAGGCGGCGGCCATGAGATCGGCCTTATCGATCGGGCTGAAGAGTTTCATGGTCGCGGCGACGAACCCGAAGGGTTATCTCTTCTTCTCCGCCTTTCTGCCGCAGTTCATCGATCCCACCCAGCCGCAGGCGGCGCAGTTTATGCTGCTCGCCCTAGTCTTCGCTGTGCTCGATTTCATCATCATGTTCGGCTACGCTTTCTTCGGCTCGCAGGCGGTCCGTTTTCTGAAAACGTCAGGCGCCTTATGGCTGGAGCGGGCCTGCGGCGGCGCGTTGCTCGCCCTTGCCGGGTCGCTTGCCCTCTACCGCCGGGCAACGGTTTGATTTCAGGGCCGAGGCAGCGATAGGTGGCCGATTCGATAGGTCTGGGTGTGCCTGCCTATCTCAGGCATATCTTTCCATAGGCTGAAGCGTACGCGCGTCCATGTCGTCGGTTCGAAACCGGAGACGGAGGCGAGCGCACCTCTTGCCCGATCAGCTTCGGCCTCCGCGTTTTCGGCCCGGCGAAGATCGGCAAGCGACGCATAGGCTTGGGTCTGAATGATATCGCGGGTGGCAAACCCGGACGCCGCAATCTCGGGCGAGACTTCCGCTTGCCACACAATCCAGGTACTCACCTGCGGCCAGCCGAAGGCGCCGGTGAGTGCCTCGAAACCTGGGCCGCAGAGAAAGTCGCTTGCTCCCTCCGGTCTTTGCCAGAGATAGAAGGGCGCGTAGAGATTGTCGCGGCTGCCGAATTCGTCCTTCCGGGCGCTGAGATAGGCCTTAAAGCCGAGATCGGGGAAGCCGTCGAGAAGTGGCCCTTTTTCGCGGATGCGGCGCTCGATAATCGACATGTCGTAGTCAGCGGGCAGGGTGAAGCCGTATTGCATAGCGATCATGGCCGTGTCTCTACTGCACGCAGTCGCCAGTCAGGATCAGTCATCTGGGCGATGCCGTCGCCGAAGGACCAGTCCTCGGGCGCGCTGGTGCTGATAACGATCATCACGTCTTCCGGCCGGATGCCCGGCGATTGCGCCAGCAGTTCGGCGAGCCGAAGATAAAGCGCTGCCTTCATCTCAGCCGTTCGCGGCCGTCCGATCGTGACCGAGATATAGACGAAATCGTCCGAGCGCGGTCCGGCAAGATAGCTGCGGTCGAAGATCAGTTCATTTTCATCATGCTGATGGATGGCCTGAAAGCGGTCGTTCTCAGGCACGTCGAAGGTTTCGACCAGCGCGCGCTGGACATTGTCGGCGAGGGCAGCGAGATATTCCTGTGACTTGCCTCTGCGAAGAGAGATGCGAACGAAGGGCATTGGGATCTCCATGGTTCGGCCGTCCGGCGGCCTTGACAACAGCATCATCGCAGCACAGGATGGTACTGAAAATCAGAATTTTATGGACAAATTATCCTAAATAACGGAACTGTTGATGCGACGGACGATCTTCGATCTCGATGTGCTTCGAACCTTTTCGACCGGCATGGAGCTCGGCAATTTCGCCAAGGCGGCAGAAAAGCTCGGGCGTTCGACGTCGGCGGTCAGCGCGCAGCTGAAGAAGCTGGAGGAGCAGGCGGGCACGCCAATCTTCCGCAAGGCGGGGCGCGGGCTCGCGCTGACCGACGCCGGCGAAACGATGCTCGGTTATGCCAGACGGTTGCTGGAGCTCAACGACGAGGCGGCTGCGGCCGTCCACAGCGCCGAGCTGGAAGGCTGGGTGCGGCTCGGCTTGCAGGAGGATTTCGGCGAAAATCTGCTGCCCGAGGTGCTCGGCCGTTTCGCGCGGGCTCATCCGAAGGTGCGCATCGAGGCGCGGGTGGTGCGCAATGCCGAACTGCTGGAGCGCGTCACTTCGGGCAAGCTCGATCTGGCGCTCGCCTGGAGCGACGGCACGCTGGCGGCTCATTGCGAGCGCATCGGCGAGGTGCCGATGCGCTGGATCGGGCCTGCGGAGGGGCTGCCGGGCTGGCATGCGGCAAGCGGCGAACCCGTACCGCTCGCCTCGTTGGAGGCGCCGTGCCTGATGCGAACTGCGGCCACCCGGGCACTCGATGAGGCGGACATTTCCTGGCGGCTCGCCTTCGTTAGTCCCAGCCTCGGCGGTCTCTGGGCGGCCGCGGCGGCGGGCCTCGGGCTCACCATCCGCACGCCGATCGGCCTGCCGGCCAAAGTCCGGCCACTTGCGCCCGAAGCGGTCGGCCTGCCTGACTTGCCGAAGCTCGGGTTGGTTCTGCACCGGGCGGAGGCCGAACTGCAGCCGGCTGGAGCGCGGCTTGGCGCGCTCCTACTGGAGTCCGTGCATGACGCCCTGCGCGGGACAAGTGGCTGATATCTTCGTTGACCCTTCGGGCGCAGGCCTATAACCTCACGCCATTATGAAGATGCTCACTGCCAATATCGCTTCGGTCTTCTTCTTGAGCCGCTGACTTCGCTGCCTTGGGCAGGTCTTGCCTCCCGGGCCTATGGAGACGCGACCGCAGACCAGCTTCGGCTGGTTCTTGGTCGTGGAGCGAAACAACCTCCGCCCGGTAATCCGGCTTGAGAGGTTTACGACAGAGAGTTTTCATGACCGATGAACATTATCCGCCGGCGCTGACCGCAGCCGAGATCGAAGGATTCATCCGCGACGGATTTGTCCGAATCGACAGAGCCTTTCCACGCGAGTTGGCCGAAGAAGCACGCGCCATCATGTGGTGCGACATCCCCTGCGCTCCTGACGATCCCGCGACATGGACAAGGCCAGTGATCCGGCTTCCGGGTTATGGCGGAGGGCCATTCGCGGCAGCCGCCAACACGCCGGTCCTGCATGCTGCTTTCGACCAGCTCGTCGGCATTGGGCGCTGGGTCCGGCGTGACGGGCTCGGC
Source organism: Rhizobium bangladeshense (assembly GCF_017357245.1). Lineage (NCBI taxonomy): Bacteria > Pseudomonadati > Pseudomonadota > Alphaproteobacteria > Hyphomicrobiales > Rhizobiaceae > Rhizobium > Rhizobium bangladeshense. The sequence continues at coordinate 3,716,197 of NZ_CP071612.1, read as the reverse complement.
AGTTTTCCGGTGCGCTTTCCACATCCCGATGACCCGGGCGATGCCGGCTGGCATGTCGATCTGAGCTTTCCCGGCGAGAATTGCGACGCGAATGAACAGCAGGATTTTTCGACCTGGCGAGTGAACATCACCTCGCGCGGCCGGGCGCTGCTGATGCTGTTTCTGTTTTCCGATGTTGGCGAGGAGGATGCGCCGACCCGCATCAGAGTGGGTTCGCATATGGATATGGCGCGCTACCTCGCACCGGCGGGCGAAGCTGGCCGCTCGCACATGGATCTCGAAACCATGGGCGCGGATCGTCCGCTGGCATTGGTGACGGGGCAGGCAGGCACTGTCTATCTCTGCCATCCCTTTCTGGTGCATGCGGCGCAGAAACATCGCGGCACTACGCCGCGTTTCATGGCGCAGCCACCGCTTGGCCTCACGCGGCCCTACAGGCTGGAGCGGAAAGACGGCAACTATTCGCCGGTCGAGGTGGCGATCCGGCGGGCGCTTCACGATCCCTGCTGACGGCCGATCAGGCATTCGGCCGCGGGCCGGATGCCTCACGATTGGTACTGCTGCTGAGCGTTGCGGCGGATGGCCTGGGGCGGTTGACCGAAGGCACGCAGGAAGGCTCGCCGCATGCGCTCGCGGTCGGCAAAGCCGGTCTCGTCGGCGACCACGTCGATCGGATGGCGACTCTGCTCCATCATCAGCCGGGCGGCTTCGAGCCTCAAGTTCTCGACGGCCTTGGCGGGGGACTGGCCGGTTTCGGAGCGGAAGGCGCGGCTGAACTGGCGGGGGCTGAGATGAGCGGCTTCCGCCAGCTCTTCGACGGACAGCTGCGCTTTCAAATTCTTGCGCGCGAAGTCGAGCGCCTTCTGAATGCGGTCTGATTTCGGCTCCAATTCCAGCAACGCGGAAAACTGTGACTGGCCGCCGGCGCGGCGGTGATAGACGACGAGCATGCGCGCGACGGCGCGGGCGACCTCGATGCCGTGATCCTTTTCGACCATCGCCAGCGCCAAGTCGATACCGGCTGTCATTCCGGCGGATGTCCAGACCGAACCATCGATGATGAAGATGCGGTCTTCTTCCACCCGGATCTTCGGGTAACGCGCTTTCATTTCGCGGGCAAGGCACCAATGTGTCGTCGCGCGGCGGCCGTCGAGAATGCCGGCTTCGGCAAGGTAGAAGGCTCCGGTGCAGATCGAAGCAATACGACGAGAGGCGCCCAATGCGGCACGCATGAAGGCGCTTTCGCCGGGCTTCGGCAAGACGAGGTCGGGTGCGCCGACGACGATCAGCGTGTCGAAGGCCGGATCACCAAAAGGCTCCGTCTCGATCGGCATGCCGAGCGAGGTGCGCAGCACTCCGCCAGCCTCAGAAATGTGGGTGATGTCATAAGCCTTCCGGCCGAGTTCGAGATTAGTGAACTCGAAGACCGAGACGGCGGCCAGACTCATGATCTGGAAGCCGGGATAGAGCAAGAAAGCGATGTGCTGCATGGCTAAGCTCCAACGTCCTGAAAAGTGGTATATATGACATTCAGGACGTCGGCAATCCCGCGTATTATTATCTTCACGCGCAGGGCGAGGTCCGGCGCATGAAGGAGATGGAGCATGGTACAGGAACATAAGGGTACGGCGCTTATCACCGGCGCATCCTCGGGCATCGGCGCAATCTATGCCCACAGACTGGCAAAGCAGGGGTACGACCTGATCATCGTCGCCCGCAATGAGGAGCGGCTGAGGGCATTGGCAGATCGGCTGACGACGGAAACCGGCAGGACGGTCGAGACCCTTGTCGCTGATCTCGGCAGGAAGGTGGATCTTTCCCGCGTCGAGAGCGTGCTGAAGGGAGACCGAAGCATCACGCTTCTGGTCAACAATGCCGGCTTCGGCGGAACGGCCCCGTTGCTTGCCGCCGATGTCGATAAGATGCAGGAAATGATCGAGCTTAACGTCACTGCACTGATGCGGCTGACTTATGCCGCCGTTCCTGGTTTCGTCTCACGCGGCGGCGGAACGGTCATTAATATCGCTTCCATTGTTGCGATTGCGCCGGAACTGTTGAACGGCGTCTATGGCGGTACGAAGGCCTTTGTGCTTGCCTTCAGCCAGTCGTTGAAGCACGAGCTCGCAGAAAAGAATATCCGCGTCCAGGCTGTGTTGCCTGGTGCCACAGCAACGGAGTTCTGGGGCGTCGCCGGCACACCCGTGGAGCATTTACCCGGTGAAATCGTGATGTCGGCGGAAGATATGGTCGATGCCTCGCTCGCAGGCCTCGAGCTCGGCGAATTCGCGACGATCCCGTCGCTTGAGGATGGCAGTCTGCTGACTGCCTATGAACAAGCGCGCCAGGCACTGATGCCGAGCCTCTCCCGGACAGCGCCGGCGAAACGATATAAGACGGCCTGACTGACGCGCCCGCGTTTACTCAGCCGAAGCGTTCCAGCGCCATGGTGAAGATGTCGGCATCGACATTGCCGCCGGAGGTGATGGCGACGACCGCATCGCTTTCCAGCGCCTCACCATGGAAAAGGGCGGCAGCCAGCGCCACTGCGCCACCCGGCTCGACGACGATCTTCAGCCTGACGAAGGCGAGCGCCATCGCCCGCAGCGCCTCCTCGTCGGTGACCACGATGCCGGCGCCGGCGAGGCGCTTCAGGATCGGAAAGGTGACATTGCCCGGCTGCGGCGTGATGATCGCATCGCAGATCGAGCCCGACATTGAGGCATTGCGTTCGATCCTGCCGGAGGCGAGCGAACGGGCGGTATCGTCGAAATTCTCGGGCTCGCATGGACGGACGCGAAAATCCGGCGCGCTGGCTTCGAGGGCAAGGGCGATGCCGGAGCTCAGCCCGCCGCCGCCGCAGGGAACGAGAACTTCGGCTGACGTGACACCCTCTTCTTCAGCCTGCTCGGAGATTTCGAGGCCGGTCGTGCCCTGGCCGGCGATCACCAGGGGCTCGTCGAAAGGCTTGATCAGCGTCAGGCCGCGTTCGGCGGAGAGCCGGGCGCCGATTTCGTCCCGATCCTCATTGGCGCGGTCGTAGAGCACGACTTCGGCACCGAAGGCGCGGGTATTGGCGATCTTCAGCTTCGGCGCATCGCTCGGCATGATGATCACGGCGGGCACGCCGTGCAGCTTGGCGGCAAGGGCGACACCCTGCGCATGATTGCCGGAGGAGAAGGCGATGACGCCGCGCGCGCGTACGGCCGGGTCGAGGCCGGAGACGGCAGACCAGCCGCCGCGAAACTTGAAGGAACCCGAATGCTGCAGACATTCCGCCTTCACGAACAGGCGCCGGCCGGCGATCTCGTTCAGGAAGGGGGAGGAGAGAAGCGGCGTGCGTCTGATGTGACCGCGCAGTCGGGCGCGGGCGGCAACAATCATTTCAATGCTGACCATTCGGGAATCGTCCTGCTTGCGGGATCGCTAATGCATAGGACGGGGCAAACGGTTTGTGAACGGCGACTTTGTCACCGTGACATGAATGCCCAACGCACCTATGCCCGCGGCTCGCCGACCGTCAATAACCGCCCGCCGAGCCTTCCGTCGCGCGGGCGTCCATGGCGCCGTTGTAGCGCGCGCCGCCGCCCTTTTCGATGGCGGCAAGGCTTTTGCCGCCTACGAGTATGCCGGCCGCCTGGCCCCAGAGCGGCGCGTCGTTGCCGCCGTCGAAGCTATAACCCATCGCCGCAAGCGTCCTTTCCGTATCCGGCGAAAGCGCATAGGGCTCGAGATAGACTTTGTCGGGCTGCCATTGGTGATGGAAACGCGGTGCATTGACCGCCTGGCCGATATCCATTCCGAAATCGATGACATTCAAAATCGCCTCCAGCGTGATGGTGATGATGCGCGAGCCGCCGGGGCTGCCGATCACCATGAAGGGCTTGCCGTCGCGGGTGACGATCGTAGGGCTCATCGAGGAGAGGGGCGTCTTCTTCGGGGCGATGGCATTGGCTTCGCCCTGAACAAGACCGTAAAGGTTCGGCACACCCGGCTTGGAGGTGAAATCGTCCATCTCGTTGTTGAGCAGAACGCCGGTGCCGGGCGCTACGACCGCCGCGCCGAAGGAGCCGTTCAGCGTATATGTCACGGCAACCGCATTGCCCGCGTCGTCGATGATGGAATAGTGGGTCGTCTCGTTGCTTTCCTTGTCGCCGAGCGGTTTCAAATTCGCCGAAGTCCCGGCCTTATAAGGGTCGATCTTTGCTGAGATCTCTTTGGCGTAGCTCTTGTCGAGCAGTTTTTCGATCGGGTTCTCGACGAAATCGGGATCGCCGAGTGCGGCGTTGCGGTCGACATAGGCGTAGCGCATTGCCTCGACCATGACATGCACGGTTTCAGCCGAGGCGTAGCCGAGATAGGAGAGCGGATAGCCTTCGAGGACGTTGAGGATCTCGCAGATGATAACGCCGCCGGAGGAGGGTGGCGGCGAAGAGATGATGTCGTAGCCGCGGTAATTGCACTCGATCGGCTTCAACTCGCGCACGGTATATTGCTCGAAATCTTCCTTGGCAAGGATACCACCCTTGGCCTGGCTCGCTTGGACGATCGCCTCGGCGGGGGCGGCCTTGTAGAAGGCGTCGGGGCCTCTTTCCGAGATGGCTGCCAGCACCGCGGCAAGATCCGGCTGCGCAAGCTTTTCGCCGGAGGCATAGGTCTTGCCGTCCGGTTTCAGGAAAATCTTCGCTGCCGTCTCGTCCTTCGCAAGGCGCTTGGCGCCGCCAGCAAGGATCGCCGCGTCACCCTGCTCCAGAGTGAAGCCCTCTTTGGCGAGACGCAGCGCCGGCGCGATCAAATCCTGGCGTGATCGGGTGCCGTATTTCTCGCGCGCCGTCTCGAAGCCCATGACGGAACCGGGAACGCCGACGGCGAGATAACCGTCAAGGCTGGCGCGCGGCACGATATCCCCCTTGCTGTCGAGATACATGGTCTTCGTCGCGGCGAGCGGCGCCCGTTCGCGGAAATCGAGGAAGGTTTTGGAGCCGTCTTTCAGGCGGATCGTCATGAAGCCGCCGCCGCCGAGATTGCCTGCCGAGGGATAGACGACCGCCAGTGCGTAACCGACGGCGACCGCCGCATCGACGGCGTTGCCGCCGCTCTTCAGCACCTCGACGCCGACATCGGTCGCCAGATGTTGGGCAGTGACGACCATCCCGTGTTCGGCTTCGACAGGTGCGGGCGACGCCGCGAAAGCCGTGGTCAGACTTAGCGACAATGCCGATATGACAGAGATCGTCCCGATATGCAGGCGGCCCATGATTTCCCCTCCTATGGACAACAACGGAAAGACATATGGGGCTGCCGCGGTCGGCGGCAATGCGGCGACCTAGGCTTTGTGGGAGCTGGCTGTCCGACCGGCGATACTAAACGCCGGAGAGAGCCCCCGGCATCAGCGACGGCTGGATCTGCATCGCGTGATCTTCAAGAGAGGCGGCAAGCCTCTCCTCGGCCCGGCGGGCGCTCGCCTGCAGGTCGCGCGGCTCGCCGGCGATCTTTTCCATGGCGGCGATGGCGACATCGGTGGCGAGATAATCCGGCTTGTGCCCGACGCCGCGGACCGTAACGAGTTCGGAGCCCGCTATATCGCGGGCAAGGCCGCGAGAATGCAGGTGTTCCCAGACGATTTCGTCGCGGTCGCCTGTTATGATGACAGTCGGCGCGGTGATCTGCGAATAAAGCAGCGACTGCTCCTTCACATAGGCGAGCAACCTTTTGAAATCAGCGGCATTGTTGTGGAAGGTGCGCGGCCGCAGCACAAGCGACGGACCGGTTTTCTCGATGTAATCGGCAGGCCGCGGATTGGGACGGAAAACATTCAGCGTGCCGCGCTCCAGCCGGCTCAGTCCAAGCGGAACGACGATAGCGTGGTTGAAGAGCCAACCAACGAGCGGCACGGTTGCCACATGATAATACCAGTCGATGCCGCCGGGCCACGGATGGGTGGCGGGCGCGAGGAAGAGAAGGCCTGCGGTTTTGTCGGGATGTCGCAGGCCGAAGGCGGCGGTGATTGCGCCGCCGAAGGAATGGCCGACGATGATCGCCTTCTCAATGCCGCGCTTTTCCATCAGTCGGGCGATTGCATCGGCCTGGCCTGAGGGGACGGCGTTCTCGGGGCCGCCACGTTCGGAATAACCGTGACCGGGACGATCGACGAACAGCATTTCCGCCCGCCCTTCGAGCGCAGCGCGAAAGGCAACGATCTGATCGAGCAGATTGCCGCTGGCGCCGTGAATGAAGACGAGCGCCGGCAGATCCGCACTCTCGGGACGCTCGATATGGACGGCATTCATGCGGTAGCCGCCGACATCCGTCAGTTCGCCGATATTCGGATAGGTCTGTTCGAATTGCCGCGCCTTGTAAGAGGAGTAACCTATGGCGGCGGCCAGCGGGGCGAGAAGAACGGAAACTTCTGCAAGCATGATCTTAACGGCGACAATCGATGGTTCTTGCGAGGGCGGCAGTCGTGTCAAAATGCCTCGACAGTTCTGAAAATTGCGCGATCTGGGCGGCGGTCAAGCGCGGCGACTCGGCTTCAGGTTCGATTGCCTGCCAGTTTTTCCGCAAGCATGTTGACCTGTTCCTGCGCGGTGCGTTCGGCGGGATAGATATCGAGGAACCGTTCCCAGGCCTTCAGCGTCAATTGGTCGTTGCCGGAATTGCTGAGGATCGCGGCCATGCCGGAGAGGGCGCCGAAATGGCGCGGCTCGAGATCCAGCACGCGCTCGATGTCGGACATCGACTTGCGGTAATTGCCCATGACAAAATTCAGCGAGGCGCGGCGATTCCAGCTCTCGGCATAATCTGGCTTGAGGGCGATCGCCTCGTCGAGGAAATCGAGAGCGGCGGGATTGCGCTTTTCCTCGATCGCCTTGTCGGCCCATTGCATCAGCAGATTGATGGTCGCGCTGCCGGAATCATTCCATTCCATGCGAATTTCGTTCGCGATGCTGCTGGCCTTGTCGGGATCGCGCTCGCGTTTCAGCTGGCTGAAAAGCTGATCGAGACGCTGCTTCGGCGAACTACTGGCATCCCTCTGCTCGACAATGACGTCCTTTTCCGCCGCGGCGGCAGGAAACGGGGAGGCGAAGAGGATGAAAGCAAGCGGCAGCACCGCTGACGTCAAAGCAAAAAAGCGCATAGCGGACATATTAGTCCGCCAGCGCCGAAGATCAAACAAATTAGACGGGATCACCGCAGCGACCTACCGGATATGCCTGGCCGTAACATGCGCGGCGCAGCAATCCGGATTCGCGCAATCAGCCCTGACGAGCCTTATAGCGCGGGTTCAGCTTGTTGATGATGTAGATGCGGCCCTTGCGACGAACCAGACGGTTGTCACGGTGACGAGCCTTGAGCGACTTGAGCGAATTCTTGATCTTCATTTTTCTGATCCGCGATCTCTATGGGGGAATTCACATTCGCCCGTAACTTTAACAATCAAAAGCGCGCCGTCGGGGCGCGCTCTTTAGGTGGGGGTGCAGATACCTCGTCACCTTTTCCGTGTCAACCACGTGACGGTGTTTTTCCAAAGCCGCATGGCCGCTTTCTCACCGCGAAACCGGCGATTTCGGCGTCAACGTGGTGACATGACCCATCTTGCGGCCCGGGCGCCACTCGCTCTTGCCATAGAGGTGAACCAGCGTGTCTGGACGCTGCAGCCAATCGGGAACGGCAAGGATATCGTCGCCGACGAGATTCCGCATGACGCAGTCGGAGTGCCGCTCGCCATTGCCGAGCGGCAGGCCGGCGACAGCGCGTATATGCTGCTCGAACTGGCTGACGACGCAGGCGGCTTCCGTCCAATGACCAGAATTGTGGACGCGAGGCGCCATCTCGTTGGCGATCAGGCTGCCGTCGGCAAGCACGAAGAATTCGATGCCGATGACGCCGACATAGTTCAATGCGGCGAGGATCTTTTCGGCCGATCGACGAGCGGCCTCCGCCGTTGCCGCCGAGATTGCGGCTGGAACGGTCGAGGTGTGAAGGATGCCGTTCCGGTGGATGTTTTCGGCAGGATCGAAGCAGACGATCGCGCCGTCCGTGGCGCGTGCAGCGATGATCGAGACTTCGCGCTCGAAGGCGATAAAGCTTTCGAGGATCAGCGGCACGGCCCCGAGCGCGGCATATGCACCGTCAGGATCGTCCGCCGCCGAGCGGAATACCTTCTGCCCCTTGCCGTCATAGCCGAGGCGGCGGGTCTTCAAAACGCCCCGCCCGCCGAAATCCTCAAGGGCGGCCTCCAGATCGGCCTGGCTGTCGATCGCATGAAAGCGGGCGGTTGATATGCCGCAGCCGTTGAGGAAGCGTTTTTCGACCAGCCGATCCTGTGCGGCTTCCAGCGCTTTCGGCGGCGGGTAGACGGCGATGCTTGCCGAGAGCCTCTCGGCGGCCCCGACGGGCACATTCTCGAATTCGTAGGTGACGACGTCGCAGGCGGCGGCGAGTTCGGCCAAGGCGGCCGGATCGTCATAGGCGGCAACGATCTGCCGGTTGGCAAGCTGGGCAGCCGGGCAGTCCGGCTGCGGCTCGAGGATGACAGTGCGGAAATTCAATCTGGCGGCGGCAATGGCCAGCATGCGGCCGAGCTGGCCGCCGCCGATGATGCCGATCGTTCCTGCCTTCATAGGTCGTCCATCGGGTATTCGGCGACGGCGACACTCTGGCGCTCGCGCCATTCGTCCAGCCTGTCGGCGATCTCTTCGTCGGAAAGGGCAAGCACGGCGGCGGCTAGAAGAGCGGCGTTGATCGCGCCCGCCTTGCCGATAGCGAGCGTCCCAACCGGAATGCCGGCCGGCATCTGCACGATGGAAAGAAGGCTGTCCTGCCCGGAGAGAGCTTTAGACTGGACCGGCACGCCGAAGACCGGCAGCGGCGTCATCGATGCGGCCATGCCCGGCAGGTGGGCCGCGCCGCCGGCGCCGGCAATAATCACCTTGAACCCTTCAGCCCGTGCACCCTTGGCGAAGTTGACCAGCCGGTCGGGCGTGCGATGCGCCGAGATAATGCGCGCGTCGTAAGCAATCTCCAGCGATTCCAGCGTGTCGGCAGCGTTCTTCATGGTCTCCCAATCGGATTGGCTGCCCATGATGATGGCGACGGGTGGTCTGTCTGTCATCGCGCGGCCGCTCCTTTCAGGCAATGATGTCGGGAACGATCTGATCTTCCAGCTTGGAGAGCTTGTCCTTGATGACGAGCTTCTTCTTTTTCATGCGCTGGATTCGCAGAGCGTCGCACCCGGTCTCAATCATGGCATTGATCGCGGCATCGAAATCCTCGTGCTCCTGGCGCAGGCGCGCCACCATGAGCCTGATTTCCGCCTGTTCCTGATCGGCCATATGCATTCCCCGTTATCGTCCTCGGACCTTGTCCGATCTGCCGATGATTTCCGCAAGCTCCTATCACCAAATACGGGTAACGGCTAGTTAGTCTTGATCATGAATTTGCCATCTCATCTTCATCTTTTGGCCTTCGACAAGCCTTCAAAAATATGTCACAGTCCGCGCGTTGACACCTTGATCCCCGACGAAGACGGTCGGGGAGGGTAAGAGGAAGGAAGGGTCAAATGACAGTTGAAGCTCATCTTGAATCACTCCAGAAAAAGCATGTTGCTCTCGAGGAGGAGTTGCATGCACTTAGAACAGCTCCCTCTATCTCCGATACAGAAATTGCCGAATGCAAGCGCCGCAAGCTGCGCATCAAGGACGAGATTCAGCGTCTCAAGTCATCCGTCCATTGATCTTCCCAAGGGTCGCCGGGCGATCTTGCGCAAGAGGTAAATCCATCCATTCCGCCAAAAATTTGCAAGAACCGGTGATCACACCAGAATTGCGCCAGCCCGATGCTTGTGACGTCGCGGCTGGCGCTTTTGCGTCTGCTCGCAGCAAATGGCGTTACAATGATTGCGCCGGGGGAAGGGCGCGGTCAGGCCCAGAACTGATCTAGCCATAGATTGAGCTTGTCAAAGCCGCGGTTGTTGACCGCATAGATGCGTTTCGTACCTTCCGAGGTTACGGAGACGAGGTTGCTGTCCAGCAGCGCCTTCAGATGTTGCGAGACAGCAGGTCGGCTGATCGGCAGGCCCTCGGCAAGCTCGTTGACCGTGCGCGGCGCGCGCCGCAATTCCTCCAGCAGAAAGCGCCGGTTAGGATCGGCAATCGCAGAGAAAGGGTCCGTGTTCGACATGCAGGAACGCTACGTCAAACCGCACGGCGCAGCAAGAAAATTGTGCATTGCAGCGTGCTGCGGCCATTACCCGCCAAGGCCCTCGCGCATGATCAGCAAGGCCGCGATCAGTGCCATCGCATACATGAAAGGGTAGAAAATCTGAGGCTTCATGCGGCGCACGCACCAGGCGCCGGCAAGGGTCGCGAGCGGCGCGACAGGCAGGAGCGTGGCGGAGGTCGCAAGGTTCTGTGTGTCGAGCTGGCCGAGCGCGAAATAGGGGATCAGCTTGATGGCGTTGAGGATCGCGAAGAAGCGCACGCTGGTGCCGGTATATTCGCGCGGCTCCAGCTTGAGCGGCAGGGCATAGATCTGAAACGGCGCGCCGCCGGCATGGGCGACGAAGCTGCCATATCCGGAAAACGTTCCCCAGAGACCGGCGGCCACCGGCCGCTGGCCGCGCGGCGGGATCGTCTTGCCGGCGCTGGGGCCGAAATTATTCCAGAAATAACGTAGACAGAAGAGGATCGTCACCGCGCCGATGACGACACGCAGCACGTTACCGGGTACGAGCGCGGAAGTCGCCCAGCCGAGGGCAATGCCCAAAATTGCACCCGGCAGCATGATCTTCAGCGTTGCCCAATCGCCGTACCTGCGCCAGATGACAAGCGAGATCATGTCCATGAAGACCAGGATCGGCAGCAGGATCGCCGCCGCCTCGAGCGGCGAGACCACGAGGGCGAGAAAGGGTAGGCCGATCAGCGACAAAGCATCGCCCATGCCGCCTTTTGCAAGTCCGACTAGCAGAACTGCGGGCACGGCGGCGTAGTAGAATGACAAGTCCTGCGGCATGCTTTCGACGTCCTCCTCTTGCAAGCCTCCTCTAACGGAACTACTCACACAAAACGAGTGCGGATCCGTCCTTTCGAGAAGGGAATTCGCAGGAAACGGAAAGACCTCATGACCGAACCCGAAAATCGCTGCCGCCTGGTCCTCATCGCCCCTGATATCGCCGACGCCGATGAGCAGGCAAGGATCGTCGCCGACGCGCTGAAGGGCGGCGATGTCGCCTCGGTGATCGTGCCACAATACGGGCTCGACGACGGCACTTTCCAGAAACACGCCGAGAAGCTGGTGCCGGTAATCCAGGATGCCGGAGCCGCCGCGCTGATTGCAGGCGATAGCCGCGTGGCGGGACGGGCAAAGGCCGATGGCCTGCATCTTGCGGGTAACGCGCAGGCGCTGTCGGAGGCGATCGACAAACACGCACCAAAGCTAATCGTCGGCGGCGGCAACGCGAGCGACCGGCACACGGCGCTGGAGATCGGCGAGGTCAGGCCGGATTATATCTTCTTCGGCAAACTCGACGGGGACATCAAGCCTGAGGCGCATCCCAAGAACCTCGCGCTCGGCGAATGGTGGGCCTCGATGATAGAGATCCCCTGCATTGTCATGGGCGGCACCGATCCGGCGTCGGCTCTTGCCGTCGCCGAGACCGGAGCAGAGTTCGTAGCGTTCCGGCTGGCGGTGTTCGGAGAGCCCGCTCGGGCGCCGTCCATCGTTGCCGAGATCAACGCTCTGCTTGACGAAAAAGCGCCACGGTTTGAGGATTGAAATCCCGCTCATGCCGATCCCGCCCGCCCGCCTTTTGAAATATATGCTCGCCAGCATGGTCGCCCTCACCGCGGGCGGGTCTAATATCGCCCTGGCGCAGGCACCCGGCAGCGTCATCGGCCAGCCGGGCACTGCGCCGGCTTCAAGCTTCCGCACGGACCGGCTCACCGGCGAGGACGTGAAGCCCTCGGATGGCGTCGGCGTTTTCGACCGCATGGGCGCGAAGCTGCCCGACCTTCCGCCGGAGAAGGACTACAAAGGGCCGATCGACGAGGCTTACGGCGCCTTTCAGCGCGGCTACTACTTGACGGCAATGGACAAGGCCCTGCCGCGCGCCCAGCTCGGCGACCCTGCGGCGCAGACGCTTATCGGCGAAATCCTCTCGCAAGGCCTCGGCGTCAAGAAGGACATAAAGAATGCAGCCTTCTGGTACGGCAAGGCGGCCGAAGGCGGCGATCCTGCGGCGATGTTCAAATATGCGCTGATGCTGATGGAAGGCCACGGTGTGATGCGCGACAAGGCTAAGGCCGACGATTATATGCGCAAGGCTGCCGAGGCCGGCAATCCCTCAGCCGAATTCAACTGGGCCCAGATCCTCATCGCCGACAATCCGGGCGAAAAGGGGCTGAAGCTCGCGCTGCCGTTCTACGAGAAATCGGCCGAACAGGGCATTGCCGACTCGCAATATGCCGTGGCGCAGATCTATGCGACGCTGAAGGACCTGCCGGAGGAAAAGAAGCAGCTTGCCCGCGAATGGATGGCGCGTGCCGCGCGTGCCGGCTTCGATACGGCCCAGCTCGATCTCGGCATCTGGCTCGTCAACGGCGTCGGTGGGCCGAAGGACTACGTCAAGGGTTTCGAGTGGCTGAAACTTGCCGCCAATGGCGGCAATGTCGTCGCGCAGAACAAGCTCGCCCATCTCTATATCAACGCGATCGGCACGCCGCCGGATCCGGTCGAAGCGGCGAAGTGGTATGTGTTGTCGCGCCGTGCGGGACTCGCCGATCCGGCGCTCGAGGATTTCTATCTCGGCATTGAGGAGGGACAACAGAAGGCGGCGATCGACGCCGCCAACAGATTCCGGCGGCGGTAGCCGCCGGGCGTCTAGAACAGCGCGTCGGCGAAAAGATCCTCGTCACCTTCCGCTTTGGCGATCCCGGCGGGAGCTGGAATGCTCTCCTCGCTTGCCGGGATGATATCGCGGTGAATACTGCGCTCCTGGACCATCGTGTAGAGCTTGAAGATCTTACGGTCGAGCGGTGCAATGGCCTCGGCGAGATCGGAGATATCGGCGACATCGGTGCCAGCGACGCCTTCGAGTACATCGGCGCAGCGGGCAAGGACATCGCCAAGTTCATGCTGGAAGTCCAGCTTGCCGATCAGCAGGCCAATCTTGGTGGCGACCTCGCGGCCGTTCTCGGCGAGTACCTTCAGCTCGTTTTCCATGACGTTGGCCGCGGAACGGATATTGCCGACGGCGAACGTCAGGCTCTCTCCCAGTCCGCCGGCCGCCGCATCCGTAGCCGGAGCCACTCGCTCGGCTGCGGCTTCGAGCCCCGGCAGGCCATTGACGATGGCGTCGGCAGATTCGTCGAGCTTGCCGGCGAAGATGCGCAGCTCGGCAGTCACCACGTTGATCGACTTGCCTTCCTCGCCGAGCCGGCTGCAGCGCAGGTTGGTATTCAAAGCCATGTAATGGATGTCGGTCTTGACCGCGCGGATGTTGGCGATGGCTTCGGAAAGCTTGGCGGCCGTGCCGATCGTCGAATGGCTTACCTGATCGGCCTGGCGGCTTGCAGTGTCGACCTGCTTGACGATCTCGTGGGCGGCAGAGACGCTGGCTTCCAGCGCGCGCATGAAATTGCCGCCGGCTTCGCCGCTTTCCGTCCCCATTTGATCGCGCAGTTTGAGGATTTCCCGCATATCATGGTCGAAACTCGCGATCGTCTTGACGACGTTCTCCGAATCCCGCTGGAAATTGACGCACATGTCGCTGATCTGCGCGGCGGTCAGATGGTGAACAACATTCTGGAGACGCTGGCGTGCGCCGGCGTCGAGCCTGGCGCCATCTTCGCCGGCGAGGAAATCGTCAAGCAGCGAAAAGATTGCCTGCACATGCTCGATGCGCTGGCGGGTGATATCACCGATCTGGAGGGCCGATAGAGTGGCGCTGACCTTGCTCTGGACACCACGTGCAATAGCACCAACCTCTCGGGCGATGACGCCGAGATTCTTGCGGTGTTCGGTGATCTTGGCGGCATCATCGCGCAGGGCTCCGGCCACCGCGGGAACGGTATCGGCGTAGCTCTTAGAGACGTTGGCGCCGAAGGAGGCGGCGAGTTTGACCTCTTTCTCGAGACTGTCGAGATGGGCGGCGAAGCGATTGACCTCGTCGGTGCCCGAATAGATCCGTTCGAGGATCTCCTGAGCGAAGCCGGCGAATTCGGCAAGGCCGGCGCCGGTGATCTTTACGGTCACGGCAAAGGTTCTGAGATAGCGCATCGTCTCCTGCATGTCGGCGACATGCTTGCGCAGCTCCCTGCCGGTTTGTGCCAGCGAGATGAGCGCCTGCTGGCGGTTTTCTTCGATGACCGGCAATGCAGTCAGGCTTTCCACCGTGGCGCGGAGATCGGCGCTGGTATCGCTCGCCTCCTTGTCGTCGAGTGCCTTGGCGACACTTTCGAGCGAATTCAGCAGGCGGTTGAGGACATCCATCACTGACAGCAGCACCGAGCCGCCCTCGAGAAAGCGCTCCTCGACTTGGCTGCGGGCGGATTCCAGGGTCTGACTGATCTCCCGCCCCGATGCGTAGGCTGCAGCGTCGGATGATACCAGAGCGTGTGCCACATTTATACCTTTTCTCAAAACACAGACCATTCGACTCTAGTTTTACGGGCAGGATGGAAATGTCCGGTAAACGCAACAGACTCGCGTGCGTTGTGATTAATGAAAGGTGTGATCGAGGCGCCCGGCGCAGTTCTGGGTCAATAGAGACCATTTAAGACTCTGTTTTTACTCTATTGTTTCTAAATTTTGAGAGAAAGATACAACTTATTCCGGATGAGAATTGGGAGTCGCGGAATCCGCTACACGGCAGTTTTCTACAACCGCTGTTTACGCTGCATTAACGCTGTCGTGAGAGTCCTCTTAGGGTCACAAGTATTTCTCGGGCCGAGGGGGCTGCATTGGATACTCAGAGTCAATATTGTGAATCTATAAATTTGCCGGACATGCTAAGCATCCGCCATGTGTTGGAATTGCATTCCAAGCTTAGCGCTGAATTTCGTAGTAAAGACGAAATTGTCGTCAGCATCTCTGATGGCGCTGAAGCTGATCTCAGTTTCATCCAACTTGTGGAGGCGGCCCGCCGCCAAGCAAAATCTGAGGGAAAGACGTTCAGGCTTTCTTCCCCCGCCAGCGGCTCTGTTCTGAAGGTACTTGAGCGCGGCGGCTTTATCGAATCCTTCGATCAGGAAGACTTAAAGTTCTGGTTGCATAAAGAGGTGATGTTATGAGTGCCAACATCCTGACCGTAGACGATTCCGCCAGCATCCGCCTGACCACCAAGGTCACGCTCACCAATGCCGGTTTTAGCGTTACCGAAGCGGTGAACGGGGCGGAAGGCCTCATGGCGGCCAAAAGCGGCAGCTTCGATTTGATCGTAACCGATCTCAACATGCCGGTTATGGACGGGCTGACGATGATCGAGGAACTGCGCAAGCTGCCAGCGCAGGCCGGTGTTCCGATTATCTTTCTAACGACGGAATCTGACGCCGATCTCAAGGCGCGTGCGAAGGCTGCAGGCGCGACTGGCTGGCTGACCAAGCCGTTCGACCCGGAAAATCTCGTGAAGATCGTGAAAAAGGTCTTAGGAAGATGAGCGCCCTCGATCCCGTCGCCGTATTCCGCATGGAAGCTGCCGAATGCCTCGAAGCGATCGAGGCCGGACTTCTCGACCTCACGCACCAGCTCGACAATAAGGATCTCGTCGACGCGGTATTCCGTGGGCTTCACACGCTCAAGGGATCGGGCGCGATGTTCGGTTTCGAGGCGCTCGCCGCCTTCACCCATCATTGCGAAACCGCCTTCGACCGCGTCCGGAAGGGCGAGGTCGCGGCGACCAGCGAACTCGTCGCCGCCGTTCTCGCCGCCCAGGATCATATGCGTGCCCTCGTCGAACAGCCCGACGCCGATCACGGCGACACCGGGCATAAGCTGCTGGCGCAGCTGCAGGCTGCCGTCGGCGGCAAGACTGCGACGCCCGCCACGGCGGCAGCCGCTGTCACAGCGCCCGTGCAAAATACATCGGGGAAGAACAGCTGGCGCATCCGCTTCAGCCTGCCGGCCAGTTCAATGGCCAACGGTACCAATCCGCTGGGTTTGCTGGACGAGTTGCGTGATCTCGGCGAATGCACCGTGCGCGCCAATACTTCGGCCATTCCACCGCTCGACGCGCTCACTCCGACGGAACTCTACGTTTCCTGGGATGTGACGCTGACCAGCGAGCAGGACCGTTCGGCGATCGACGACGTCTTCATCTTCGTGCTCGACGACATGGAACTCAGCGTTGATGAGATCGACGGCACAGTGGCGATAGCAGCCGCTCCGGCTGAAGCAGGGCCGGCGCGCCTCGCTGCCGCCTCCGTATCGCCGGCGCCTGTGCCGGCTGCTGCCGTGCCGGAATTCCGTCCCGTGGAAGCGGTTCCCGTCAAGCGTGAGGCGCCCGTCGCCGCCAGCCAGGCGAAGGCTGCCGAGAACGTGCGGGTCCCGGCTGAGCGTCTGGACGAACTGATGGACCGCGTCGGTGAGCTCGTCATTGCGCAATCGCGCCTCAGCCAGCTCGCCGGCGCCAGCACCGACATTGCGTTGCGCTCCGTATCGGAAGAAATCGAACGTCTTTCCGGCGAATTGCGCGACACGATGATGGTGCTGCGCATGGTGCCGGTCGCGACCCTCTTCTCCCGCTTCCGTCGACTTGTCCACGACCTCGCACGTGAAACTGGGAAGGTGATCGAGCTGGTGACGGAGGGCGAGACGACCGAAGTCGACAAGACGGTGATCGAGCGCCTGGCCGATCCGCTGGTGCATCTGGTGCGCAACTCGATCGATCATGGTCTCGAGACACCTGACGACCGCCTTGCCGCCGGCAAGACCGAAGCCGGCACGGTGACGCTTTCGGCCCGCCAGGCCGGCGGGGAGGTGATCATCTCGATCAAGGACGATGGCCGCGGCATTAATCGTGAACGGGTTCGGGCCAAGGCGGAATCCTCCGGTCTCATTCTGCCCGGCCAGCCGCTTTCGGACCAAGAGTTGCTGCAGTTGATCTTCGCTCCCGGCTTTTCGACGGCTGCGGCGATCACCAATCTCTCCGGCCGGGGCGTCGGTATGGACGTCGTCAAGAAGACGGTCGAGGCGCTTCGCGGCGCGATTGATATCGTCAGCGTGCCGGGTCAGGGCTCGGAAGTATCGCTGCGCATCCCGCTGACGCTAGCCATCATCGACGGACTGCTGGTGCGTGTCGGCTCGGGCCGCTACGTCATTCCGCTCTCGGCGGTCGAGGAATGCCTCGAACTATCGCTCGAGGAAGATCTCCGCTCACGCGGCCGCAGCTTCATCTCGCTGCGTGACAGTCTGGTGCCGTTCCTGCGCCTGCGTGATCTATTCCGCACCGGCACTAAACCCGATGTGCACCAGAAGGTCGTGGTCATCTCGACCGGAACCGAGCGGGTTGGCCTCGTCGTCGACCAGATCATTGGCGATCACCAGACGGTCATCAAGTCGATGTCGAAACTCCACAATGACGTGGCGACTTTTTCGGGCGCCACCATTCTCGGCGACGGCAGCGTCGCCCTCATTCTCGACGTCGGGCATCTGGTTGCCGCGGGTCAGCAACAGGAGGCGCAATTGCGGGTAGCAGGATGAGAGCAGCAGCAACGGTCGAACGTTTCGACAATCATTGGAACTATGCCGAGGAGGTCGAGGTCCTGACCTTCGATCTCAACGGCGAGACCTTTGCGCTGGAGGCGGTCATCGTCCAGGAAATCCTGGACCTGCTTCCGGAGACCGCGGTGCCGGGCAGCCAGCCCTTCGTCGCCAGCGTCATCAACTTCCGCGGCAAGGTCATTCCGCTCGCCGACCTGCGTCTCGCCTTCGGGATGGAGGCGGCGGAGGCGACGATCGACAGCCGCTTCATCGTCATCGAGATCGACCTGCAGGGTGAGCCGACGCTCGTCGGTCTCAGAACCGACAAGGTGAACGAGGTGACGACGCTGACAAAAAACGCGAGCGAGGCGCCACCGAGCGTCGGCATGCGCTGGCGCGCCGACTACATCAACTGCCTGGTGAAGAGGGGTGGAGAGTTCATCATTCTCCCGAATCTGCAGGCGATTTTTTCATCGCGACATGACGCGGCGGGGGCCGTCAACTGAAGGCGGATGAATCCAAGAGGGGTTTGGGACGATGAGACTGACAATCAAGACGAAACTGGTGACGGCGTTCACCTTTATTATTCTCATGTTATTGGGCACTGCCGTTTATGGCATTTTCAGCCTCGGATCACTGAACGATACGATCGGCAATCTTCTTGCCGGCCCGGCGGCCCGCCTCGACCTTGCGCAGCAGATCAACATCGCGCAACTCGAAGCCATCCGCCAGCAGAAGAACCTGCTCAATGCCCGTAGCGCCGATGAATCGGCCGCGGCGATCGACAAGGGCAATCAGGCCCGCAAGGACTTCAGTGACGCCTTCAATCAGGTGCTGACGCTTGCGACGGAAGAAGGCAAGGCGCGCTGGGCTCGTATCGCCGAATTTTCGAAGTCCTTCAACGCAGCCGACGATCAAATCCGTGACTACCTGAAGGTGGGCAATGCTGAAGGTGCAAACACTGTCTCCATTACGACGGCGCGGGCTGCCGTCAACAATATCGACTCGACGCTCGCCGAGATCCTGGCGCTTGAAAAGCAGCGCATGAAGGCCGCCGACGCCGATGCCGACGCGCAGTATGCGACGACGCGCACGACGATGATCGCCGTCGCTGCCGTTGCACTGCTGATTGCCGCGATTACCGCCTTCTGGATCGCCAGCACGATCAGCAAAGGCCTCAGCCGCGCCAATACCGTGGTGCGTGAAGTGTCTGAAGGCGACCTGACGAAAATGGCCGATATCACCAGCCATGATGAAATCGGCGAACTCCTGGGCAACGTCAACATCATGATCGAACGCCTGCGCGGCGTGGTCGCCGACGCGATATCGGCCGCCGAAAACGTCTCGTCGGGCAGCCAGCAGCTCTCGGCAAGCTCCGAGCAGGTGTCGCAGGGCGCCTCGGAGCAGGCGGCTTCGGCCGAAGAGGCTTCCGCCTCGATGGAGGAGATGGCCGCCAACATCAAGCAGAATGCCGACAATGCCGCCCAGACGGAAAAGATAGCCCGTCAGTCGGCCAAGGATGCGGAAGCCAGCGGCGAGGCGGTGACGCGCGCGGTCGACGCCATGCGCACGATCGCGCAGAAGATCAGCATCGTCCAGGAAATCGCGCGTCAGACGGATCTGCTTGCCCTCAATGCCGCTGTGGAAGCGGCACGCGCCGGCGAGCACGGCAAGGGTTTTGCAGTGGTCGCATCGGAAGTGCGCAAGCTTGCCGAGCGCAGCCAGTCGGCCGCGGCCGAAATCAGCTCGATGTCCAGCGATACCGTCAAGGCCGCTGCCGATGCCGGCGAGATGCTCGGCCGCCTAGTGCCCGATATCCGCAAGACGGCGGAACTCGTTTCCGAGATCAGCGCCGCCTGCCGCGAACAGGATATCGGTGCGGCCCAGATCAACGAGGCGATCCAGCAACTCGACAAGGTCACGCAGCAGAACGCCGGCGCCTCCGAACAGATGTCTGCAACTTCCGAGGAGCTCGCCTCCCAGGCGGAAGAACTGCAGACGTCGATCGCCTTCTTCAAGGTCGATACGGCAGGCAGAGCGGGTTCCGGCGCCCAGAAGTCGCCGGCAAAAGGTCCGGCCAAGGTGGTCAAGGCTCCGACCGTTGCCCGCAAGCCTGCCCAGCAGGCCCAAAGCCAGGGCGGCCGTGGCCAGACGGTTGCGGCTCAGCAGCAGCGTCTCAAGGGCTTTGCTCTCGATATGTCGATGGGCGGTCCGGATGCCAGCGACGACGATTTTCGGGAAAGCGCGTAGGCGCTTTCCGGGGGAGAGCGCATAGCGTTTCCCGGCGAGGCAGTGAACGCCTTCGCCCTCATTTGATCCCTCGGGCCGCTCCGGTGGCCCGAGGCCGAAATCTCCCCAACGCGTGTAGGCGTTGACGCTGCGACCGACAGATGTTCGGCTGCCGGGAAGTGAATGCAGTCGCTTTCCCTCTTTCAGACAAATCATTCTGAAGTTCGGCGTTCCCTGGATCGGAACGTCTTTCTATCCAATCGTTTTGGCACGGGGTATCACATGCGTTTCACCATTAAGCTCAAACTAGGCCTTGCCTTTGCAGTCATAACGCTGCTTTTGATCGGCATCGCGGTTTACGGAAGCCTGAGCCTCGGCACCTTGAACGAGGCGAGCGGCAATATGATCGATGGGCCGGTGCGCCGCCTGGAGCTGGCGCTGAATGCCAATATCGCCGAAGTCAATGCGATCCGCGCTCAGAAGAACGCGCTGCTTTCGACCGATCACGAGACCGCAGCCGGCTTCTATAAGGAAGCCGACCAGAACCTGCAGACGCTGTTCGACACCGTTGACGCCGGGCTTGCCATCGCCTCGCCGGAGGGCAAGCCTCATTGGGAGAAGCTGCGGACGATCGGAGAAAAATTTAGTGAGAAGTCGACCGAACTGCAGCAACTCGACGAAAGGGGCGACAAATCGGGCGCGCTGGCGCTTTCACTCGGCGATCTCAGGGTGATGACCGACGAGATGGCCGGTGCGATTGCCTCCCTGACCGAGATCCAGCGCAAGGGCATGCAGGCGACCGATCAGGCCAACACCGATCTCTATAGTTCGACGAAGCTCATCCTCACCACGGCATCTGGAATCGCTGTGCTCCTGGCGCTCGGCGCCGCCTTGTGGATCACGTTCGGCATCAACAACGGCCTGAGGAAGATCACCAGCGTCGCAAATGCCGTGGCAATCGGTGATCTCAATCAGAAGGTCGACATCAGGACGAATGACGAGATCAAGGATCTCCTCGATACGGTCAACACGATGACCGCCAATCTGCGTGCGACCGCCGCGCTTGCTAACCAGATCGCCATGGGCGACCTGACCACTGATGCCAAGCCGCTCTCGGACAAGGACACGCTCGGGATTGCGATGCAGAGCATGATCGCCAATCTCCGGACCACGGCCGGGATAGCCAACCAGATCGCAAACGGCGATCTGACCGTGTCTCCGAAGCCGCTCTCCGACAAGGATGCGCTTGGCCTTGCCCTGGAGCAGATGGTCGAGCGGTTGCGCGGCGTGGTCGCAGACGCGATTTCGGCGGCCGAAAATGTTTCGGCCGGCAGCCAGGAGCTTTCGGCAAGTTCCGAACAGGTGTCGCAAGGCGCCACCGAGCAGGCCGCGTCGGCCGAAGAGGCGTCGGCCTCGATGGAAGAGATGGCCTCGAACATCAAGCAGAATGCCGACAATGCCGCTCAGACGGAAAAGATAGCCCGTCAGTCGGCCAAGGATGCGGAAGCCAGCGGCGAAGCGGTGACGCGCGCCGTCGACGCCATGCGCACGATCGCCCAGAAGATCGGCATCGTCCAGGAAATCGCCCGCCAGACTGATCTGCTCGCTCTTAATGCGGCTGTGGAAGCGGCACGCGCCGGTGAACACGGCAAGGGTTTTGCGGTGGTCGCATCGGAAGTGCGCAAGCTTGCCGAACGCAGCCAGTCGGCCGCAGCCGAAATCAGCGCCATGTCGAGCGATACCGTGACAGCCGCTCAGGAGGCCGGCGAAATGCTGGGTCGCCTAGTGCCCGACATCCGCAAGACGGCGGAACTCGTTTCCGAGATCAGTGCTGCCTGCCGTGAACAGGATATCGGTGCGGCCCAGATCAACGAGGCGATCCAGCAGCTCGACAAGGTCACGCAGCAGAACGCCGGCGCCTCCGAACAGATGTCTGCAACTTCCGAGGAGCTCGCCGCGCAGGCGGAAGAACTGCAGACGTCGATCGCCTTCTTCAAGGTTGACATGGCTGGCAACCGCCAGTCCCGCGCGCCGGCCGTCAAGATGACGGTACGGGGTGCAGCTCCCACCGCTGCGCGCAAGCCTGCGGCCAAGAAACCGGCTGCCGGTAGCGTGGCCGCCCAACAGGCTCGTGCGAAGGGGTTTGCTCTCGACATGTCGATGGGCGGACCGGATATGGCGGACGAAGAATTCCGCGAGAGCGCGTAGCGCTCTTCGGACACAGGATTGGGGCGCGGCGACAGCGGCCCCAGCATCGAACCGGTGCATGGACGCACTTGGTCATGCCGGCCCTGCCGGCAACGCATGAAGCGTTTTCACGACGGCACTATGTGCGATTTCGCGGAATACCCGCTGCGGTACTAACGAGGGCTTGAAATGCGCTTCACAATCAAACTCAAACTAAGCTTGGTGTTCGGTTTCATCGTGCTACTCACGTGCGGCATGGCCGGTCTTGCGATCTATAATCTTTCGTCGTTGAACAGTGAGATATCGATCATGGTCGCCGGTCCGGTCGCCAACCTGCGCGATTCGGGCGATCTTTCCGATGCCGTCATGCGCTCTATCCGCGCCGAAAAGGACGCGATCATCAATACGGATCCGGTCAAGATTACAGGCTATGTCGAGGAGATTGCGCAACAGCACGAAGTCATCAAGACACTGCAGGGCCGTCTTGCCGCCTCGAACGATGCGGAGATCAAGAAGGAGATGGCCGAGTTCGGTGATCTCTATAGTAAATGGACCACGTTGCAGGATCGCATCGCCGGTCTCGCCACCGAGAATACGACGGAATCCAATGCTCAAGCCGGCGTCATTTCGATGGGCGAAGGGCAGCAGGCGACGGCCCAGCTGCTCGGTATTCTCACCAAGCTGAACGACACCGTGACAGCCAATCTCGCGGAAACGGATGCGGCCACCAACGAGCAGTATGCCCACTCGCGTAATCTGCTTGTCATGATGACGATTGGTTTGATCTTTGTCTCGTCGGCGGCCGCGATCTGGATCCTGCTTAACATCTCCCGCGGCCTGAAGCGCGCCGTCAACCTCGCCGACGCGGTCAGCATCGGGGATCTCGAGCAGAAGATAGAGCATAAGAGCAATGACGAAATCCGCGATCTCGTCGATTCGATGAGCAGGATGACGGCAAATCTGCGCAACACCGCGACGATCGCCAACCAGATTTCGAACGGCGACCTCATGGTGTCCCCGAAGCCCCTTTCAGAGAAGGATACGCTCGGCATTGCGCTCGAACAGATGGTCGAGCGGCTGCGCGGCGTCGTCGCCGATGCCATCTCGGCCGCTGAGAATGTTTCCGCCGGCAGTCAGCAGCTTTCGGCAAGTTCCGAGCAGGTATCTCAGGGTGCCAGCGAACAAGCGGCTTCGGCCGAAGAGGCGTCGGCCTCGATGGAGGAGATGGCCGCCAATATCAAGCAGAACGCCGACAATGCCGCACAAACGGAGAAGATCGCACGGCAGTCGGCCAAGGACGCGGAAGCGAGCGGTGATGCGGTGACGCGCGCCGTGCAGGCGATGCGGACTATTGCCGAGAAGATCAGCATCGTTCAGGAAATCGCTCGTCAGACGGACCTTCTCGCTCTCAATGCCGCTGTGGAGGCGGCGCGTGCCGGCGAACACGGCAAGGGCTTTGCAGTGGTCGCGTCGGAAGTGCGCAAGCTTGCCGAACGCAGCCAGTCGGCCGCGGCCGAAATCAGCGCCATGTCAGGCGATACGGTCAAGGCCGCGCAGGAAGCCGGTGACATGCTCGGCCGCCTGGTGCCCGACATCCGCAAGACGGCGGAACTCGTTGCCGAAATCAGCGCGGCCTGCCGCGAGCAGGATGTCGGTGCGGCTCAGATCAACGAGGCGATCCAACAGCTCGACAAGGTGACTCAGCAGAATGCCGGCGCCTCCGAACAGATGTCGGCGACCTCGGAAGAACTTGCCTCCCAGGCGGAAGAACTGCAGACCTCGATTGCCTTCTTCAGGGTCGATACGGCAGGCAACCGCCTGTCACGCGCGCCGGCCGTCAATATGACGGCCCGCAGCCCGGCTCCCAGCGCCGCCCGCAAGCCGGCGATCAAGAAACCGGCGGCCAGCAGTGTCGCCGGCCAGCAGGCGCGGGTGAAAGGTTTCGCTCTCGATCTCTCCATGGGCGGTCCCGATGATGGTGACGCCGAATTCAAGGAAAGTGCATGATCATGGCAACGACATCTCTGGAAGCGCAATTCGTGACCTTCAGCCTCGGCGAGGAAATTTTTGCTGTGCCGGTCGAGGTCGTGCGGGAGATCCTCGACTATGCGGAAGCCTTCAAAATTCCGAATGGTCCCGACTATCTGCTCGGTCTGCGTGATGTGCGCGGGCAGGGCGTGCCGACCATCGATCTTCGATTGAAGCTTGGCATGACGAAGACGGTGCCGACGCCACATACGCGGGTGCTCGTGCTCGACGTGCCGATGGAAAGCCGGCTGCTAACGCTCGGCCTCGTCGCCGACCGCGTCTTCGAGGTTACACCGTTCCGGCGTGACCAGATCGAGGCGGCGCCTGACATCGGCGTGCGCTGGCGCTCGGACTATATCGCCGGCGTCGTTCGCCGTGAAAACGGCTTTGTCGTCATCATCGATCTCGCACGTCTCTTGTCGCGCGAGGATGCTTCTGCACTGCAATCGGCGGCATGACCGCGCGTCAACCCGGAGTAATGCGTTCCATGAGTATGGCAGCAGCGGTGGAAACCCAATTGCCGGGCGACCGGATCAGCAAGCGGAATTTCGAAAAGCTTGCCCGGTTCATCTACGACTATAGCGGCATCAAGATGCCGCCGACCAAACTGACGATGCTCGAAGGGCGGCTGAGACGCCGCCTTCGCGCCACCAACCATTCGACCTTCGACGATTATTGCGACTTCCTGTTCAATCACGACGGCCTCGCCCAGGAAACTGTCTACCTGATTGACGTGGTGACGACGAACAAAACCGATTTCTTCCGCGAAGCAAAGCATTTCGACTACCTGCAGAGCGTCGCACTGCCGGCAATCGTCAACAGCGGCGTGCGGACCATCCGCGCCTGGAGCTCGGCGTGCTCGACCGGAGCCGAACCCTATACGATGGCGATGGTGCTGGCAGAGTTCACGGAAGGCCGCAACGATGTCTCCTACAGCGTGCTGGCGACCGACCTTTCCACAGATGTGTTGCAGACGGCGCGCCGCGGCATCTATCCGGAAGATCTGATTGCGCCCGTGCCGCGCGACCTGCAGCGCAAATATGTGCTGAAAGCCAAGCAACCGGATCGGCGGGAAGTGCGTATCACGCCCAAACTGCGCAGCAGGATCGGCTTTGCCCGCATGAATCTGATGGACGACAAGTATCCGATCGGCGATCCGATGAACGTCATCTTCTGCCGCAACGTACTCATCTACTTCGACAAGCAAACTCAGGCGGGTGTGCTCAGCCGTCTCTGTGATTGCTTGGCGAAAGGCGGCTATATGTTCATCGGTCATTCCGAATCGATCACCGGCTTCGATCTGCCGCTCAAGCAGGTTTCGAACACGGTGTTTCAGCGTATCTAGAGGCATTCATGCGCAAGAAAATCCGCGTTCTCATCATCGACGATTCCGCCAGCGTCCGGCAGACACTGGCCCATGTGCTGGAGCAGGATCCCGATATCGAGATCATGGGGGTGGCACCCGATCCTTTCGTGGCGGCGCGGAGGCTGCAGGAGGAGATTCCCGACGTCATCACCCTCGACGTGGAGATGCCTCGTATGGACGGCATCACTTTCCTGCGCAAGCTGATGTCGCAGCGGCCGATCCCAGTGGTAATGTGTTCGTCGCTGACGGAAGCGGGCTCGGAAACGCTGATCCAGGCGCTGGAGGCTGGTGCCGTCGACGTCATTCTCAAATCAAAGATCGGGGCAGCCGACGGCTTGGCCGATGATGCGATACGCATTCGCGAAGTCGTCAAGAGCGCTTCGCATGCGCGGCTTTCCACCGTGCGCCGCGCCGCCGGAACCATCCGCTCGGCTTCCGCCGAGGGCCCAGCCAAGAAACTAACGGCGGATGCCATGCTGCCACCGCCGACGGGTCGAGCCATGGCGAAGACGACGGAGATGGTCGTCTGCGTCGGCGCCTCCACCGGCGGCACCGAAGCACTGCGCGAATTTCTCGAGGAACTGCCGGCCAATGCACCGGGCGTGGTGATCGTCCAGCATATGCCGGAGAAATTCACCGCGGCCTTCGCCAAGCGCCTGAACGGGCTTTGCGAGGTCGAGGTCAAGGAAGCCGTCGACGGCGATCCAGTGCTGCGCGGCCATGTGCTGATCGCGCCCGGTGACAAGCACATGCTGCTCGAACGTCAGGGCGCGCGTTATTATGTAAGCGTGAAGACAGGGCCGCTGGTCTCGCGCCACCGGCCTTCCGTCGATGTGCTCTTCCGTTCGGCGGCGCGTTCGGCCGGCTCGAACGCCATGGGGATCATCATGACGGGCATGGGCGACGACGGTGCGCGTGGCATGCTGGAGATGCATGAGACGGGCGCCTACACGGTGGCGCAGGACGAGGCAAGTTCCGTTGTATTCGGCATGCCGAAGGAGGCGATCGCCAGGGGAGGGGTCGACCGCATTCTGCCGCTCGATCAGATCGCCCGCGAAGTGCTGATCACGCAGCAGAAGTTCTGATACCTGTTTCAATCGAGCAAGGCCGGCGGTATCAGGGGAGGCCGCCGGGACATTAATCCTTACGCGTGCGCGTCAGGCGAGATAACCACCATCGATCGTCAGGCTGGCGCCGGTGACGAAGCCGGCTTCCTCGCTGGCGAGATAAGCGGCGAGACCTGCGATCTCCCGATCCTCGCCCAGGCGGCCTAGCGCCATCAGCGGCTTGAGGCGCTCATGATCTTCCTCATTAGGGTTCATTTCGGTAACTGTCGGGCCGGGCTGGATATTGTTGACGGTGATGCCGCGCGGCCCGAGATCGCGGGCAAGTCCGCGGGTCATCGACGCAATGGCGCCCTTTGTCATGCTGTAGACCGCCGATGTCGGAAAGCCGCTGCGCTCAGCCGTGACGCTGCCTATGGTGATGACGCGGCCGCCCTCTTTCATATGTCTTGCCGCTGCCTGGACGCCGACGAAGACAGCGCGGACATTGACCGCGAACATGCGGTCGAAATCCTCTAGCGAGTAGTCGTCGAGCGGATTGCGGATTAGAATGCCCGCATTGCTGACGAGAATGTCCAGACCACCGAAGCGGTTGACGGTCAGCGAGACAGCGTCCCTCACAGCCTGTGCATCGGCGCTGTCAGCATGGATCGACAGCACCCTTCCGCCGGCTGTTTCCAGTTCCTCGACGACCGCCTTCGCCCTCGCTTCGGAACTGGAGTAAGTGAAAGCGACCGCGGCGCCATCGGCAGCAAGTCTTCGCACGATGGCGGCGCCGATGCCGCGTGATCCACCGGTGACGAGGGCGATCTTGCCGGAGAGCGATTGGGACATATGCGTTTCCTTTCTTTTTGGATCGTTTAGTCTATAATAGAGCGCGAAAAGATTTTTGTTGGCGATATCCCTTTCTTCAGCGAAGACTCCTGACCGCCAAGCGGGCAATGCGGCGCAGTATCTCTGGTGAGGCACCGTTGCGGGCACTGATTTTCATGCCCGATAGCGTAGCGCCGAGAAAATGAATGGCATCGGAGATCTGGATGTCGTACGCAAGTTCTCCCGCGCTACGAGCCTGCTTGAGAAGGATTTCCAGGGCGGAATGCAGTGCGCGGCCGGCGCTGTCGGTAAGAGCCCCGATCTCTGCGTCGGTGCGGCCGAATTCGCAAATGGCGCTGACGCCGAGGCAGCCGCGCTTCGCCTCGGCTGCAGGACGGGAAGCGAAAGCGACAAGGGCGCCTTCCAGCGCCTTAATCGGTTGGCCGGGAAGGCGAAGGTCAGCGACGATCTTGCCGATGCTGTCGGCATTGTAGCGTTCCAACGCTTCGAGATAGAGGCCGCGCTTGTCACCGAAAGTGTCGTACATGCTTTGCCGGCTGATCTTCATCGCTCTCAGCAGTTCGTCGGTGGAGGTGCCCTCATACCCGTGCTCGGAAAACACCCCGATGGCGGCATGCAGCGCGTTGTCGCGATCGAATTCCTTGTGTCGTGCCATGATCAGCAACTAGCATTTCTGGATTGATCTGTCCAGAATAGATTGATGGTTTCCGACGAGGCGCGGCGCCATGCGTGCCTCCCCTTGAAATTTCCGCGATTTTGTGGTCTTGAGGCCGCCAATCTTTGCAGCGCTGCCTGTCATGCATGTTCAGGGACATTTCCCGCCCCTGGCAGAGCGCGTCCCGTATCAGTCCCAAGGAAAATGCGCCGATGGCCCGTTCAGCTCTTCTCAATGTCATGGTTCAGGCCGCTCTCAAGGCAGGAAAATCGCTGGCGCGTGATTTCGGCGAAGTGCAGAACCTTCAGGTTTCGGTGAAGGGACCGGGTGATTTTGTTTCCGCCGCCGACCGCAAGGCCGAGAAGATAGTCAGGGAAGAGCTGATGAAGGCGCGTCCGACCTACGGCTTCCTCGGCGAGGAAGGCGAGGAGATCAAGGGCACGGACGGCGCGCATCGCTGGATCGTCGACCCGCTCGACGGGACGACGAACTTCCTGCACGGCATCCCGGCCTTCGCTGTCTCGATTGCGCTTGAGCGCAACGGCGAGATCGTTGCCGCCGTCGTCTTCAATCCGGCGACCGACGAGCTCTATACCGCCGAGCGCGGCGGCGGCGCTTTCCTCAATGACCGGCGCCTGCGCGTGGCTGGGCGCCGCGTGCTGTCGGATTGCGTCATAGGTTGCGGCATGCCTGCGCTCGGCAAGCGCAATCACGGCAAGTTCCTGGTGGAACTTCGCCACGTGATGGGCGAAGTGGCGGGCATCCGCCGCCTGGGCTCGCCGACGCTCGATCTTGCCCATGTCGCCGCAGGACGTTTCGACGGTTTCTGGGAGGCGGAGCTTGCGCCCTGGGACATGGCAGCCGGCATCCTGCTGATCCGCGAAGCCGGCGGCTTCGCCACCGATTGGGACGGTGGAGCGGGCATTCTGGAAGGGGGTGCGATCGTCGCCGGCAACGAGCACATTCACAAGGCGCTGATCGAGGTGATCAAGCGGCCGATCCCCGCCAAGTGACCTGGGAAAAACCGGCTGTTGTAAAGTCACGGTTTTCGCCCCGGCATACTTCAATTCGGCACAATGTTGCTCTAGTCTCCGCCAGCAATGAGTTCGGAGGCTGCTGAACCTATGGAAAATGTGAATGTGGCGGAGATCGGCTCCACCGAAAAGACGGCCGGCGGTTATACCTACAGGCTCTCGAGCCCCATGCCCTTCCTCTGGACGATGCTGCTTTTCCTCGTCATCGTCGGGTTCATTGCCGCGATCCTCTTTCGGCAGACGCAGACCGCCTTCATGCACAATCCGGGCCTCAACGGCCTGATCCTCGGCGTTCTTGCAGTCGGGATCATCCTTGTTTTCAATCACGTGCTGGCGCTTCGCCCCGAAGTGCGCTGGTTCAACTCCTTCCGCGCTGCCGGCAGCGCGGACAAGGTCAACCGCAATCCCCGGCTGCTTGCGCCGATGCGGGCGCTGATCGGCAGCCGCACAGCGTCTGTGGCGCTGTCGACCACCGCTTTGCGCTCGATCCTCGATTCGATCGCCACCCGCCTCGACGAATCGCGTGACGTTTCGCGCTACCTGATCGGCCTCCTGGTCTTCCTCGGCCTGCTCGGCACCTTCTGGGGCCTCATCGGCACGATCGGTTCGATCAGCACCGTCATCCAGTCGCTCGATGCCGGCTCGAACGGCACGGGAGACGTGCTCTCGGCGCTGAAGGAGGGACTTTCCATGCCGCTTTCGGGCATGGGCCAGGCCTTCTCCTCCTCGCTGCTCGGTCTTTCCGGTTCGCTCATTCTCGGTTTCCTCGACCTGCAGGCCGGCCGCGCGCAGAATCGCTTCTACATGGAGCTGGAAAACTGGCTCTCCTCGGTTACCGATGTCGGCTCCGATCTGGCGCCAGCGCTCGAGGCCGTTGCCGGGTCTTCCTCGGACGACATGCGCGCTCTCTCCGAGTATCTGCGCAAGGTCTCCGAAGAGGGCGGTGTCGGCAACCAACGCTCTGTCGCCGCCATGGCAAGCCTTGCCGAAGGTATTCAGGGTCTCGTCAAGAATATGCGCAACGAGCAGCAGATGCTGCGCGACTGGATCGAAGCGCAGCAGGACGAGGCGAAAGCAATGCGCCGCACGCTCGACCGGCTGGCCGAGCGCATCGGTCTGCAGGAGCGGGGCGGCGACCGGACCGAGCGCCAGCGCGACCGCATGAGCCAGACAGAAAAGAGCGAGGGCAAGTAGGCCATGGCACTTGCCCGCAACCGCCGCCGCGAACGCACGGTGGATTACTGGCCGGGCTTCGTCGATGCGCTGTCGACGCTGCTCATCGCGATCATGTTCCTGCTGACGGTCTTCGTCGTCGGGCAGTTCATCCTCAGCCGGGAGATCACCGGGCGCGATGAGGTGCTCAATCGCCTCAACAGCCAGATCAACGAGTTGACGCAGCTGCTCGCGCTCGAAAAGGGCAGCAATCAGGATCTTCAGGATTCGATTGCCAATCTGCAGGCATCGCTTGCTACTGCCGAAGGCGAGCGTTCGCGGCTGCAGACGCTGCTGAATGCCGGCGCCGGCGGCCAGGATGCGGCGCAGAAGCGGATCGGTTCGATGACGCAGGAACTCGACGAGCAGAAGCAGGTGAGTGAGCGGGCGCTCAACCAGGTCGAACTCTTGAACCAGCAGATCGCCGCGCTTCGCAGTCAGATCGCCGCCGTCGAGGCAGCCCTTCAGGCATCGGAGGAAAAGGACCGGGTCTCACAAACCAAGATCGCCGATCTCGGCAGCCGCCTCAACGTGGCGCTTGCCGCACGCGTGCAGGAGCTGAACCGCTACCGCTCCGACTTCTTCGGCCGCCTGCGCGAGATCCTTTCGGATCGTGAAAATATTCGTATCGTCGGCGACCGCTTTGTCTTCCAGTCGGAGGTGCTATTTCCCTCGGGCGGCGCGGATCTCAATCCGGAAGGGCAAACGGAGATGGCGAAGCTTGCCGCCGCCCTTCTCGACCTCGCCAAGGAAATTCCGCCGGAGATCAACTGGGTGCTGCGGGTCGACGGCCATACCGACAATGTGCCGCTTGCGGGAACCGGCCGCTATCGCGACAACTGGGAACTGTCCTCAGAGCGCGCGATTTCCGTGGTCAAGTTCCTGATCGGGCGTGGCGTGCCAGCCGATCGGCTCGTTGCGGCCGGCTTCGGCGAATTTCAGCCGATCGCACCGGGTGATTCGCTGGACGCACGATCCACGAACCGCCGCATCGAACTGAAGCTGACCGAGAAATGATCAGCTCGACTTTGCCTGGCGTGCCTGCTTCAGCCGCTCGGCGAGAAAGGCGCGCACCGCAGGGCTGTCGCTGAGGCCCATCGCGGTCATGTAGGCATCGGCCGCTGCGGCATCGTCGCCGGCGCTTGCGAGAAGAAAGGCCAGTACGGCCCAATAGGGCTGATAGGCCGCGATGGCACATGGATCGATCCTGTCGAGCAGGTCCAAGCCTTCGGCCGGGCTTGAAGCTCTGCCGATCACCGCCGCTTGGGCGACGCGTGCGCCGAGCGTCGGCTTCATCCTCAGCAGCGCGGCGTAAAGCGTCGTCAGCGCTTGCCAGTTGGTTGTCCCCGAGAGGCGCCGCGCCGCATGCACCGATTGTATCGCCGCCTGGCACTGGTAGGGGCCGAAACGGTTTAGGGCGCCGGCCTTGCTCAGTAGCGAGTCGGCTTCCGCGATCATCATGGCATTCCAGCCGGCCGGATCCTGCTCGTCCAGCGGCACATATCGACCGTTGCCGTCACGACGGGCACTGCGGCGGGCTTCGCAGTGAAGCATAAGCGAGAGAAGGCCGATCGCTTCCGGCTCATCCGGCAGCACAGCCAGAAGCGTCCGCCCGAGCCAGATCGCTTCGCCGGCAAGTGAATGGTGTGCTTCCTCGCCATCGAGGCCGTCCCATCCGAGGCCATAGGCGGCGTAGATCGCCGAAAGCACGGCGGCAAGCCGCCCAGGCAGCGCGGGCCAAGGCGGTATGGTGAACGGAATGCCCGCATCACGGATCTTCACCTTGGCCCGCACCAGCCGCTGGCTCATCGCTTCCGCGCCGAAACGACGAAGGCGCGTGCGATGGTCCTTGCTTCGATGCCGAGAATCGTCTGAAGCATCAGCGCCGTATGCACGGAACTGTCGATGGCGGGATGGGTGCAGGCGAAGAGCAGCTTCAGCCGTTCATCGGAAAAAACGGAATTGCCGGCCTCGTTCATCCGTTCCTCCGCTTCGTCGAGGGCGATCGATATCGTCGTTTGTGCATTGGCCTCGACAGTTCGGCGGCGGGCCGCCTGCATCAGGTTGCGGCGGGCGGCAACCAGCAGCCAGGCTTCGGGATTGGCAGGAATGCCGCGCTCCGGCCAGACGCGCAGGGCCGAAGCCAGCGCTTCCGACAATGCGTCTTCTGCTGCCGGCACATCGCGCGAGCGGGCGGCGAGAAAGGCGATCAGCTTGCCATAGGAGTGTCGCGCCACCTGTTCGGCGGCGCGTCCGGCATCGGGCGGCATTGCCGCCTCACATCTGCAGGCGTGGGCGCACCTCGACCGAACCCTTGTCGGAGATTGGAACACGGGTCGCCCATTCGAGTGCGGTGTCGATGTCGGGGACCTCGATCAGATAGAAGCCGCCGAGCTGTTCCTTGCCTTCCGGATAGGGACCGCCCTGGACATCGTGGTCCTCACCTTTGCGGCGCACGATCGTGCCGGTCTCGGGGGCTGTCAGGCCGGCGCCGCCGGTCATGATCCCCGCTTGGGCGAGCGCTTTGCTATAGGCCACCCAGCCATCTCGATAAGCCGGATCGCCGCGTCGAGCGAAATCCTCGGCGGCTTCGCGAATAATGAGAGCGAATTGCATGGAAAACTCCTGATCTCGTTGTTGGCTTTGTTCCAGGCGGGCCGACGGAAGACCGTAATGCCTGGTAGAGCGGCTCAGCCGTTCCGAGACAATGAGGCGCGACGGCCGGGCGTTTCGACATGGTTTTGAAAAAATAGTTGAGAAAGAAAACAACGCCTGCAATCCAAGCAGGTGAGCCGGTCTCAAAACACCAGCGCCGCGCAAGGGCGCGAAAAAGCAGGGCGGCATTGACGCCGCCCATGCCGTGCCGCTCAGGCTTCGGCCTTCGTCTGGTCGACGATTTCGGCGCCGGAGGTATTCTTCTTGATGGATTCGATGGCATTCAGTGCGGACGCCTTCGCCTTGTAACCCTCGGAACTGAACATGGTTTCCCCGTTCGATGCCTTGAAGCGGAAACGGAATTCGCCTGATTTATCCTTGTAGACTTCGAATTTATACATGGATGTCTCCCGAAACGCTGAATTGCACCATCAGCGTTGCGGAAGCTAGATCAAAATGGCGAGCTTTTCCACTGCCTTAATGACAATTGAGTTGCCTTGCACCCAATGGGCGGGTCCACGTGAGATACCCCGACAAATGCCTCCGCATCACTCCATCTGGATGTTTGCTCCCTTGACGACCGGCCCCCATTTGGCGAGCTCAGCCTTGACATGGGCTGCAAGTTCCTCGGGTGGCGAGCCGACGATGGTGGCGCTGAACTCCTTCATGCGTTCGGCAACTGCGGGGTCGGCGAGCGCCTTTTTGGCCGAGGCGTTGAGGCGCATCACCACCTCGCTCGGCGTCTTTGCCGGAGCGAAGAGCGCGTTCCAAGTATAGGTCTCGTAGCCTGGAATGCCGGACTCCGCGACTGTCGGCACATCGGGGAAAGAGGGCGCGCGCTCGGCCGTCGTCACCGCCAGCGCCCTCAGCGTGCCCGCCTTGATATGGCTGGACGATGAGGGCAGGTTATCAAACATGATCGGCACCTGGTTGCCGATGACGTCGTTCAATGCCGGCCCCGCGCCCTTATAGGGGATGTGCTGCATGCTGACGCCAGCCATGGACTTGAAAAGTTCGCCGGAAAGATGCAGCGGCGTGCCGTTGCCCGACGAGGCGTAACTGTATTTATCCGGCTCGGCTTTCAAGAGCGCGATCAGCTCCTGCACCGTCTTTGCCGGCAATTCCGGATTGACCACCAGCACGTTCGGCACGACGACGAGCAGTGAAACCGGCGCAAAATCCTTTTCCGGATCATAGGGGGTCGATTTGAGGATCAGCGGGTTGAGGGCGTGGGTCGCTACCGTGCCCATCAGAATGGTGTAGCCATCAGGCTCAGCGCGCGCGACGTTGCCGGCACCGAGATTGCCGCCGGCGCCGGCGACGTTCTGGACGATCACCTGCTGGCCGAGATCCTCTGACATTTTCTGCGCGACGATACGCGCGACGACATCGGTCGAGCCGCCGGCGGCAAAGGGCACGACCATGGTTATCGCGCGCTCGGGAAAATCCGCAGCAACGGCAGACTGGCCAAGCCCCAGCATTACAGACAGGCCTAGAGCGAGCGCGAGGCCCGTGCGTCGTGTCATGTTGGAAAGCACCATTCCTAATCTCCTCCCACGATTTCAACAGGAATCCCACCCAGGGGCATGAAGAGGGTAGCGCGGGAGGCCGGAAAGGCAACCGCGGCGAGGCGCAACGGAATCAGACTTTAGTTGCGGTGCGACTAGTAGCGCCTGCTGGCTATCTCACGGCGGCAAGCACATCCTGGTTGGCGGCGTCGAATTGCAGCCGGGCGAGGCGCGCATAGATGCCGCCGTGGCGGATCAGACTTTGATGCGTGCCTTCCTCGACGACGCGTCCCTCATCCATGACGAGGATGCGGTCAGCTTTCAGCACGGTTGCCAGGCGATGGGCAATGACGAGTGTCGTGCGGCCATCCACCAGGCCGTCGAGCGCCTTCTGCACGAGCGTCTCGCTTTCGGCGTCAAGCGCGGAGGTCGCCTCGTCGAGCAGCAGCACCGGCGCGTTCTTCAGAATGGCGCGGGCAATGGCGATGCGTTGTCGCTGGCCGCCGGAGAGGGTGACGCCGCGTTCGCCCACCTCAGTCTCATAGCCGTTCTCCAGTCGGGCGATGAATTCGTCGGCTTGGGCGGCAAGCGCTGCGGCGCGGACTTCCTCACGCGATGCGTCGGGGCGACCGAAGGCGATGTTGTCATGGATCGATGCGGCGAAGATGGTGACATCCTGCGGCACGATGGCGATGCGCTGGCGCAACTCGTCAGGTGTCGCCAGCCGGGCGTCGACACCGTCAATCGTCACGCTGCCCTGCTGCGGATCATAGAAGCGCAGCAGCAGCGAAAAGACGGTGCTCTTTCCGGCGCCTGAGGGGCCGACGATGGCGACGGTTTCGCCTGGGGCAACCGCAAAGTTCAAGCCATGCAGGGCCGATTTGCCGGGGTGCGAGGGATAGGCGAAATGCACGCCGGAAAACTCGACGCGGCCACGGCTGGGCGACGGGAGAGCCTCGGGGCTGGCGGGGGCGACGATCGGTGACGCCTCGTCAAGAAGCTCGGTCAGCCGATCGGCGGCGCCGGCGGCCTGCGAGAGTTCGCCCCAAACCTCCGACAGCGCGCCGAGCGACCCCGCGGAGATGACAGCGTAGAGCAGGAACTGGCCGAGCGTGCCGGCGGACAGCGTACCGGCAAGCACGCCGTGAGCGCCGACCCAGAGCACGGCGACGACGCTGCCGAAGATCAGCGTGATGGCGATGCCCGTCAGCAGCGCGCGCGAGCGGATGGCCGCGCGCGCGGCTTCATAGGCGGATTCGACGGCGCCGCCGTATCGCGCCGCCGCGGCATCCTCGCCGTTGAAGGCCTGTACCGTACGCGTCGCGGCGATCGTCTCGTTGGCGAAGGCGGACGCTTCGGCAAGCGTATCCTGAGCGGCGCGGGAACGCCTTCGCACCGAGCGGCCGAAGGCGACGAGCGGGAAGACGATCAGTGGGATCGCTCCGATAACGAGGCTCGAGAGTTTGGGTGAGGTGACGACCATCATGCCCATGGCGCCGAGACAGAGAATAAGGTTCCTGAGCGCCACAGAGGCTGTGGCGCCGACGGCGGACTTGATCTGCGTGGTATCGGCGGTCAGACGCGAGACGATCTCGCCGGACTGATTGACGTCGAAGAAGGAGGGCGACAGCCGCGTCACATGGTTAAAGACGTCGCGGCGAAGATCGGCGACGATGCGTTCGCCGATGGTAATGACGAAATAATAACGCAAGGCGCTCGCGATCGCGAGGACGACGGCCATGACCATCAGCATGGCGAAGTAGCTGTTGATGAAGCTCCCGTCGGACCGGGTGAAGCCGTGATCGATCATGCGGCGCACGGCAAGCGGCAGCGCCAGCGAGGTGACTGCGGCAAGCGCCAGTGAAATCAGCGCTCCGGCCACTAGGCCGCGATAACGCATCACGTAAGGCGTCAGCCTGCCGAGCGGCCGCAGCGACCGCCTTCTGTTTTCCTCAGCCCGTGCCTGTTCTGCCAAATCGTCTCCGATCGCCTGCAGGACCCGCTAATGCGGCCTGTTGGCTCTTGTTATCCCGACGTCCTTCATGTATAGGCACCGCATCCTAATGGGAAGCCGTAGCCATCACGACTGCGGCTTCATTTATTCAATCGGTTCGGTGGCCGCAACTGCATGCGGCAAATTGAACTCCGGTATCGCAGGAAGATTGTTATGAAGGCAGGCATCCATCCCGACTATCACATGATCAAGGTAGTCATGACCGATGGCACCGAATACGAAACCCGCTCGACCTGGGGTTCGGAAGGCGCTGTCATGAACCTCGAAATCGATTCCAAGTCGCATCCGGCCTGGACGGGCGGCAACCAGCAGCTTATGGACCGCGGTGGCCGCGTTTCCAAGTTCAACAAGCGTTTCGGCGGCCTCGGCCTCTAATCGCTTTTGCTTGACAAGATTGCGCAAGGAGCCCGGTTCTGCCGGGCTTTTTGCGTTTGCAGGGCGCGTGCAGTGGCAACAAAAAACCGGCCGCACACTGCGCAGCCGGTTCAATGGAAGTTCTAAGATCCGCTCAGTTGTTGCCGAAGGCCGTCTGCAGCAGGGAAAGCTGCGCCTGGACGCTGTTTTGATTGTCATGAACGATCACGGCTTCGGCCGGTCGATAGATTTCGCGATCGAGCAGGGCGACGCGGTTCTGCAGCCGCAGGGAGCGCTCGACGAGATCCCGGAAGGATTCCGGCAGATCAGCCCAGCCCGGCGCGGCGCGGTCGACGTTGAAGCCGTCAAGGCGGACTTTGTTCTTCTCGGCCAAAACCTGGTCGCGCGACATTTCGCCGTTGTTGACGGCGCGCTGCAGCAGCAGCCACGAGGCCATCTGCATAAGGCGAGTGGTCAGCCGCATCGATTCCGCGGCGTAGAGGACCGACGCCATGCGCGGCAGAACCTTGGAAGCTGCGCGGCCTTGGCCATCGAGATAGGCGGCGGTCTCTTCGACAAGCGACATGCCTTCGGCATAAAGTGCCTTGAACTGTGAGGATGCAGCCGCGCGGCCCGCAAAACTGATCGTGTTCAATCCAACTTCCGACATCGCAATAGTCCCTGTTGCACGCAGCTACTTATGGTCAGGTAACGCCGGTGTTGACGGAAAAGTTTCCGCGTCCGGTCTTTATGGCTTTAAGATGGTATCATTAGCGCAAATGCGCAAGCCGTTTCTTAAGAAAAGGTTAATCTCCACAGTTTCATGGAAATGTGCCAGCGGTAGCAAAAAGAAGAGCCGCAAAAGCGGCTCTCAAGGTAAAACAGGGAGAAAAATCAGACCAATTCACCGCATGGAAAACTGTCTGAGATCCAGAGAAAA
Organism: Rhizobium bangladeshense; assembly: GCF_017357245.1. NCBI lineage: Bacteria > Pseudomonadati > Pseudomonadota > Alphaproteobacteria > Hyphomicrobiales > Rhizobiaceae > Rhizobium > Rhizobium bangladeshense. The sequence goes on along the minus strand of NZ_CP071612.1, from coordinate 3,678,423 downwards.
TCTGGATGAGTATAGTAATACCTTATAAAGCTTAATAATTTATTAACATTGTGCCGAATGAAGACTTGTGACCAGTTCAGTCTTCTGCCTATCGTCTTGTATTTGGAGGCTTTTAGCGGATTACGAGCGGAAGAGGCTTTCAGCCGCCTGCCGTCCGGAGGCTTTGCGGGCGGCTTCGGCTTCGAGCCGGGCGATTTCCGTTTTCAGCAATTCCACCCGCGCTTTCAGCTCATCCACCGAAAGCATGGAGAGATCGGCGCCGATCTCGTGTGCTGGTGTCTTCTGCGGCCGGTCGTCATCGATAAAGCTCATCGGTTCTCCTCCATTTGCTTCTGTCAGCACAATGCCGAAAGAAATAGGCGATACGGAATCGGAATTTAGGCCGATCCGGCTCAAGTCCAGCCTCGCCTGGAGTTTTTGCGTTTCTCGCGCGCCACGGATGAAACCGCAGTGAAATTTTGCTCGACGCTTATCCGAATTTTACAGCAGGATCGCCGCTTTCGGGAGATTTGCCGGTGCCGCGATCAGCCAGAGACATGCTCTGCGGTGTCAGCATCGGCGACGTTCCGGTCGGAATCGTCGTATAGGCGTCGCGGTCGCTGGCCGGGACGGCGGCGCGGATGCGGCTTCTGATGATGGCATAAACGGTGATCAGCACATGGGCGACGGCTGTGACCAGGAAAAGCGCATGCGGGGTGATTGCCGACATGACTGGGCCGCCGAGCGTCGGGCCGATGACTGTGCCGATGCCGTAGAGGAGCAGCAGGCCACCGGAAACCTTGACGAAATCTTCCGATGCCGCGAAGTCGTTCGCGTGAGCGACAGCGATCGGGTAGAGCGTATTGGCCACTGCGCCGTAAAGGACAACGAGCCCAATCAGCAAGGCGGGCGATGTCGGGTGAAGCAGAAAGATCAGCAAGCCGGCGAAGGCGGCAATAGCCGACAAGGCGGCGAGCACGTAGCGACGGTCGATACGATCAGAAAGCCGGCCGGCCGGCAGTTGCATCAAGGCGCCGGCGAAGATGGTAGCGCTCATCATGACGGCGATGCTGGTGTCGGACAGGCCGGCACCGGCGCCGAAGACAGCCCCAAGCGTGCCGTAAGCGCCGTTGGCAATGCCGACGAGCAGGATTCCGAGGCAGGAAACGGGCGAATTGCGATAGAGCGCAGGCAGGTCGAGGCGAACAGCCTTCAGCGGCTGCGGTGAGGCCGCAGTCGACAGCGTCGTCGGCAGCATGGCGATGCAATAGAAGATGCCGCAGATCATGAAGAGCACCGGCGTACGCACGTCTTCGAGCGGGATCATCATTTGGCCGGCGACGACGCCGATCAGGGTGATGCCGATATATAGCGAAAAGATCGCGCCGCGGCTCTCGTTGCTGGCACGTTCGTTCAGCCAGCTTTCGATGATCATCGACGTGCCGGCAGTGGAGAAACCGGTAACCGCGCGCAGGACCACCCACCAGATCGGATCGATAATAATGCCGCTCACCAGCGCGATGATGGCGATGATCGAGATGAAGCCGGAGAAGGCGCGCACATGGCCGACGCGGCGCACCAGTTTCGGCGCTACCAGGCAGCCGATGACGAAGCCTCCGGCCCATGAGGTACCAAGCAGGCCAAGCGTCGTCGTGGCGTAACCTTCGATATTACCGCGCACCGGGAGCAGGATGCCCTGCAGGCCATTGCCCATGAAAAGGAACAGCGTGCCAAAGAGCAGCGCGGCGACGGACAGCAGATTTCTTTTCATTTCCCCAGACTCGGTCTCAGCGATTATGAACGGACATAAGGCAAGACCTGCGCCTGCCCAGCCTCAAGATGATTGATTGTGCCCCGGAATGCCTTTACGGCCTGACGAGGTCCTGTGTTCGCGCGGAAAAATGTCCGTCCTGTGACATTCTGAAAAATGGAAAAAATAAAGCATGACAAAGCTGATAGGCTTGCTGCTCATCCTTGCCATGGTGATACAGGTGATCAAGCCGCTCGGACTTCCCGGCCTCAGACGCAGGATCGATTTCTGGAAGATCGCGTTGATCGCCTTTGGCGTCTGGGCAGTGGCGCTGCTGTCGCGCGACTTCCTGATGTAGGCCTGGGTGGCGCGGGGATTGTCAGTCCCGCAAGGTGATTTCTCCGCGCATGACGGAGACGCAACTTCCCGAGATCATAACGTCGGTGACGATCCCGCCGGATTTTGTGACATCAAGAGCGATAATGCTGCGGCGGCCCATTTCCACGCCCTGTTCGATAGTGATGCGGACGTTCATATCGGCCTCCGGCGCCAGCGAAACGAGGTAGGCGCCGAGGGCTGCCGCAGCGCTGCCCGTCGCGGGATCCTCGGGCACATTATCGAGCGGCGCGAACATGCGGGCGCGAATATTCCAGGGATTTTCAGGTGCCCTAATGTAGACGAAGAGCGAGAAGTCGTGGCCGCTCGTAGTCTGACGGCCGGCAGCTTCATGGAAGCCGGCGAGGTTCGGGCGGGCGGCGGCCAGTGCTTCAACTCCGCTCAATTCAGCGACGGCGAAGTTCAGGCCGACGGAGGCAAAGACCGGCGCATGGGTGGTCGCGACCACGACGCCGGGATCGAGCGAGACGCAGCGGGCGACAGTTTCTCCCGTGATGGTATCGCCGATCGCCAGCGGTTGCGGCGCGCGGATAGCGGCGGCCGTCACCCTTCCCTCGTTGCGTTCCAGAATGACCTCGACCAGTCCGGCCCTTTCTTCGAAGCGCAGTGTATCGCCGACAGGCTTACCGAAGATCTCCGCCTGCTGGCCGAGCACAAAGGCGGTGCCGACATTCGGATGTCCGGCAAAGGGGATCTCCATCGTCGGGGTGAAGATGCGCACGCGGGCGGAATTGGCGGGGTCTTCCGGCGGCAGGACGAAGGTGACTTCGGAATAGTTGAATTCTGTGGCGATCTTCTGCATTGCCGCATCGGTGAGGCCGCGCGCATCGAAAATCACGGCAAGCGGGTTGCCCTCGAAACGCGTGGTGGTGAAGACGTCGACAGTGAGGTAGGGGACGGTAGTCATAGCGGCTCCTGTAGCAGCGGCCGTTATGAATAATCACGATTTTTGGTGCGGCGAAGCGGTTTCTTGTCGCCGAGACAATACAGAAAGGGCGGCAACATCCAGTTGCCGCCCTTTCTGCAATCGACTTGAGGCTACCTGGATCAGGCCGCCTTTTCCAGGTCCTTCTGCCAGTTGCCCTTGGCAGCAAGGCTGTTCATCTCGGCGCGGTGGGTGAATTCGCGCTGCCCGGCGGCGACATTTTCCGGCTTGCCATTCCAGGCCTTGAGCGCGCTGTCCTGCAAGGCGCGGCCATAGGAGAAGGTGACGAACCAGGGCAGGTCAGCCATGGCATTGATGGCGGAAAGGTGCGCGGTCGCCTCTTCGGTCGACTGGCCGCCGGAGAGGAAGGCGATGCCCGGAACCGCTGACGGGACCGTGCGCTTGAGCACCTGCACGGTGCGTTCCGCCACTTCGGTGACCGAGGCCTTGCGGGCGTTCTTGCCGTCGATGACCATGTTCGGCTTCAGGATCATGCCTTCGAGGCTGACGCGGGCATCGGCCAGTTCCTCAAAAACGATGCGCAGCGTGGATTCGGTGACCTCGGCGCAGCGGTCGATATTGTGGTCGCCCGGCTTGCCGTCCATGAGGCATTCCGGCTCGACGATCGGAACGATCTTGGCTTCCTGGCAAAGAGCGGCGTAGCGAGCAAGCGCCTGAGCATTGGCGCGGACCGAGCCGCGGGTCGGCAGCGTCGAGGAGATGGCGATGACGCCGCGCCACTTGGCGAAACGGGCGCCGGCCTCGTAATATCGAGCAAGGCGCTCGCCGAGGCCATCGAGGCCCTCGGTGATGGTCTCGCCCGGAAATTTGGCCATCGGCTTGGCGCCGGTATCAACCTTGATGCCGGGAATGGAACCAGCGGCGCGGATAATATCGACGAAAGGCGTGCCGTTTGCGGCGTTCTGGAAGAGCGTCTCTTCGAACAGGATGACGCCGGAAATATATTTCTTCATCGCCTCGTCGGAGCGGAAGAGCATCTCGCGGTAATCGCGACGGCTCGTTTCGGTTGATTCGAGATTGATCGTGTCGAAACGCTTCTTGATGGTGGAGGTCGATTCATCAGCGGCTAGCAGTCCCCGGCCACCAGCAACCATCTGCACTGCAATGTCTTCCAGTCGTTCGCTCATTCGTTCTCTCCACAGCATGAAACATCGGCGGTTTAAGAATATAGGACGGCGATAACAGAAGTTTATAGAGAGGAAAATGGAGGGCTAAGTCATTGAAACGATTGAAATGAATTCAATCGTTTGAAAGATTGGGATTTTTTACCGCGCCTGAGCAAAAGACCGCGGAGGCTCCTCGCCGCCGCGGTCTATCCACATGTAAAACCTGCCAAATTGCTTGATGCTTATCTCCCGGCGCCGAGGACGGCGACGCCGGGAAGTTCCTTGCCTTCCATCCACTCGAGGAAAGCGCCGCCAGCGGTGGAGACATAGGTGAAATCGTCGGCAACGCCGGCATGGTTCAGCGCTGAGACGGTGTCGCCGCCGCCGGCAACGGAGGTCAGCTTGCCGGCCGCTGTGCGCTCTGCGGCGTATTTTGCCGCAGCGACCGTTGCGGCATCGAAGGGCTCGATCTCGAAGGCGCCGAGCGGGCCGTTCCAGACAAGGGTCGAGGCGCGCTCAATCCAGGCATTGATGGCATGGACGGATTTCGGGCCGACGTCGAGCATCATGGCATCGGCGGGAATGGCGTTGATATCGACCGTTTCATTGGCGGCACCCGCCTTGAACTCGCGGGCGACGACGCCGTCCTCCGGCAGGATGATGGCGCAACCGGCGGTCGCTGCCTCGATCATGATCTGCTTGGCGGTTTCGGCGAGATCATGCTCGCAAAGCGACTTGCCGACATTGGTGCCGCGGGCGGCGATGAAGGTGTTGGCCATGCCGCCGCCGATGACGAGCGCGTCGACCTTCTTCACGAGGTTCATCAAAAGATCGATCTTGGTTGAGACCTTGGCGCCCCCGACGATGGCGACGACGGGGCGGGCGGGATTGCCGAGACCCTTTTCCAGCGCTTCCAGCTCGGCCTGCATGGTGCGGCCGGCATAGGCCGGCAGGAGATGGGCAAGGCCCTCGGTGGAAGCATGGGCGCGGTGGGCGGCGGAGAAGGCGTCATTGACATAGATGTCGCCGTTGGCGGCGAGCGCCTTGGTGAAATCGGGATCGTTCTTCTCCTCGCCCTTGTGAAAGCGAGTGTTTTCCAGGAGCAGGATATCGCCGTCCTTCATCGCGCCGACGGCGGAGGCAGCCGCATCGCCGATGCAGTCGGAGGCCGTCAGCACGGTATGGCCGAGCACTTCCTCGACGGAAGGGGCGATCAGCGACAGCGACAGATCCGGCGAAGGGCCGTCCTTAGGCCGGCCGAAATGAGCTAGCAGGATCACCTTGGCGCCCTTGCCCGACAATTCGAGGATCGTCGGCGCCACGCGCTCGATGCGCGTCGTATCGGTAACCTTGCCGTCCTTGACCGGGACGTTGAGGTCAACCCGGATGAGCACACGCTCGCCGCTGATGTCGGAGAGATCGTCGAGGGTCTTGAAAGAAGGCATGGGGGAAATCCAGTCTTGGTTGGCGGAAGTCGCGCCGACCATAGCAAGGATCATTCGAGACGCAAGGCGTTCAACGGCCGTTTTCGCGTCTGGCTTTGTCGCCTCCGGCCGATGCTTTCGGCATGGTTTCGGAGGCCGCGGCTTCGCGGCTGCGGCGTCCGTCCAACCGCTCGCGGATGCGCTGGATGATGTCCTTGAGATTGATGAAAATCGGTAGGGTGGTGGCAGGTTCGACCGCTTCGAGCGACATGCCGACGGAGGTGATGTGGTCGTGCTCGTCGAGATCGCGGACGATGAGGATGATCGAGCCGAGGCGGACGCGATCGGCATAATCGGCCTTGCCGCCGAGGCGCTGCCGCATCAGTTCCGCGATCGTCAGGCCTTTTTCAGATTCGTGGAGCAGGCCGGGCCCGTAGGCGGCATCGAGATCGGCCGCGGGGCGGGCAGGGGAGAGCGCGAAGGCGCCGAAGAATTCGGCATCGTCCTCATCCACGGGCGCGCGGCTGGCAAAGAGGCGGTCGAGCAGGCGGGAATAACTCGGCACGATGAAGAGATAGACGAGATCGTTCTCGCGCAGCCGCCCGGCATACTGATAACGCATTGACTTGCCGTCGCGGATGACAAGCGAAGGAGTGGCCCAGCGCGGAATGCGCTCGCCGCGCAGTACGGGACTATCCTTGATCACACGATAGGAGAGAAGTTCGTGGTTGGCAGCGCCTGGAAGGTCGACCTCGACCTTGTCGACGGCGCCAATGCGCGGCGGAATGATCAGGCCGAGCTTCTTGGCGATCGGCTTGATCGTCCAGCCTTGGATGAGCAGGGAGACCAACACGATGATGAAGGCGGTGTTGAAGAAGAGCTGGCCGTTTTCCAGCCCGCCGAGGATGGGCATGATAGCAAGCAGAATGGAGACGGCGCCACGCAGGCCGACCCAGGCGACGAAACCGATCTCCTGTTGTGTATAATCGAATGGAAGCAGCGACAGCCAGATTGCCAGCGGCCGGGCAATGAAGATCAGGAAGAGGGCAAGCAGGATGGCCGGCACGACGATGGCGGGAAATTGTGAGGGCGTGGCGAGCAGGCCCAGCACCAGGAACATGATGATCTGCGCCAGCCAAGTCATGCCGTCCTGGAAGCGTTTGATCGTGCCGAGCGCCTGCATTCTCCGGTTTCCGGCATAGATGCCGGCGACATAGACGGCTAGGAAGCCGCTGCCGCCGACCGCACCGGCAAAGGAGAAAACGAGAAGGGCGAGCGCCAGCACGAAGATCGGCGTCAGGCCCCGATCCGTATCAAGCTTGCTGACGATCAGCACGATCATCATGCCGCCGAGCAGGCCGAGAATGACACCGAGCCCCATCTGCTGGATGAACATGGCGAGCATGCCGATGTTGATGCCAGCGTAACGCTCGCCGCTCGCCAGGACCTCGACAAGGGCGATAGTGAGGAAGATCGCCATCGGATCGTTGGTGCCGGATTCGACTTCCAGCGTCGAGCGCACCTTATCGCGGATATTGATGCCGCCGATGCGCAACAGGAAGAAGACGGCGGCGGCATCCGTCGATGCGACGATCGAGCCGAGCAACAGGCCTTCGAGCCAGGTGAAGTTCAAAAGCCACATGGCCGCGACGGCAAACAGCGATGCGGTAATCAGAACGCCGACCGAGGCGAGCGTCAAAGAAGGCACGGCCGCGAGCCGAAAGGCCTGCATCGGCGTGCCGAAGCCGGAATCAAACAGAATGACGGCGAGCGCAATAGAGCCGAGAATATAGGCGAGATAGTTGTTGCTGAATTCGATGCCGAGGCCGTCGACGCCGGCGGCAAGGCCGATCATCAGGAAGAGAAGAAGCAGCGGGGCGCCGAAGCGGAAGGCGAGCAGGCTCGAAAAAGCGGCCAGAAGCACGAGCGCCGTCGCGACCAGTACCACAATATAGAACGCTTCCATGCCCACCCCTTCCATCGACTGCTTGGCGAACGCGGCCTCCGGCGCTCCGCCCTGCTTCATTCCCCCGCCACGCCTGGCGATCCGCCAGTAAAGGGCAAAATCCCAGAGAAGGGTAGGCCTTGCGGCTTAACCTCGACTCGATGCCACATCATGCTGCTGAGCGGCTCGCCGGACGGCGACCGACACGGAATGCTACGGGAGAAGTTCTCTATAAAGAATGTATAGGAAAATCAGGCGAGAGCAGGGCAAAAAACACGGGTACGGATTTTTCCTGCCGGCATCTGCGAACGGTAGCGGAATAAGATCGCTCCTCCGTCCAGGCGGCCGCCTTCGCTTTGCCGATGGGGGTAGAATGAATTACAGGCGCCCGGATGCGGAGAGCGGGAAAATGAACGCCGAGGGTAGCGGATAGGATGCCGGGCTGGCCGGAAGCGGCCGCGGGCTGGTCGGCTATCCCAACACTGCCTGAAGTGTGACGATGGCGAGAAACGCAAGACCGATGAACGCGGCGATCCGGACGACCAGGCGATTAGCCTTTGCCAGCACGGCAGGTCTGACGTCCCGCTTGGGGTGAAAACGCTGCCGCCGCTTGAGGGTGGTGTGGGACAAGCGTTTTTGCGCCTCTGCCATTTATCGCCTCCACTTGGATCATTTCAGCCATTGTGCAGCGTTATGCATTTCCTCAGTCTATCACGCATGGCCAGCGCATTGCCAACTCTCATTCCGTCCTCCGGCCGCAGCGAACCGGTCGTTTCGAGAAGGCTTCAAAAACCGGAAGACCAATACAGATCGACTGTCAGTCTTCGGTGTCCTCGCCCTCGTCGGTCAGATCTTCGACCGGTACCAGGAAAACCACGAACTCGTCGTCGATAGTCCTTTCCGGATCGTCGTCGAATTCATAGGCGTGCTCGACTTCGCTGGCTTCCTCAGCGGTCGCCTTGCGCAGGCTGAGCGTCGCCTTGCGGTCCCACAGGGGCTTGCCTTCGGACTCAAGGATAGTCAGATCGTCGCGAAAGTCTTCCGCTTCAAAGAAATGCGTTGCTTCTTCATGGTTTTTCGAACGGAAGCTGGCGACGGCGCGGCCGGCGATTTCAACGGTAAAGTAGTCCATCCATTCCCCTTTATCTCCCCGGGTGCGACGGCGGCTCCGGGGCTGTCAATAATGCCACGACCGGCTTCAGACGCCTATGACAAAACGGCCCGGTTTCCCGGGCCGCCTGCGATATTCACTGGTCGAGCTCTCAGATGAGCTTGGCGAAGGCCACGGCTGTGTCGGACATGCGGCTGGAGAAGCCCCACTCGTTGTCGTACCAGGACAGGACGCGCACGAAATTGCCTTCCATGACCTTCGTCTGATCGGTTGCGAAGATCGACGAATGGCTGTCGTGGTTGAAGTCGCGGGAGACGAGCGGCTCGTCGGTGTAGCCGAGGATGCCCTTCAGCTTGCCATTGGAGGCAGCCTTGATCGCTTCGTTGATTTCGCCGACCGTGGTGGACTTCTTGGAGACGAACTTGAAGTCGACGACCGAGACGTTGGGGGTGGGAACGCGGATCGAGGTGCCGTCGAGCTTGCCCTTGAGGTGCGGCAGCACGAGGCCGACGGCCTTGGCGGCGCCCGTCGAGGTCGGGATCATGGAGAGGGCGGCAGCGCGGGCGCGATACAGGTCCTTGTGCATCGTGTCGAGCGTCGGCTGGTCGCCAGTGTAGGAGTGGATCGTCGTCATGAAGCCGTGGTCGATGCCGACGGCGTCGTCGAGAACCTTCACGACCGGCACCAGGCAGTTGGTGGTGCAGGAGGCGTTGGAGATGACCATGTGCTCCTTGGTGAGCTGGTCATGGTTGACACCGAAAACGACCGTCAGGTCGGCGCCGTCGGCGGGAGCCGAGACGATGACGCGCTTGGCGCCGGCCGTCAGGTGGGCGGCGGCCTTGTCGCGGGCGGTGAAGATGCCCGTGCATTCCATGGCGATGTCGACGCCGAGCTCGCGGTGCGGCAGCGTTGCCGGGTCCTTGATCGCGGTGACCTTGATCGGCTTGCCGCCGCCGACGATGATCGTGTCGCCTTCGACCTTCACCTCGGCCGGGAACTTGCCGTGAATCGAGTCGTAACGCAGCAGATGGGCGTTGGTCTCGACCGGACCGAGGTCGTTGATGGCGACGACTTCGATGTCGGTCCGGCCGGATTCGACGATAGCGCGGAGGACGTTACGACCGATGCGGCCGAAACCGTTGATGGCAACCTTGACTGTCATGTTCATTCACTCCCGATAGAATAGGGCCCGAAAGGCCGGGCCTGGAATTGAGGAGATGGAGAGCGCCTCAAGGCGCTCTCATTAAAGCTTTGCTTCCGCAGCCGCAACGACGGCGTCGGCGGTTATGCCGAAATGCTTGTAAACGTCCTTGACCGGACCGGAAGCGCCGAAGCCCTTCATGCCGATGAAAGTGCCTTCCGGCCCAATGAAGGCATCCCAGCCTTCGCGGACGGCGGCTTCGACGGCAATCTTGACCGGCGAGTTGCCGAGCACCTGCTTGCGATAGGCTTCCGGTTGTTCGAAGAACAGCTCCGTGCAGGGAACCGATACGACGCGCACCGCCACACCCTTGGCTTCGAGGGCTGCGCGAGCCGCGACGGCGATCTCCACCTCGGAGCCGGAGGCGAAGATCGTCACCTTGGCATCGGCATTGCCGGCGAGCGTGTAAGCGCCCTGCTCGCAAAGGTTCATTTCGCTGTATTCGGTGCGGACCGCCGTTAGGTTCTGGCGCGTCAGGGCAAGACCAGAAGGACGGTTGTGCGTCTTGATGGCGATCTGCCAGCATTCCGCTGTTTCCGTGGCATCTGCCGGACGGAAGACCAGCAGGTTGGGGATGGCGCGCAGGCCGGCGAGCTGCTCGACGGGCTGATGCGTCGGGCCGTCTTCGCCGACGCCGATCGAGTCATGCGTCAGAACATGGATGACGCGAATTCCCATCAGCGCAGCAAGGCGGATCGGCGGACGGCAATAATCCGAGAAGATCAGGAACCCGCCGCTATAGGGGATAAGGCCGCCATGCAGCGCGATGCCGTTCATGGCCGAAGCCATGCCGTGCTCGCGGATACCCCAATGCATGTAACGGCCGGCGAAATCCGTCGGCGTGATCGAGTGCATCTGGCTGGTCTTGGTGTTGTTCGACGGCGTCAGGTCGGCGGAGCCGCCGAGGGTTTCCGGTACAAAACCGTTGATAATCTCGAGCGCATCCTCGGATGCCTTGCGGGTTGCGACCGTCGGCTTGGTCTCGGCGAGCTTCTTCTTATATGCGCCGATCGCGGCGTCGAAGCCTTCCGGCAGTTCGCCTGCCATGCGGCGGGAGAACTCCGCCTTGATAGGCGACTTGGCAAGGGTTTCTTCCCATGCGTTGACGATATTGTCGGAGCGGGTGCCGGCTAGGCGCCATGCATCGAGAACGTCGGAAGGAATGACGAATGGCTCGTAATCCCAGTTCAGCGCCTTGCGGGTCGCGGCGATTTCATCGGCGCCGAGCGGGCTGCCGTGAACCTTGTGGCTGCCGGCCTTGTTTGGGGCGCCGAAGCCGATGACGGTCTTGCAGGCGATGAAGGTCGGGCGATCGGACTTGTGGGCGGCTTCGATCGCATCGGCGATGGCGACCTGATCGTGGCCATCGATCTCGATCGTGTTCCAGCGAACGGCCTTGAAGCGGGCAATCTGATCGGTCGAATCCGACAGCGAGACGGCGCCGTCGATGGTGATCGAGTTGTTATCCCAGAAGAGGATGAGCTTGTTCAGCTTCAGGTGGCCGGCAAGCGCGATCGCCTCATGGCTAATGCCTTCCATCAGGCAGCCGTCGCCATTGATGACGTAGGTATAGTGGTCCTGGAGGTCTGCCCCGAATTCCTCGCGCAGCTTGCGCTCGGCGATCGCCATGCCGACGGCGTTGGCGATGCCCTGGCCGAGCGGGCCGGTAGTGGTCTCGATGCCGGTCGCATGCCCGTATTCCGGGTGGCCAGCGGTCTTGGATCCGATCTGGCGGAACTGCTTCAGGTCCTCGACTGTCATGTCGGGGTAGCCGGTCAAATAGAGGAGTGAATAAAGCAGCATCGAGCCGTGGCCGGCAGAGAGCACGAACCGATCACGGTTCGGCCAATGCGGCTTCTTCGGATCGAACTTCAGATATTTGGTGAACAGGACCGTAGCCACGTCAGCCATGCCCATCGGCATGCCCGGGTGGCCGGAATTCGCCTTTTCAACGGCATCCATGGCGAGAAAACGGATCGCGTTCGCCATCCGGTCGTGTTGTTCGGGAGAGGTCATGGCTTTTCCGCAAGCTCCGGGTGTCGGGGGATGGCCTCGAGCCTCCAAGACCATCGAGTGAAAGCGGCTGAGACATACCAGTTAAGACGGGCAAGTCAATAAATGGCAGGCCGAATCCGGGTGCGCTGCGGCATTTTTTGACATTTGATCGCACGATTGTACAAATGACAAATCTGGGCGCGGCAGACATCGGTAAAGCGCTCATCCACAGGATAGGCCGGCGGACAGGTGGCAGCATTTATTGACGGGCCGTTGGCGAGCTGCATATCCTCTTGAAATCAAAGGATCGGCGCTGAGTGTCGATTCGCGGGTCCTGCAGGGGAAGCGGAAGGCATGACGCCCACAGGCAAAACCATGGAAGCAGCGCTCAATGAGCTGAGACAGGCGATCTCGAGCCTCGAGAACGCAGTCGATATGCGCATCGAGCGGCAGCGTGAGCAGGGAGAGATTGAGGGCGAGGTGCGGCGCGTGCATGCCGATCGCTCCAGGCTGGCACAGGAGCTCGACCAGGCCGAATTCCGGGCCAACCGACTGGAAGAGGTCAATCGCGAGGTATCGCGGCGGCTGGTGACGGCCATGGAGACGATCCGCGCGGTTCTGGACCGTTGATGAGAGAGAATTTGAGATGGCGCAGGTGACGGTAACGATCGACGGCAAGGCTTACCGGATGGCCTGCGAGGAAGGGCAGGAGGATCATCTGACCGATCTCGCCACCCGTTTCGACCGCTATGTCGGCCATCTCAAGGGCCAGTTCGGCGAGATCGGCGATCTCAGGATCACTGTCATGGCGGGCATCATGATCATGGACGAGATTTCCGAGCTGACGCGCCGCATAGCGGGGCTGGAAGCCGAGCTCGAGTCGCTGCGCGGCAACCGCGACACCGTGCTTGCCGCGACCGCCCGCACCGAGGAAACTCTGGCGGCGGCGCTCGGCGAGGTTTCGAGCCGGATCCGCGGCATCACCGACAAACTGAATGGCCGTTCCGCTCCCGAGCTGAATTGATCTCAATTAAATACGGACTGCCTGCTGCCGCCACTGGCGCGTCGGCGCAAACGACCTTATATATCGCGATGCGGTCTGCGCCTCTCGACAGGAACCACAATCCCTGGGGCCATACTCGATCCAAAGGGAGCTGTCCCTGGCCAGGCCCGTGGGCCTGGACACACGGTGCCCACCTACGTTTGTAGGCGCCCAGGATCGTAAACATCCATCGGTTGTCGTGGATCGCACTTTCCCTTTCATGTTGGCGAAAGACGCGACGACCCGCTTCGGCCGGATCGTGATGATGCGCAGAGGCCGCAACTCAATCCTAGTTCACCGGGTAGGGCCCTTCGGCGAAGACCTCGTCGTGGTAACCTTTGGAGCCGACATCGCGCGCCAGAAGGCTGCGCCATTCCCTGCCGTCGCGCAGGCACTCGAGCAGGAAGGGGAAGTTGTATTGCGGCTGCCAGCCGAGTTCGCGCCTTGCCCGTTCGTTGACATAGACGCGGTCGAGTGCCGGGAACATTTTCCAGCCGCGTCGGGCATAAAGGGCACCCGCACCGGGAAAGAGCCGTTCGACCACGGTAGGCGCGTCTTCCCTGAGTTCGGCGAGATCGCCACAGGAAAAGGGCGTCGTGGCGGAGATAATGTAGCGGCCGAAGCCGATCGCAGGCGCCTTTTCTAGCGCCAGCAGATGGGCGCCAACCACGTCGCTGATGTCGACGCGGCGATGAAGCAGCTCGTTGGCCTGAGCATTTTCCGCCGAATATCGATTGCGGATTTCGGGATCGTCGTCGCTTTCGGGAAAGAAACGCGATGTCCTCAGGATCACAACCGGCAGGCGGGATTTGCGGGCGAAGAGTTCCGAGACGTCTTCGGCGGCGAGCTTCGTCACGCCATATATATTTCTTGCAACGGGAAGCACATCCTCGGTGACCCAGGCCGCGGGCTCGCCGGCTGCCGGCGTCAATGCGGCGCCAAAGGCGCTGGTGGTGCTGGTGAAGACGAAGCTGGCAATGCCGGCGGCAGTCGCCTCTTCGAGCAGGTTCAGCGTGCCGGAGACATTGGTGTCGAGGAAGTCGCGGTTGGCGTGGGTTGCCACATGCGGCTTGTGTAAGGTCGCGGCGTGGATGACGTGGCTGACGCCTGACATGGCCTGCCTGACGAAGTCGCGGTCGACGATCGAGCCGACCATATCGGTGAAAGCCGAGGGCTTGATGTCGATGCCGCGCGCCCATCGGCTTTCCGCCCTCAGGGTCCGCATCAGCGCCTCTCCCAGATGGCCGGCACTTCCCGTCACCAATATCGTCATCACGTCGCCTCCTGACCCATTTCGCGGCGGAGGCTACAAAAGACCTGCCTTCGCGGACAACGCATAAATTATGCATCGGGGTGCAGGAAAGCTGCAGGCTCCGTCATGGTCGTGACGAGGCGGCCGGCACTGCCGTCGGCGAGCATGATCCGGTCCCAGGTGACGCGGCCGGCGGCAATCGGCAGGCGTGCATTGCCGTTGGCGCCGGTATCGAAAGTCAACGACAGCAGCCTGCCTTCGTGCCAGCCGCACTCCTCCAGAGATTGTTCGGCGGCGGCGATCTCGGCGGAGGCGTAGGAGAAAAGAGAGCGGCCGAGAAAAGCGCCGAGCGGTGCGCGCCATTCCGCCTGCCGCGGGCGAGAGGCGGACAGCAGCCGATGGGTGCTATCGCAGATCAGATGCACAGGCCGGACGGAGTCCTCGACCAGCCGCTTCAAAGCCGCATCGGCCGCAGCATATTGCGGGGAGGCGAAAATTCGCTCCAGCTTAGCAGCCAGATGGGGCGAGGGGGTAAGCTGGCCGCGCTCCAGACGCGAAACGGTCGCCTGGTCGACGCCGAGGAGTTCCGCGAGGTGCTGCTGCTTCATGCTGCGCAGCAGCCGCATGCGGCGTATGCCGGCTCCCGATATCGTCATGCGTCCTACGTCTCATATTTTCTGCCAGCATAGGTTTCGGTCGGCCGGGAGACAAGCGGGTCTGTTATTCCGGCTGGCCTTCGAGGTCGTTCTTCAGCCGGTCAAGGATGGATAGGGCATGGCCTGCATAGGCACTGATCCAGCGGTCGTGGATATGTTTAATGGGTAGGCTATTCAGATGATTCCAGCGCTCCCGGCCTTCCTTCCTGGCAATGACCAGATCCGCGTCTTCAAGCACCTTCAGATGCTGCATCACGGTGCAGCGATCCATCTCCGGGAACGCCTCGCAGAGCGCACCTGTCGTGTGGGGTTCTTTCTTCAGCAGGTCGAGGATTTCGCGGCGGCGGCGATGCGCCAAGGCTTTGAATATGAGGTCGTCGTTTGATTCGCTTGACATGTTATATTTTTATAACATAATTGTCCCGGATACAACGAAGAAGAGGAGGAAGGTCTCATGTCCCTTAATATTCGCGTCTCGGGTCGCATCGGCCGCCCAGTGGCTGACGTCTTCGACGCGGTCGTCAATCCAACGAAGCTGTCGAGCTATTTCACCACCGTCGGCGGAGCGAGCGCGCCCCTTGCGCAGGGAGTGACAGTAACGTGGTGGAAGGATGTGCCCGTCGAAGTGATCGAGCTGGTGCCCGAGAGCAAGATCGTCCTGCGCTGGGATGGCGCGACGGACGAAGACAAGAAGCCCTACAAGACGCTTGTGGAAATGAATTTCAAGCCGCTGGATGATGGCGGCACCATGGTGACCATTGCCGAAGACGGATGGCGGGACGATGAGCCCGGGCGCCGCGGAACATACCTGAACATGGAAGGATGGACGCAAATGTTCTGCTGCATGAAAGCCTTTGTCGAATATGGCATCAACCTGCGTGACGGCATGTTCCTCAGCGAGATGCGCGGCGAGCAGGCCAAAGCGCAGGAAGGTTGAGGGGAGCGTCATGAGCGATTTGATCTGGGGCGGCGTCGACGTCGCCATGAAGGTTCCGCCGCATCAGTATGACGCGACGGTTTCCTTTTACCGAGATGTGGTGAAGCTGAAGGAAATCGAAGGAAACGATATTTCCTTCGAACTCGGACCGATCCGGCTCTGGATCGACCGCGTTCCGACGATGAGCCAGGCTGAGCTTTGGCTGGAATTCCTGACGCCGGATTTCGATCGTGCTGCGGAGCATTTGGAGAAGGCCGATGTTCCGCGCTGCGATCTGATCGAGACGCTGCCGCCCGACCTCCGCGGCGGCTGGATCCTCAATCCGGCGGGTATCGTGCACCTGGTGCGGGAGACCGGCCGCGATTAACCGCCACCCGACGATCCGCGCGCCACGGATGTCCCCACACATCGGATATAAGCCGCCCGAAAGGGCGGTTATATTCTTAGAGAAGGGTGGAATTACGCTCCCAAGACGCCAGATTACCAACAGCGGGCGTCCAGCCGCGCCAAGGGTGTAATCATCGCATCTCCTTTGCGTCTGAGACTTCGCTTGCCTGTCACAACGCCGGTGTTAGTTTCCGGAATCATATTGATAAATCCCAGGAGATTTCAGATGCAGCTTGGTATGGTCGGTTTGGGCCGCATGGGCAATTACATGGTCCAGCGCCTGATGCGGGGCGGTCACGAATGCGTCGTCTACGACGCCAGGCCCGAAAGCGTTGCCGAGCTCGCAGGCCTTGGCGCGACCGGCAGCGCTTCGCTTGAGGAATTCGTCTCGAAGCTCAGCCATCCGCGTGCGATCTGGCTGATGCTGCCAGCGGCGATTGTCGACAAGGTGCTGGCGAGTCTGGTGCCGCTGCTGCAGAACGGAGATATTGTCATCGACGGCGGCAACTCCTACTATCATGACGACATCCGCCGCGGCGCAGAGCTCATCACCAAAGGCATCCATTATGTCGATGTCGGCACCAGCGGCGGCGTCTTCGGCCTGGAGCGCGGCTATTGTCTGATGATCGGCGGCGAGAAAGGCATCGTCCAGCATCTTTCGCCGATCTTCGCGACACTGGCGCCGGGGGCCGGTACGACGGAAGCCTCCCCCAACCGCAGCGCCGAGGCGGCTGCGGCCAGCACCGCTGAGCAGGGCTACCTGCATTGCGGCCCGCATGGCGCCGGTCACTTCGTCAAGATGGTGCATAACGGCATCGAATACGGCCTGATGGCTGCCTATGCCGAAGGACTTAACATCTTGAAGCGCGCTAATATTGGCGCTGCCTCGCATGAGGCCGATGCGGAAACCGCGCCGCTCGCCCACCCGGAACATTTTCAATACGACTTCAACTTGCAGGAAGTTGCCGAAGTCTGGCGCCGCGGCAGCGTCATCACCTCCTGGCTGCTCGACCTCACCGCCGATGCGCTGCATGCCGATCCGGCACTGTCGGAATATGCCGGCCGTGTTTCGGACAGCGGCGAGGGCCGCTGGACGATCATGGCGGCAATCGACGAAAGCGTGCCGACGCCGGTGCTGAGTGCGGCGCTCTACGGCCGCTTCTCGTCGCGCGACAATGACGAGTTCGCCAACAAGGTGCTGTCGGCAATGCGCGCGGGGTTCGGCGGCCACGTGGAAAAGCCGGCTCCGAAGTCGTGAAGCTCAAGGCTTCCTGCACCGATCAGACATGATCATTGAACAGAGGGCGCACTCTCGTCGTGAGGGGCGCGTCTGTCATTCCTAACCGTAGGTATGGTGTCTGTACGGCTTGCTGGCGGCAAGGGTCGCGAGTATGCATTGCCCAAGAGAAATCTTGAAGCCGCCTTCGTTCCGGCGGCCGATTACTCCATTGGAGGCGGGCATGGAGCGTAGCGTGGCGCAGGGCTTGAAGGCCGTCATATTTTGCATACTGGCATTGATGACGTTCTTGGCGATTGTTTCGCAGGCCTTCGCCCAGACGCCGGAGCAAGCGCCGGTCGCGGCCGTTCCGCCAGCGCAGGTGCGTGAGATGATGCAGCTCATGCAGGCCCCCGAGGTGAAGCAGTGGATGTCGACGCAGATGGCGGAGGCCCCTGCTGGCGACGCGGCTGCCGAAAACCCGATGTCGGTCCTATCAGGTTTGCTGCAGCATTCTCGGCGGCATGTCTCAATGGTTTCCGATGCCGCCATGACGCTGCCCTCGCAGATCGGCAATGCATCCTCGCTGCTTCTCGGTGAAATCGCTGCGACCGGCCGGGTTCGCATGATCGCTCGATTCATTGCGATCTTTCTGCTCGGTGCAATCGTCGAAAGCATCGCGCGCTATGCCTTCCGCCGCCGCCGTCGCCGTTTGGCTGCGATGGCAGGCATGCATCTGGCGCCGCGCGTCATCCCGGCGTTGATCTTTGCTGCGGCGACGGTGCTCACGCTTCTCAGCCTCGATTGGCCGCCACTCAGCCAGAGTATCGCGATCGTCTGTGTCGTTGCGCTGATCGTCCAGCGTTTTACGATCTGCCTCGGCGGTGTGCTGGTCGATCTCATTGGACTCGCGCGGGCCGAGGAGGAGCGGCAGGGTGTCACTGCTCCAATCATGCCGGGACGTTCCGTCACGCTCTTCTGGTATCGCCGTTGCGCGACCTTCGTCATCTATTTCGCTTTCGGCTGGGCGGTGATCCAGTCGATGGCGCCGCTCGGCTATACACCGAGCGCTCGGCTTCTCGTCGGTTACATCCTCGGCAACGGCCTGCTGCTGATCGCGATCGAGGGGGTCTGGTCGCGGCCGCATAAGGACGAGAAGCGCGGTTATGGAATCTCCTGGGCGCTTACCATTTATTTCATGTTGCTTTGGGGACTGTGGGTCGTGGGCTTCAACGGGCTGCTCTGGCTCGGCATCTATGTGCTGTTGCTGCCGCGCGTGCTTGCGGTCTCGACGCTTGCGGTGAAATCGCTGCAACAGACCGAAGCGAGCTTCCTCGCCACACGCCGCATCGCCGCCGTACTGCTCGACCGAGGCGTGCGGGCGCTGATTATCGCCTTTGCCGCCATCTGGCTCGGGCGGATGCTCGGCGTCGGCGCCGATACCATGGCTGCCGGCGATCGGATGGCCGACAAGATCGCGCGCGGCGTCATCGGCGGGATTGTCATCCTGCTCGCTGCTGATTTGCTCTGGCACGTCGTTAAAGCTTTTATCGACGGCAAGCTGCTCGATTCACCCTTGGACGGCACCGCGACGGACGAGGAGAAGGCCAAACATGCGCGGATTCAGACGCTGCTGCCGATCTTCCGCAACATTCTCGCCGTCGTGATCGCAGTCATCGCCGTGCTGATGGTGCTGTCGGGTCTCGGCATCGAGATCGGGCCGCTCATCGCCGGCGCAGGTGTCGTCGGCGTTGCGGTAGGCTTCGGCGCCCAGACAATCGTCAAGGACGTCATCAGCGGCATGTTCTATCTCTGGGACGATGCTTTCCGCGTCGGCGAATATATCGAAAGCGGCAGCCACAAGGGCGTCGTCGAAGCGTTCAGCCTGCGCTCGGTGAAGCTTAGGCATCACCGCGGACCGCTGACGACCGTGCCGTTTGGCGAGCTCGGCGCCGTGAAGAACTTGAATCGCGACTGGACGATCGACAAGATCAGCCTCAACGTCAAATACGATACCGATCTCGTCAAGGCGAAGAAGGTGATCAAGCAGATCGGCCAGACGCTGCTCGAGAATCCGGAATTCGGCCCGCACATCATCGAGACGCTGAAGATGAAGGGCGTCGAGCAGTTCGGTGAATTCGCGATCGAGATCCGGCTGTCGATGATGACGAAGCCCGGCGAGCAATTCGTCATCCGCCGCAATGCGCTGGCGATGATCCGCAATGCCTTCAGGGAAAACGGCATCGAATTTGCCGTCCCGACGGTGCAGGTGGCGGGCGACCGGGATGCGGAGGTGGATGCCGCCGTGGCGCGCTATGCTGTGCAGGCGCGCGCCGCGGGCGAGCCGGCGGCATGAACTCCCTCACATTGCGCCGGCCGCTGCTATCAGCAGGCCGCCGATAATGGCCATGTTGCTTTTCCAGGTGTTGATGGCGCTGTCACGGGCAGTTTCTTGCATGTCCCAGAAATTCAACAGCAGCACCGAGGCGGCAAGCGTAAAGATAATGAGGCCGAAGGCCGCCGCGGCAACGAAGAGGCCCAGCATCAAGAGGAAACCGGCGGCAATCTGAAAGACGCTGCCGGACAGCAACACCCATTTCGCAAGAGGCACGCCGCGGGCTTCGATAGCGTCGGTCAGTGGCACAGTGACGAAAAAATGATGAACGCCGCCAGCGACGAAGAGACCGCCGAGCAGCAGCCTGCCAATGACGAGCATCATGAAGGCTAGGCCATCTTGCATGTTCGGATCCCTTTCTCGCCTCTCAAACCTGCGTCATCGTCACAAAGCTCCTCGTAAGCTTACGAAAATGCAATGTGCTGCCTGGGCTCGCCTGCGCAAATTCGCCCCAATTGGGGATAATGGAGGCGCAGGCGGCGAGGCTTGGCGGCAGCGGCATTTGCTTCATTCAGCTTATATGCCTCTCATGTATGTCTTCGAAAATGATTCCCGCACAGCTAGAAATTGCGCAGGTACGAGATGTCTGGTCACGGCAATTTGGAAGAGATGCAAGAGACGGAGGGGTTCTCCTTCAGCGAGCTTTTCAGACGTTACAGGACGCCGCTGACGGCAGCCGCGACACTTCTCGTCTTCTGTCTCGTCGGTTACGCGATCATGCAGCTTACCAACGAGGTGCGTTATGACGATGTCGTCGGTGCGCTGGCGGCGACGAGGCCGAGCGCCATCCTGCTCGCGCTGTTCTTTACTGCGCTGAGTTTCCTTTCGCTGGTCTTCTACGATCTCAATGCGATCGAATATATCGGCAAGAAGCTTCCGTTTCCACATGTGGCGCTGACGGCGTTCAGCGCCTATGCGGTCGGCAACACCGCCGGCTTTGGTGCGCTCTCGGGCGGCGCAATCCGCTACCGCGCTTATTCACGTCTGGGGCTCTCGCCGGAGGATATCGGCCGCATCATCGCCTTCGTCACGCTCTCCTTCGGCCTCGGGCTCGCGGCTGTCGCGTCGATCGCGCTCATCATCATCGCCAGCGAGATCGGACCGCTGATCGGCGTCAGCGCCTTTCTCCTCCGGCTGATCGCCGGCTCGATCATCGCCATTATCGCGGCTGTGCTGATCATTGGCCGCGGAGGCCGCGTGCTCGATCTCGGCGCCGTAGCAATCCGCCTGCCGGATTCACGCACCTGGTCGCGCCAATTCCTCGTCACCGCCTTCGATATCGCCGCCTCGGCGTCGGTGCTCTACGTGCTCTTGCCGCAGACGGCCATCGGCTGGCCGGTCTTCCTCGCCGTCTATGCAATCGCCGTGGGTCTCGGCGTGCTCAGCCACGTTCCGGCCGGACTCGGCGTGTTCGAGACCGTGATCATCGCTTCGCTCGGCAGTGCGGTGAATATCGACGCGGTTCTGGGATCGCTGGTGCTCTACCGGCTGATCTACCATGTATTGCCGCTGCTCATCGCCGTTCTCGCGGTCTCGGCGGCGGAACTGCGCCGTTTTGTCGACCACCCGGCCGCCTCCAGCGTCCGCCGTATCGGCGGACGGCTGATGCCGCAGCTGCTGTCGACCTTGGCGCTGCTCCTCGGCGTGATGCTGGTGTTTTCGAGCGTCACGCCGACGCCGGACCAGGACCTGGAATTTCTCTCCAACTATCTGCCGCTGCCGATGGTCGAAGGGGCGCACTTCCTCTCCAGCCTGCTCGGGCTTGCTTTGGTGGTCGCCGCGCGCGGCCTCGGTCAGAGGCTCGACGGTGCGTGGTGGGTCGCGGTGTTCTCGGCCGTTGCCGCGTTGACCTTGTCGCTTCTGAAGGCGATCGCGCTCGTCGAAGCCGCGTTTCTCGCCTTTTTCATCTTCGGGCTTTTCGTCAGCCGACGGCTCTTCACCCGGCATGCGTCGCTGCTCAACCAGGCGATGACGGCATCCTGGCTGATGGCGATCGCCGTCATTGTCGTTGGCGCCGTCATCATCCTGCTCTTCGTCTATCGCGATGTCGAATACAGCAACCAACTCTGGTGGCAGTTCGAGTTCACCGCCGAGGCGCCGCGGGGCCTGCGCGCCTTGCTCGGTATCACCATCATCTCCTCGGCAATCGCCGTCTTCAGCCTGCTCCGGCCGGCGACCTTCCGGCCCGAGCCGGCGACGGAGGAGGCGCTGGCGCTCGCCGTCGACATCTTAAGGAAGCAAGGGAATGCCGATGCCAATCTTGTGCGCATGGGCGACAAGAGCATCATGTTTTCGGAAAAGGGCGACGCCTTCATCATGTACGGCCGGCAGGGACGCTCATGGATTGCGCTGTTCGACCCGGTTGGCGATCATCGTGCCGTGCAGGAACTCGTCTGGCGCTTCGTCGAAGCGGCGCGCGCCGCCGGCTGCCGTGCCGTCTTCTACCAGATCTCGCCGGCGCTGCTCTCCCATTGCGCCGATGCCGGCCTTCGCGCCTTCAAGCTTGGCGAACTGGCGGTGGCAGATCTCCGAACCTTCGAAATGAAGGGCGGCAAATGGGCAAACCTTCGTCAGACGGCGAGCCGCGCTCAGCGCGACGGGCTGGAGTTCGCCGTCGTCGAACCCGAAAACGTGTCCGGCATCATCGATGATCTCGCCGCCGTTTCGACGGCCTGGCTCGAACATCACAATGCCAAGGAAAAAGGCTTCTCGCTCGGTTCCTTCGATCCCGACTACGTCTGCTCGCAGCCGGTCGGCATCCTGAAGAAGGACGGCAAGGTCGTCGCCTTCGCCAATATCCTCATCACCGAATTGAGGGAGGAGGCGACGATCGATCTCATGCGCTTCTCGCCGGACGCGCCGAAGGGGTCGATGGACTTTCTCTTCGTGCAGATCATGGAATATTTGCGCAGCCTGGGTTTTACTCATTTCAATCTCGGCATGGCGCCCCTCTCCGGCATGTCGAAACGCGAAGCCGCGCCGGTCTGGGACCGTATCGGCAGCACCGTCTTCGAACACGGCGAGCGCTTCTATAACTTCAAAGGCCTTCGGGCATTCAAATCCAAGTTTCATCCGCACTGGCAACCGCGCTATCTTGCGGTTTCCGGAGGAGGCAATCCGATGATCGCGTTGATGGACGCGACATTTCTGATCGGGGGCGGATTGAAAGGGGTAGTGAGAAAATGATCAGGACAATCCTTCTAGCCACGGCATGCGCCTGCATGCTCGCGGCCGCACCGGCTGATGCCGCCGAAGAGACCAAGCAGAGCTTCGAAACCGGGCTCATTCCGTCGCCGCACATTTTCCTGCCGGAAGGGGAGGTGAAGGGCACGGTAATGCTGATCTCAGATGCCGCAGGCTGGGGCGATTTTGAGAAGGCCGAGGCCGACAGGCTCGTCTCCGAGGGGGCTGTCGTCATCGGCGTCGACTTTCCCTCCTACGCGGGGGCACTTAACCGCTATGACGTCAGCCTCAACGACGGCTGTGTCTATATGGTCTCGGACATCGAGTCGCTAAGCCAGCAGGTCCAGCGTGCGACCGGCAACAATGCCTATCACCTGCCGATCGTTGCAGGCATTGGCGAGGGCGGGGCCCTGGCGTTGGCGATCGCTGCGCAGACGCCGGATGCGACGATCGGCCAGACGCTTGCGATCGATCCTAAAGCAGGCATTTCGCTCGCCAAGGAGCTTTGTACGCCCGCTTCCAAACAGGTGGTCGGGGGACGCACGGTCTATGGTCTCAACGATGGAGCGTT
Source organism: Rhizobium bangladeshense (assembly GCF_017357245.1). Taxonomy (NCBI): domain Bacteria; kingdom Pseudomonadati; phylum Pseudomonadota; class Alphaproteobacteria; order Hyphomicrobiales; family Rhizobiaceae; genus Rhizobium; species Rhizobium bangladeshense. The sequence continues at coordinate 3,654,931 of NZ_CP071612.1, read as the reverse complement.
GCCGGATCCAGTTATCACGGTCTTCACGCCCAACGCGGACAAAGACGGCAGGGCGCATGCCGAGGCGCTGAAGAAGGCCCATCCCGAAATCGAGATCCGCGATTCCACCGACGATGCGCAGACGGTATTTGGCGATACTCTCGATGATCTCGTCACCGCCTCCGGCGCCTTCGGCAATCCGCTCGGCCTGCCGCTGGCGGTGCTCGAGGCGACGCCTGCCTTCGATACGATGGCGGTGATCTATTCCGGCGACGGCGGCTGGCGCGACATCGACAAGGAAGTCGGCGGCACGCTGCAGAAGGAAGGCATTCCCGTGGTCGGCGTCGATTCGCTTCATTATTTCTGGTCGGAGCGCAAGCCGGAGGAGACAGCAAGCGATCTCTCGAAGATTATCGACTTCTACCGCAAGCAGTGGAAGGTGAAGCATGTGCTGCTCGTCGGCTATTCTTTCGGCGCCGACGTCGTGCCCGCGACCTATCAGCTTCTCAAGCCAGCCGAGAAGTCCTCGGTGGTGCAGTTGTCGCTGCTGTCGCTCTCGCACGAAGTCGATTACGTCATCTCCGTTCTTGGTTGGCTTGGCCAGAAAACGGAAGGGGCGGCAGGCGATCCGGTCGCCGACCTGAAAAACGTCGATCCGAAGCTCGTGCAGTGCATCTATGGCAAGGATGATGATGACGATGTCGCCTGTCCGGCGGTGAGGGATAGCGGGGCCGAGGTCATCGAGTTGCCTGGCGACCATCACTTCGATGAGAATTACGACCTCCTGACCAAGACGATCATCGACGGGCTGAAAAAGCGGCTACAACATTAACGCATCAGCGTTTCTTCGTTCCAACCGAATTCGGCGAGTTCCTTGCCGCGATATCTCGCGTCGTCGGCTACGATGAATTCGTCGAGCTGCGGCGGGGCGACGCTGGTTCCGGCGAGCATCGCATGCACCTGGCCGCGATGATGGGTCTGGTGCTGGAAAAGGTGGGCGAGCACGTCTTCCAGCCGCTCCTTCTGGATGCGGTCACCACGATCGAGACTGACGGTGGAGACCAGCTTCTCTGGAGTCAGCGCCTGGCAAAGTGCCGTCAGGCGATGGTCGATCCTTGCCTGCGCTTCAGCCAGCGATCCAACGTCATCGAAAGGTTCGTCGACCTCGAAGGCCTTGAGCCCGAGAGTGCCGCCTTCCATCGCGTCGACATAGAACCAGTCGACCGTGATGATGTGGTTCAAAGTTGCCTTAATTGACGGGAAGAAGCTCGTGCGCGGGGCTTCGAACTCGCCGGGCTTCAATGCAGCGCAGGCCTGAAGCAGGCGGCGGTTGGCAAGGGCATTATTATAAGCGAGTTTGCGAAATGACCTGACGGGATCGAAGGTCGGCATTGGCGCATCTCCTCTTCAGGCGCTACTTGCGTCAGTTCCGGTCGTCGAGATTGCCATCGCGCCAGACGAGGTGGAGTGGCGCGGCAGGCAGCGTCTCGATTACATCGGCGATGAAATAGGGCGGGATGTCGAGGTCGATCAGAGCCTTTCGCGTTGCGGGCACCAATTTGAATTCGAGATGGTTGTCGCCATCCTCGACGCGATGGATGATTTCGTGCGGCCGGAGGGGAATTGCGGCGGGATTTCGATGAGATAATAAAAACTGAGTTCGTGCCAGTCGCGTTGCTCGAAGTGGAAAAAATTCTCGACTATCCAGAGCACGTTCCGCCGATTTCGGCCGTGCCGCCAGGAAAAGTCCGGAAAGGCTCCTGCTCGGCGCGATGAACAAGCACATTGCGATCGCGAAGGGCGAGGCCGGCGATGCGATGGTTGAAACGTCCGACGCCCGCAGTCAGGCGAATGCGCTTGCTCATGCCGTTCTATCCGAGATCGATCACGACGATTTCCGGCGGCACGCCAAAGCGGACCGGCGCAATGGAGCAGCCGAGGCCGCCGGAGACGATGATGTTACGCCCTTGTTCGACGATATGGCCATAGGCGTAGCGATTGCCGTAACGCGAGGGGACGACCGGCGAACGACCGAGGAAGCGGATCTGTCCGCCATGCGTGTGGCCCGACAGCGTCAGCGAGACGCGCTCGGGCACGCGCGGAAAGATATCGGGCTCATGAGCGAGCAGGATGACGGGTGCGTTGTCAGTGACCTGAGCCATGGTTCCATCGAGATCGTCAAGGCCGAGCATGCGCTTGCGACCCCATTTCCTGCCGGGCAGCAGCGCCAACTGATCTTCTAGCCCCGCTAGCCAGAAGCCATGTCCGTCCTTTTCGAGCCGCACGGCGCGATTGGCGTATACCGAAACCCCCACATTGGCGAGCGCCCGGTGTCCGAAGGTGTCCATCCCGCCGTTCTTCTGGGCGGTTCTATCCTCCCACCAATCGTGATTGCCCATGATCGCATGCACCCCGAGCGGGGCCTGCAGGGTGGCGAGCGCCTTGGACCATTGGCTCGAATGCACGTACTGCGTCACCATGTTCATGCCCGAGGCATAATCGCCGAGAAGAACGGTCACGTCGCCTTCGAGTTCGTTCGCCTTGCGGCAGATCGCGGCAATGCGGTTGACCGACATCCAGGGTTCACAGGCATGGAGATCGGCGAGGGCGACGATGCGGAGCTTGAGGCCGGGTGTCCATCCCGGTGGTGTCAGCCTGTATCGGGTGATGCTGAGCCGGGCGAGAGGTTCATAGGCGAGGGCGTAACCACCGAGCGACATGAGGCCTGCGACGCTGCCGCCGACAAGCTTGAAAAATCTGCGGCGGGTGATCACTCAGTCGTCCTCCTGGAACAGCCGGAACTGCGCAGCCTCCATGTCCTTTGGCGGCTGCATTCCCAGATGCTTCCACGCGATTGCGGTCAGAACACGGCCGCGTGGCGTGCGCTGAATGAAACCCTGCTGGATCATATAGGGCTCGATGATATCCTCGATCGCGTCGCGCGGCTCGGAAAGGCCGGCGGCGATGGTTTCGATACCGACCGGGCCGCCGCCGAAGTTGACGGCGATCATGTTGAGGTAGCGCTTGTCGAGCTGATCGAGGCCGACATTATCGACCAGCAGGCGGGTCAGCGCCTCATCGGCGATCTCGCGGGTGACGGCCTCGGCCCTTGCCACTTCGGCGAAATCGCGCACGCGCCGCAGCAGCCGGCCGGCGATACGCGGCGTGCCGCGGGCGCGCCTGGCGATCTCGCGTGCGCCCTCATCGGTCATCGGCAGGTTCATCAGCCGCGCGCCGCGGCGCACGATCAGTTCCAGCTCTTCGACAGTATAGAAGCTGAGCCGCACCGGGATGCCGAAACGATCGCGCAACGGTGTCGTCAACAGGCCGAGGCGGGTGGTGGCGGCGACGAGTGTGAATTTCGACAGATCGATCTTCACCGAGCGGGCGGCAGGGCCTTCGCCGATGATGAGGTCGAGCTGGAAATCCTCCATAGCAGGATAGAGGATTTCCTCGACGGCGGGATTGAGGCGGTGAATTTCATCGATGAAGAGCACGTCACGCTCTTCGAGATTGGTGAGCAGGGCGGCGAGGTCGCCGGCCTTGGCGATCACCGGGCCTGAGGTCGATCGGAAGTTGACGCCGAGCTCCTTGGCCATGATCTGCGCCAGCGTCGTTTTGCCGAGTCCGGGCGGTCCGACGAAGAGTACATGGTCGAGCGCCTCGCCGCGGTTTTTGGCCGCCTCGATGAAGATCTTGAGATTGGCGCGCGCCTCGGCCTGGCCGGTAAACTCGTCCAGCGATTGCGGGCGCAACGTCACATCAAGGTCTTCGCCCCGCTTTTCCGGCGATATCAGGCGGGCGGGTTCACTCATGCTCTCATTCCGTTTCGAAAACTCTCACACCAATACACGAAAAAACGGCTGCCTCGATATCCAACCGTTGATTTTCCGCCCTTCACCGCGCCAATTCCTTCAAACCCAGCCTGATCAGCTTGGCGCTATCGGCGCCTTCGCCGGCCGCTTTCATCGCCGCGGCAACGGCATTTGCCGCCTGGTCTCTGCTGTAGCCGAGATTGGTCAATGCAGAAACCGCATCGGCAACCGGTGCGGCAGCGACGCCTTCGCCGAGTTCCTGCTTGAGGGCGATATTGATCGCTTCGCCGGCATAGGCCGGCGCCCGGTTCTTGAGCTCGGTGACGAGCCGCATCGCCACTTTCGGGCCGACGCCCGGTGCGCGCGAGACGGCGGCGCGGTCCTGGAGGGCGATCGCATTGGCAAGTTCGCCCGGCGTCAGCGTCGAGAGCACGGCGAGCGCCACCTTGGCGCCGACGCCCTGGACGCTCTGCAGCAGGTTGAACCATTCCCTTTCCAGCGCCGTTATGAAGCCGAAGAGCCTCAACTGATCCTCGCGCACATAAGTTTCGATGAAAAGCACACAGGCTTCGCCCGCCGATCCGAGCTTGGACAGGGTTCGCGCCGAGCAATAGGCGACGTAGCAGACACCGTGCACATCAACGAGCACATAGTCTTCGCCGATCTCGTCTATGGTGCCTTTCAGCTTGCCGATCATGGTCACGGTCTTTCAAGGGTGCGTTTCGGGGGAAATGATTTCGAGCTCCGGGAAATAGGAGCTGTAGCGCGCGCCATCACGCGTCAAAAGGCGATGCGATCGAACGAGGGCATGTGCACCGATGAAGAACTCCGGCAGAGTGCGCTCGCGCAAGCCGCCGCCTCTTCGATACTGTGCGTGCGCCATGCCTGCGCGATAAGCGGCAGAAAACGGCAAAGCCTCACGGATCAGGTTTAACCGTGACAGGAGAAATGCAAGAGTTTCCTCACGTGGGGTCATGCTTGCCAGCTCCGCCCAGACGACCGGCGTCATGATGAATTGTGAATCCGGCCGCAATGCGCTCAAGGCGCGCGCGGACCATTCCCTGAAGGGGTTGTCAGGGCCGAAGATGTCGATGAAGATGTTCGTATCAATAAGAACCGAGGTCATCGCGCGGTCCCCTCAGCCATTCCATGAATTTCTCTGTCGTCATGCCGCCGGTGTCGAGGGTACCGCTCATGCTGTCGAGCCAGGACTCAAAATCGTCCTGCGACGCTTCCGGGCGGCTGGAAAGAACGACGAGCCGGGCACCCTTTTCATCGGCGATGAAATCCACCTCGGATCCCGGGCCAATCTTCAAACGGTCCCTGATGTCCTTAGGAATGGTCACCTGACCCTTTTCCGTCACGCGCATGGTAATACCTCTGAGGTATTACTTACCAGCGAATGAGAACAAGTCAAGAACGAATTATCCGACCAATGCCTGACGCATCCGGCTGCCGCCGCGATTGTGAGCATGGCAAATGGCGATCGCCAAGGCGTCGGCGGCGTCATCGCCCTTGAATGCAACCTTCGGCATCAGGATCTTCAACATCATGTGAATCTGTTGCTTTTCGCCGTGACCGACGCCGATGACCGCCTTCTTCACGGCGTTCGGTGCGTATTCCGAGACCGGCAGTCCGGCGCGTGCCGGCACCAGCATGGCGATGCCGCGGGCCTGGCCGAGCTTCAGGGTCGCCACGGCATCCTTGTTGACGAAGGTCTGTTCGACGGCGGCTTCATCCGGCTTGTGAGCGTGGACGATATCGGCGAGGCCGTCATGCAACTGGCAGAGGCGGGAGGCGAGGTCCATCTCGCTATCGGATGTCACGGTTCCCGACGCCACGAACCTCAGGGAATTGCCCAATGTCTCGATAATTCCCCAGCCAGTGCGGCGAAGACCAGGATCAATGCCAATGATGCGAATCGTATTTTGCATGGTTCAACCTATAGCGACTGCGAAATAAGTGCCATCGATATGTGAACAAAACAAAAACACCGTCGGTTTTAGGGCGGGTCATTTACCGCGAATTAAAAGAGATGCCTGAATTCTAGTTCATCGAATGTGAGAGGAGCTCGTTCACGAAGAATTGGGCTCCCGATGTTCTGTTGACAGGTCGGCCGGTTGGGGATGCACTGTGTGCCCCGGCCGGCAGGCGCCGTTCGGAAGGGTTCGTTGTATATGGCTCAGAGATTTCAATCCCTGTCCTTCAAGGTTATTGGCACATTCATCCTGATGACCGTGGTGTCGATCGCGGTCATCGACGTGCTTGCCTATTTCGCCAGCAGCCGCATTTCGGACGAGCAGGCGCTGAAGGCCAAGGAAAGCGTGCTGATCTTCCGTGGCGACATGTTGCAGGACCAACTGGCGCAGCTCGAGAACCAGGCCAATTCCATTGCGCGCATCGAGGCGCTGCAGATGTCGATCACCAGCTTGAAGAGCGGCTGGAAGACAATCCAGAAGACTTCGGGCGATGCCCGCGCCGAGCTGAAGAAGGTTTTTATCGAGGGCAATCCCAACCCGGCCGATCAGCGCGAGAAGCTGATGAAACCGGAGGGACCGAGCGGTTTCTATTATTCGAACCATGAACAGACGCAGGGCGAAGTCGCCCGCGACCTCGAAGGTACTGCCTTCAGCGATTTGCTGATCGCCGATCTCGATGGTACCGTCCTTTATTCCTATAAGAAGGAGAACGACTTCGCCGAGAACCTGAAGTCGGACGCCTGGAAGACAACCGGCGCCGGCGAAGCCTTCGCCAAGGCGATCGAGAATACCGCCAAGGCGAGCGATGACGCCGCGCCGACAGGTTTTTCCGGCCTGCGCGTCGATGCCGCCAGCGGTAAACCGGCGATCTTCTATGCCGTGCCGATCGTCAAGCTCGGAGCGGCCAAGGGCATCTTCCTCTTCAAGGTGCGCGAGGACATCGTCACCAGCATTCTTGGCAAGGGCATCATCCAGGGGAGCACGGCGAGGACGGCAATCGTCTCCGGCGATGGTTCCGCGGTCGGTCTCGACGCGAACGGCAGGCTTGCGCAACTGGATGCGACGCCTTTCACCTTTATCAAGGACGCGCTCGCCAGCTCCGCGATGACCGTGGCCGATTTTGACAGGGCGGATGGTGCGGCCCGCGCCTATGTCCGTGGCATCGACTATCGCGGCGGCCGCTTTCTCGTGGTCGAGAGCGTGCTGCTCAGCGAGCTCAATGCCGGCTCTATCGAAATCGCCACTTTGCTCACGATGATTGGCTTGGGTGTGCTCGTCGTCATGGCGATCGCAACCGGACTCGTCACCAATTTCCTTTTTTCGCCGCTGGCGCGGCTTGCCGGCGTCACCCGCGATGTCGCCGATGGTAAGCTCGACAGCGAGATCGGCAGCCTGAACCGCAAGGACGAGATCGGCACGATGGCGAAAGCGCTTGCCCGCTTCCGGCAGTCGCTTATCGAAGGCCGCGAACTCGAAGCGGCAAGCGAAGTGACACGCCTGCAGGCCGAGCAGGAGCGCCAGCGGAATCTCGCCGAGCGGGAGGCCGAGGCGAAGTCGCTGCAGCAGGTGGTGGAAGCGCTCGACGAGGGCCTGCATCATCTGGCAGGCGGCGATCTCGCCTACCAGATCGACAACCGCTTCCCGAACGAGCTCGAAAGCCTGCGCGTCAATTTCAACGAGGCGCTCGCAACACTCAGCGAAACCATGACGGCGATCGGCGGCAACTCGATGGCGGTGCGCGCCGGCTCCGAGGAGATGCGCACGGGCGCCGACGAGCTTGCCGGGCGCACGGAACGGCAGGCCGGCTCGATCACCGAGACGGCGAACGCGATCAGCGCCATCACTCAGTCCGTCCGCCGCCAGATCGAGCGGGCCGAACAGGCCGAGCGCATCGCCCGCGACGCGAAGAAGGAGACGACCGGCTCCAGCCAGATCATGCGGGAGACGATTGCGGCGATGGAGGCGATCCAGGCCTCCTCGCGCCAGATCAACACGATCATATCGGTCATCGACGACATCGCCTTCCAGACCAACCTCCTGGCGCTCAATGCCGGCGTCGAAGCGGCGCGCGCGGGAGAATCGGGCAAAGGCTTTGCCGTCGTCGCTATGGAAGTCCGGGAACTCGCCCAACGCTCATCGAGCGCGGCAAAGGAAATCTCCAGCCTGCTGCAGAAGTCGACGCATGAGGTCGAAAGCGGCGTTGCCTTGGTCGAAAAGGCCGGCGTTGCCCTGACCGGCATCGGCGCCCATGTCGAGGCGATCAACGGGCAGATCAACGAGATCATGGAATCGACCCGCGAGGAGGCCAATACCTTGCGCGAGATCAACAACGCCGTGGCCGAACTCGATGCGATGACGCAGCAGAACGCCTCAATGGTCGAGGAGACGACGGCGGCAATCCACCGGCTGGCGACGGAAGCTGTGGAAATGGACCGCCAGCTCGGCAATTTCACGCTGCCGCAGGGGCATTACAGGCCGAGCGCAGAGGTTCATGTGCTGCGTCGTCACCGGTGAGGCGCCGCTTGCGATCTTCGACAAGGGCCGCCTCGCGCGGCCCTTTTGTTTGCATGGATTGTTTGGAATGGGGCGGGCGCCAACCTACATAGACGGCATCCTTCAACTGCCCCGCAGGTTCCCATGGTTCCCTTCTCCATACTTGACCTTTCTCCCGTTGCCGAAGGCAGCACCGTGCGCCAGTCGCTCGAAAGCTCGGCGCGCATGGCTCAGAAGGCTGAAGAATTCGGTTACAAGCGCTTCTGGCTCGCCGAGCATCACGGCATGCCGGGAATCGCCAGCGCGGCGACCGCCGTCGTCATCGGCCATGTCGGCGCCGCCACCAAGCGCATTCGCATCGGCTCCGGCGGCGTCATGCTGCCCAATCATTCGCCCCTCGTGATTGCCGAACAGTTCGGCACGCTGGAGGCGCTCTTTCCCGGCCGCATCGATCTCGGCCTCGGGCGAGCGCCGGGAACGGACATGCGCACGGCACAGGCGCTGCGGCGCAATCTCGAGGCGGGCGCGAATAGCTTTCCGAATGACGTCGTGGAATTGCAGCAGCTTCTCGGCACGCCGGTCGAGAACCAAGCAATCCTAGCGGTCCCGGGCAGTGGTTCGCATATTCCGATCTGGCTGCTCGGCTCCAGCCTCTACAGCGCCCAGCTCGCCGCGATGCTTGGGCTTCCCTATGCCTTCGCCTCGCATTTCGCACCCGACATGCTGCTCGATGCGATCGCGATCTACCGCGACCGCTTCCAGCCCTCGACGACGCTCGACAAGCCCCATGTAATGGTCGGCGTCATGGGCGCGGTGGCGGCGACGGACGAGGAAGCACGCTACCATTTCACGTCGGCCCAGCAGCAATTCGTCAACCTGCGCCGCAATGTCCGTGGTCCCTTCCCACGCCCGGTGGCCGATATGGAAGGCTTCTGGTCGCCGATGGAGAAGATGAACGTCGAACACACGCTGCGTTACGCCGTGGTCGGCTCGCCGGAGACGGCGGAGGCGAAACTGTCGGAATTTCTCAAAGAGACGCAGGCCGACGAGGTGATCATCTCGATGCCGATTCATGATATCGAGGCGCGGCTGAAGTCGGTGGAACTGTTCGCAGGTCTTGGAAATTTCATGCGGGTCGCTGCGTAGGAAAGTAGGCGGCATCCCGAGAGACGGAAAACCCGGCGTCACGGCCGGGTTTCATTGGAAAAGTTCAGGCCGAAAGCTTCGCCAGGACCTCTTCCGAGACCTCGAAGTTTGAATAGACGTTCTGCACGTCATCGTCGTCTTCGAGCGAGTCGATCAGCTTCATCAGCGACTGCGCCTTTTCCTCGTCCACCGGCACGTTGTTCTGGGCGCGCCAGACGGCCTTGACGGTTTCTGCTTCGCCGAGGCTTGCCTCCAGCGCTTTCGACACTTCACCGAGGGCTTCAAAGGCGCAGGTGATGTAGTGGCCCTCCTCGTCTGTCTCGACGTCGTCGGCCCCGGCCTCGATCGCGGCTTCCATCACCATGTCGGCGTCGCCAACGGAAAGTTTGTAGGTAATTTCGCCGACATGATCGAAGGAGAAGGAAACGGAACCGGTTTCCCCAAGAGCGCCGCCGGCCTTGGTGAAGATCGAGCGGACGTTGGAAGCGGTGCGGTTGCGATTGTCGGTCAGGGCCTCGACGATGATCGCCGTGCCGCCCGGGCCATAACCCTCGTAGCGGACTTCATCATAGTTCTCGCCTTCGGCGCCGGCGGCCTTCTTGATGGCGCGGTCGATATTGTCCTTCGGCATGGACTGGGCCTTGGCGTTCTGGATTGCCAGGCGAAGACGGGCGTTCATCGACGGGTCGGGCAGGCCGGCCTTGGCCGCAACGGTGATTTCGCGCGCAAGCTTGGAGAACATTTTCGAACGCACGGCATCCTGACGGCCTTTGCGGTGCATAATGTTTTTAAACTGTGAATGGCCAGCCATGGCACCCCTGTTCACGTCTCATTGTTCGGAATGGGCCGCCTTATAAGAGCGAAACGGCAGCCGTTCAAGGGAAAAGCAGTTCGGAACAAAGGCGAAAGGATGACGTTTCAACCGAACTCCATCCAACCGAAAGGAACGGTCATGGCAAGTCTCAGCGAGGCGCGGGAGCAACCAGCACGTCAGCTTTGGGATCAGGTCAACGGTGTTCATGCCGGCATGCTTGGAATTTCCGGACTGGACATGCACATGCAGCCGATGGCGCCGCATGCCGATCCCACCACCAACACGATCTGGTTCTACACCAAGACCGACGCCGATATCGTGCGCGCCATCAAACCTGGTAGCCGCGCGCATTTCTGCCTCATCGGCAAGGATCACGACTATCACGCCTGCCTTTCCGGCGTGATCGAAGTACGCCCCGACCCATCGAAGATCGAGGAATATTGGAGTTCAATCGTGGCGGCCTGGTATGACGGCGGCAAGAAAGACCCGAAACTCACCATGCTCTCCCTGCATGTCGACGATGCCGACATCTGGGTTTCCACGGGCAGCACGCTAAAATTCGGCTGGGAGATTGCCAAGGCCAATCTCGACGATGACAAAATGCCTGACGTCGGCGTCAAACGTCACCTGCAATTCGCCTGATCAATAAGGTAGGAGAGGCCTGCCGGCACTTTTTTACTGCACGCCTTTCATCACGTAGATCAGCGGCTTTTTTGGAAGCGTGCGCATGGAGACAGTGATACTGTCATCAGGCGCATAGGTGATATCGAAGTCCTTTCCGAACATGGAGACGAAGGCATTCACCGGCGGGCCGCGGCGGTGCATCGGCAGGATCACCGATGAGCGCAGCCGCTTGATGACGCGGCTCATGCTGTCGGCGCCCATTGTCAGGCCGCCGTCGACCGGCACCATGACGACGTCGAGGCGGCCGATCTCGGTATAATGGACATCAGTCAACTCGTAATGGAGATGGCCGAGGTGACCGATGCAGAGGCCGGCTATTTCGAAGATGAAAATCGAGTTTCCATCCTCCTGCGAGCCGCCAAGGCCGTAACTGAAGCGGATATCCGTGGTAACGTTGCGGATATAGGCATCACCGACCACGAGATTGATTTTCGCCGTCTCGCCTGGCACGTCGCTCCAGCCGTGGAGCACATGCTTGATGTCAGGCTCCGGCGTCAGGGTGAAGTGTGTCGTGTGAGCCTTGTTCATCGTGACGACATCGGGGGTCGTCGCCGGCCTGTACCAGCCATTATAATCCGTCGCGATGACGATGCCGCCGGGTGTCTCGATTTCGAAGGTGGAATGGCCGAGATAGGTGAGTTTGACGTCCTCGCCCTCGGATACGGCAGGCATCAGCGTCGGCTCGCCGGAAAAACTGGCGAAAGTCGCTTTGGGAATATTCTCGGCGATTGCCTGGCATTGGCTGACGGGCGGGCGCTGCTCCTGGGCCCCGGAAGGACCAGGTGCGGCGAAGGCCGCAAGGCATGCAATAGCGAGGATAAGATATTGCGGCTTCATGCCACCCCCTCCGGCGCTTTGACGAGGAGAGCCGCGCGTCCGAAGGGCGCTAAAGACGCTCGCTCACTTTGCATTGGCGGCGCGAGGATGCGGCATGAGGTCGCGGCGGTCTAGATGGAGGACGCTCACGATTGCGTGTTGGATGGATGTCTGGGTGGGGAATTACCGCCAGAATTCCGGCACCGTTTCGGCCAGCCGCGGCCCGAGCCGAAGCGGCGCGATCTTCTCGGCCAGTCCCGTCGCATCGGAAATCTCCACGCCGACGCCGCAGATTGTCGACGGGCCGCTCGCCGCTTCCATGCGGCCTTTCGGCATCTTGGAGATGAAGCGGTTGAGCGGCTCCTCCTTGTCCATGCCGAGGGAGGAGTCGTAATCGCCGCACATGCCGGCATCCGACATGTAGGCGGTGCCGCCGTTCAGGATCTGGGCGTCGGCAGTCGGCACATGCGTATGGGTGCCAACGACAAAGCTGGCGCGGCCGTCGACGAAATGGCCGAAGCATTGCTTCTCGCTGGTCGCTTCAGCGTGGAAATCGAAGATAATCGCATCGGCCTGCTCCTTCAGCGGGCATGCATCGAGGATCGCTTCGGCCGATTTGAAGGGATCGTCGAGTTCCGGATGCATAAAGACGCGACCCATGACGTTGGCAACGAGCACACGCGCGCCGTTCCTGGCGTAGAAAAGCCCGGAGCCGCGGCCTGGTGTGCCTTGGGGATAATTGGCCGGCCGCAGAAATTGGTCGTGCCGTCCGGCAAAGGCGACGGCTTCCTTTTGGTCCCAGACGTGATTGCCTGTGGTCACCACATCGGCGCCGGCATTGATCGTTTCCAGAAAGATGTCCTCGGTGATGCCGAAGCCGCCGGCAGCATTCTCGCCGTTGACGATGACGAAATCGAGCTTGAGGTCGGAGATTAGGCCGGGCAGGCGGTCCCATACCGCGGTGCGCCCCGTCTTCCCGACCATGTCACCCAGAAAAAGCAGCCGCATTCCCTATCCAATCCAAGAGGCAAAAAAGCGAAGGCCGCTTTCTGTCAGGATAGCATCCAGGCTTACGTCATGCGGCTCGTCGGGCACATGTGCCACTTCCTGGCAGTCGAATGCAATGCCGATCAGCTTCGGATGCAGCCCTTTCTCTTTGAGCCGGCTGATGGCGCGATCGTAATGACCGGCGCCGTAGCCGATGCGATGACCTCTGACATCGAAGGCCGAAAGCGGCACCAGCATGATCTCGGGGTCGAGGACGGCGGCGTGCTCGGTGGGGCCGACCGTGCCGAAACCGGTAGCCACAAGCGGTGTGTCTTCCGCCATCTCGCGAAAGACGATGGTCTGCTTGTCGAGGATCGCCGGCACGCAGAGCCGGGCGCCGCGTGCTGCAAAGCGCGCCATCAGCGGCCTGAGATCGGCCTCCGATCGGATCGGCAGGAAGCCGGAGATGATGGTGCCTGGCTCGAAGGCGACCGCCTCGCCGGCGTGATCGGCCATTGCGAGGCTTTTGGAGATGCGCTCTTCAGGAGCGATGGCATCGCGGGCGGCCAGGCGGTCGTTGCGCAACTGCGCTTTCAATTCTCTTGTGGTCATTCGATCTGCCGGATTAGTGGTTCGGCCGAGCATAGCCAGCTGGAGATCCGATGCAAATGCCGGCTGCGACTAGGCTGCGCCCGCTTTCACCGCCAAGGTGTCAGATGACGATGCTTGTCGGCATCACCACGACGTGGCTTGAGAGGCTTACCATATCAGGAGCGGCATAGGCGCGTGGCTGCTCGTCTTGCTGACGAAGCTCACGCATCGCCCTTTCGAGGAGCTGCTTGAGTTCGCGCACGAGCTGCTTGAACTCTTCCATCACCTCGCGATCCTCGGCTGAGATGCCCGAAGACTCAGTGCTATCCTCAACCGTATCCCCGTAGGCTTTGCGAGCTTGAGCAGCGTCGATAGGTTCCGGCGCGTCGGTTTCGGCCGAGGTGTTAGCCAACATAGCGTCGGCGTCGGTCAATGCCGCTCCAGCAGAATTCGTAGTTGCATCCGCCGGAACAGCCGTTGTCGGGCTGCCGGTCGCGACCGCCGACGCGAATTCAGAGGCGGCGCTGCCGACCTTGCGCGCCAGCTCGGCGGCGAGACGTGCGACCACCTCAGGAGGCATGTTGGAGCTCTTCAGCATCTCCAGCTCCTGTTTCGCCTGTTCGAGCTTACGTTGGGCCTTCGCCTTGGCTTCGTCCACTGAACTCGCCAGGGTCTGCCGCATCTGCTGCAGTGCCTGTGTGGCGCGCTGTAGCTTCAGCACTCCCAGATTGGCTTCGTCGTCAGTTGCGGATGTTCCAGCCGAGGACGTGCTGAGCGAGATGAGGGAAGCTGGTGTGGTTGCGACTTGCATAACAATCCCCGAATGGCAGTTCGGGTCCCAATGACGATTTGGGCTTATTCTGCAATGTCAGACTTGTGTGGACCTGTGTCCTCGGGATTGCGACAAGCCGGCGGCGAGCCGGTGCATCGTCTCTTCGAAAAGAGCGGTTCCGCCAGGCGTCCAGCCGAGCGCACGGATTTTCGCCGTGCTCATTGGGTTTAGCACCGCTTTATCGGCAGCAGCCGGCAGAGCGTGCCGACAGCCCATCTCGCGACGGATGGGTGAGAGGATATCGTTGGTGTCTACTGATATATCCGAGATGTTGAATATCTCGCCCGAGATTCGGGTGCTTTCCGTCTCCAGCATCAGTCGCACCGCCCGCGCGAGGTCGCGGCCGTGTAACTCCGTTCCCACGCGAGCAGCGACCGGCCGGCCGGCGAGATAATCGGCGATGAGGCCATCCCATTTGTTGGGAAAAAGATCGCCATAGACGCCGGTCGCCCTCAGACTCACGCCTGCAAACCCGGGGGACTTAAGTTCGGCTAATGCTCGTTCGGTATCGAGTTTGATCTGACCGTAAAGCGTCTCGGGCTTAGCCAGCATCGTCTCGGTAAGCTCGACTCCCGGAGGATGGTCGCCATAGGCGGCGCGGCTGGACAGGAAGACACAACGGCGCGTGCCGGCACGTTTGGCCGCTTCGAAAAGCCGGACGCTGCCGTTGAGATTCAATTTTTGAAAGGTTTTAGGATCGTCGCCCTCACCGCCGCGATATTTTCCAGGGAGATGGCTGAAGGCGGCGTGGACGAAGAAATAGGCATCGTCGAAAACATCGATCTGGTCTTTGTCCGGATCGAGGGAGAGCGCCGCAAATTCGACCGGGCGGGAGAAGAAGCGGGGCAGCGGCGCCCGGCGTGCGCCGACGATCACCTGATAGCCGGCGGCCAGCAGTTCCTCGACGACGTAACGGCCGACGAGACCCGTTCCCCCGGATACCAGAACTTTCATGCTGTCCCTTCCGGATTCTTGAGCGCCGTGATCTCGGGCAGATCGCCGCCCTCGTGTATACGATTCCATAGATCGATCAAAGGTTGTAGCTGTTTTGCCTTGGGATGATCCTTTTCCCACGGTTTTTCATACTGGTAGTGCACGATCGAAATGCTCTTCCAGTCCCAAAGCTCAGGCATGGTGAACCATACATATTGCAGCATGTTGAAATAGACCGGCAGGCCGTGCCATTCCGAGAAGAACGTCTCCAGAAACGTCTGATCGGTGCGTCGCCAGAAGATCTCCGGCCTGTCAAGGTATTCGAGCATGTGCCGGAATGTGTCATGCGACGGCGTGGCGACGAAGACGCCGGAATTCATGCGGCGAAAATCCGCGAGGCTCTCATAGACATTGGGAGCGGCGGAAAATTCCGGATAGAGAAAGAGCCTGTCGACGTTCTTCAGCACCAGTGCATCGGCGTCAATGAACACACAGCGCTCGTATTCGACGAGCTGCCAAAGCCTGAGCTTGCAGAAATTGTCGAGCGGCGAATGAAAGGCCGGCTTGCGGCCTTTGGTGAAAGGGGCAGCTGAGTGGAGATGGCCGCGGGCGTGGCGTTCGTTGAAGGCATCGGAAAGCGGCAGGTGCTCGACTGGGATCAGGCGGCAGTCAAGGCTCTTGAGCGGGGCGAGAGCGGCTCCGTCAACGCCGCCGCTGTGGAGGACGACGATGTCGGCGCTGGTGCCGGTGCGGCGCAAGGAGCGGGCGAGGGCGGTGGCGCCCATGGCATAGTCGGCATTGGTGACGAGGGTGACGTAGGCGAATACAGACGAAGCGTTCATCGTGTTCGACTGCCTCGATGTGCTCCCTCATTCCTGTGACAAGCACAGAAATGAGGGAGTTTCTGGTTGCTCCACTTCCCAATGCAAGTGCTTTTCGTGCTCACGAGACGGACTTCAACCGCTTACCTTCCGGATCGTGGTCGATCGTCGCGGCGATATCCCTGGTCCAGGCGGAGACAGCAGGCACCCGTGCGCGGTCGACGCGATAGGCGAATTTCTTCGCCACGTCGACGATCTCTCCGAGCAGGCCGGTTTCCAGGGTGATCGGCTCAAGACCGAGGTCGAGGAACTTCTCATTCCTGACGATCAACTCGTTCTCGGCGGCTTCCTTGCGCGGGTTGGGCAGCCAGGCGATCTTGGCGCCGCTCATCCTGGCGATCATCTCGGCGAGGTCGCGTACCCGGTGGGTTTCCGTCATCTGATTGAAGATCTCGACGCGGGCGCCGCGGACAGGCGGGTTCTTGAGCGCCAGCTCGATGCAACGCACCGAATCCTGGATGTGGATGAAGGCGCGGGTCTGGCCGCCGGTGCCATGCACCGTCAGCGGATAACCGATTGCTGCCTGAATGAGGAAGCGGTTCAGCACCGTGCCGTAATCGCCATCGTAATCGAAACGGTTGATAAGCTGCGCGTGGCGGCGCGTCTGCTCGGTATGCGTACCCCAGACGATGCCCTGGTGGAGGTCGGTGATCCGCAAGCCGTCATTCTTGGCGTAGAACTGGAAGAGAAGCTGATCCAGGCACTTGGTCATGTGATAGATTGAGCCGGGATTGGCGGGATAGAGGATTTCCTGGCTGACCGTCTCGCCGCTTGCAGTCTCGATCCCAACCGGCAGGTAACCTTCCGGGATCGCGGCGCCGACAGTCGAATAGCCATAAACACCCATGGTGCCGAGATGGACGAGGTGGGCATCGAGATTGAGCTCGGTCAAGGCGTTCAAGAGGTTATGCGTGGCGCTGACATTGTTGTTGACCGTGTAGTTCTTGTGGCGGTCGCTCTTCATCGAATAGGGCGCCGCGCGCTGCTCTGCAAAATGGACAATGGCATCCGGCCGGTGCTCGGCAAGCCAGTTCTTCAGCAGCTCGTAATCCCTGGCGAGGTCAATCAGGTTGAAATGGATGCGGCGTCCTGTCTCGGCATGCCAGATGCGGGTGCGCTCCTGGATCGAATCCATCGGCGTCAGCGACTGGACGCCGAGCTCGGTGTCGATCCAGCGGCGCGAGAGGTTGTCGAGGATATGGACGTCGTGACCGGCATCGGAGAGATGCAGCGATGTTGGCCACCCAATGAAACCATCTCCGCCCATAACCGCAATCTTCATCGTATCGTCTCCTGATTGGTCGCCCGTTACCGGGAATAATTAGAAATTATGACAATCATTCAATGCCTGCCGGCCGCGGCATTCAATGCTTGCCTGTCGGGAAGCATTGCGCCAAAGAGGGCACCTCAGTTTGGAGAAAATTATGACGGAACGCCCTTTTTCCATTTCGGGAGAGCTGACGGAGGCAGGACATCGCCTTGTTCAGCGGGTCTATTATGAAGATACGGATTTCTCGGGCCTCGTCTATCACGCCCGCTATCTGCATTTCCTCGAGCGTGGCCGCACCGATTACCTGCGCTGCCTCGGAGTCGAGCAGCGCGAGCTCGTCAGCGCCGATGAGGAGGGGCTCGTCTTCGTCGTCCACCGCATGGAGATCGACTTCAAGAGCCCGGCGCGCATGGATGATGTGCTGACGATCCTGACGCACACGGAAAAAGCCGGCGGCGCCAAAATGGTGCTCAATCAGCAGATTCGTTGCGGCGAGACGCTGTTGATTGCCGCCAAGGTGATCATTGCCGTCATCAATGCGAAGGGCCGGCCGAGGCGGCTGCCGGAAACGCTGGCAATGAAATTCCTGGAAGGCAGCAAGCCGCTATAGAGCGAACCGCCTGCCAGCGGCAATTATGCGCTTGTCAAAACTTGATCTTTATGTGAAGGAATTCGCGCGCCGCAGGACGAGCGCCTTTTCGGCAACCGGACCTTGCTCCGGTCAAGTAATCCATGGAACAAAACCTTCCGAACACAGGCTTACTGTCACACTCCAGAACTAACGATCTATTAACCATAATAGTGTCTTACTGGGAAAGTCGGAGTTTGTGCGGTGCACGCCTTCCTTTGACCAAATTTGACGGCAAGAAGGCGGAAGATGAGCTTGGAAGCTTGACCAGGGCTTTGGGCGGCGGCCGCCGGACACTTCTTGCGAGATCACTTTGTGCCGCCCGGTCCAGCGCCGGGCGTTTGGATTCGGGGATTTTGAATCAATGGAACAAGTAGGATTGGCAGCAGCAACGACGGACGTCAGCCTCTGGTCGCTTTTCATGCAGGCCGGCCTCGTCGTCAAGCTCGTCATGCTCGGGCTCATCGCGGCCTCGGTGTGGACCTGGGCGATCGTCATCGACAAGTATCTGGCCTATGGCCGCGCACGGCGGCAGTTCGACAAGTTCGAGCAGGTTTTCTGGTCGGGCCAGTCGCTGGAAGAACTCTACCGCTCGCTGTCGGAACGCAACAATACGGGTCTGGCGGCAATCTTCGTCGCGGCCATGCGCGAGTGGAAGAAATCCTTTGAACGCGGCGCCCGCTCGCCGATCGGCCTGCAGATGCGTATCGACCGCGCCATGGACGTAACGCTCGCCCGTGAAACCGAATATCTCGGCGCCCGTTTGGGATCCCTTGCGACCATCGGTTCGGCGGGGCCGTTCATCGGTCTCTTCGGCACGGTCGTCGGTATCATGACCTCGTTCCAGGCGATCGCCGGTTCGAAGTCGACCAATCTCGCGGTTGTTGCGCCCGGTATCGCCGAAGCGCTGCTTGCCACCGCGATCGGCCTCGTCGCCGCTATCCCGGCGGTTATCGCCTACAACAAGTTCTCCGCTGACGCCGGCAAGCTTTCGGCCCGCATGGAAGGCTTCGCAGACGAATTCTCCGCCATACTTTCGCGCCAGATCGACGAGAAGCTGCAGCCGCGCGCTGCCGCTCAGTAACCAACGGAGTAATCTGACATGGGTATGGCTGTTGGAGGCAATGGCGGCGGGGGCGGCGGACGCCGCCGTCGCGGCGGTCGGAACAAGGCCGTCATTTCTGAAATCAACGTGACGCCGCTCGTCGACGTCATGCTCGTGCTTTTGATCATCTTCATGGTGGCAGCACCGATGATGACGGTCGGCGTGCCGATCGACCTGCCGGAAACGCAGGCCAAGGCGCTGAATTCCGAGACGCAGCCGATCACGATTTCGGTCAAGAACGACGGCGAGGTGTTCCTGCAGGAAACGCCGATCCCGGCGGCCGAGATCGCCGCCAAGCTCGAGGCGATCGCGACCACCGGCTATAACGAACGCATCTTCGTGCGCGGCGACGCGACGGCACCCTACGGCGTCATCGCCGACGTCATGGCTCGCATCCAGGGGGCCGGCTTTAAGAATATCGGCCTCGTGACGCAGCAGAAGAAGGACCAATAGCGCTCAACATGAAGGCCAGCGTCGTCACATCTGCTGTTCTGCATGGCCTGGTGCTCACCTGGGCCATGGTGTCGCTCGGCGCGCCGGAGTCCTTTAAGGTCGAGGATTTCGAGGCGATGCCGGTCGATCTCGTGCCGGTGGAATCCATCACCCAGATGCAGCAGGGCGAAAAGACGGCTCCGAAGAAGGAAACGTCCGCGCCCGTGCCGACGACTCGGCCGCCGATCACGCAGCCTGCGGAGAATGCCGGCGACAACAATATCGACCTGAAGACGCCGCCGGTGCCGAACGCCAAACCGAGCAACAGCGAAGCCGCCGCGGCAAATTCGAGCGAGAAGCCGCAGCCTCAAGTCGATCCCAAGCCGAACGACGTCAAGGAAATCAACAAGGAAGAGACGGAGGTCGAGCAGCCGAAGGAGGTCGCCTCCATTCCCCCGCCGAAGCCGGTCGAGGTAACGCCGCCGAAACCGGAAGAGAAGCCGCCGGAAGAACAGGCCAAGCCTGAAGAGCCGCCGAAGCCGGAGGCCGAAGCCTTACCGGACAAGGTGCCGACGCCGGTCGTCAAGCCGCAAGTCAAGCCGCCGGAACCAAAGAAGTCTGCTGAAAAGCCGCCGGAAAAAACGCCGGACGAGCCGAAGGCTGCAGAAAGACCGACAGACAAGAAGAAGGCCGACAAGAAACAGGAAGTGGCGAAATCGGCTTCTTCAATGAAGAGCGACTTCAACGCGGACGAGATTTCGGCCTTGCTGAACAAGACGGATCCCTCCGCCGGCGGCGCCAACCGCTCGACGCAGGAGGCGTCGCTGGGGGCGAAGAAGAGCAATGGCGGCTCCAAGCTCAGCCAAAGCGAACAAGATGCGCTACAGGGGTTGATCCAGGGTAACTGGCTTATTACTCCGGGAATGGAAGGCCTTTCCGGCATGGTCATCACGGTGCGTTTCAAGCTCGATAAAGATGGAAACATCATCGGCCAGCCTGAAATCGAGTCTTCCGGTGGAAGCAGCACCGATTCAACGCGTCGTGCGCTGGAAAGTGGCGCTTACCGTGCCGTGATGAAATCTGCTCCCTCGTTCCGCACGACGCTTCCGATGGACAAGTATGACGTGTGGAACGAGGTTGTCCTTAACTTTCATCCCAGCGATATGGGGATTTGAATGCTGATGGACCTGTCCCATGGCAACAAGTCTATTGCAGCCGCCATCATGCTCGGAACGATTCTGGCTTGTGCGCCTGAAGTGTTGGCACAGCCGGTCGACGCGGCGATCTCTGATAAGTCGGCCGTGGATTTGCAGCGCGCAATCGCTTCCTCCTTCAATGTTCCTCCCGTGCGGGCGAGCGACGGCGGAGTCGTGATCACTATCCACCTGTGGCTCGATAAGACTGGCGCGATCGTTGGTTCACCTAAGGTAACAGCTTCGGGCGGCACCGAAGCCGCTCGGAAAAGTATGTCGGCTGCGGCCCGGCGTTCCGCGCCATTCACCATGCTCCCGAAAGAAAAATACGATGTCTGGAAGGAAGTCGTTTTGAACTTCGACACCAGCGGCTTTGCCCAATAAGATGCTGAAAGGCTTGTTTGATATGGTCAAGTGTTCCCTCATCCGCGCTCTGATGGTCATTGCAGGCCTGATTGGGGTCGCAGCCTTTACGACGCCGGCGAACGCGTTGGTCACCCTCGACCTTCGAAAAGGCAATGTCCAGCCGATGCCGATTGCGGTGACGGATTTCCAGGGCGACATGGGCGCGCAGGTCTCGCAAGTCATCACCGCCGACTTGCAGCGATCTGGTCTCTTCGCACCGATCAACAAAACCGCCTTTATCGAAAAGATCTCCAATCCGGATGCAGCACCACGTTTCGAGGACTGGAAAGTCATCAATGCACAGGCGCTGGTCACCGGCCGGGTTACCAAGGAAGCGGATGGCCGCCTTCGCGCCGAATTCCGACTGTGGGACCCGTTCGCCGGCCAGCAGATGACCGGCCAGCAGTTCTTTACCCAGCCAGAGAACTGGCGGCGTGTCGCGCACATCATCGCCGACGCGATCTATAAGCAGATCACCGGCGAGGAAGGCTATTTCGACACCCGCGTCGTCTTCGTCTCTGAATCCGGCACCAAGCAGCAGCGCAAGCGGCAGCTGGCGATCATGGACCAGGACGGCTTCAACGTGCGGATGCTGACCGATGGCAGCGACCTCGTGCTGACGCCGCGCTTCTCGCCGAGCCGGCAGGAGGTCACCTACATGTCCTTCGCCAACCAGCAGCCGCGGGTCTATCTGCTGCAGCTCGAAACCGGGCAGCGCGAGGTTGTCGGCAACTTCCCCGGCATGACTTTCTCGCCCCGCTTTTCGCCGGATGGCCAGAAGGTGATCATGAGCCTGCAGCAGGAAGGCAATTCCAATATTTATACGATGGACCTGCGCTCGCGCACGACGACACGACTGACCTCGACGGCGGCGATCGACACCTCCCCGTCCTATTCGCCTGATGGCTCGCGCGTCAGCTTCGAAAGCGACCGCGGTGGTAAACCGCAGATCTACGTGATGAATGCCGATGGTTCCGGCCAGACCCGTATTTCCTTCGGCGACGGCTCCTATTCGACGCCGGTCTGGTCGCCGCGCGGCGATCTCATTGCCTTCACCAAGCAGGCGGGCGGCAAGTTCTCGATCGGCGTGATGAAGCCGGATGGTTCGGGCGAACGCATCCTGACGACCGGCTTCCACAATGAAGGCCCGACCTGGGCGCCGAACGGTCGCGTCCTGATGTTCTTCCGTCAGGCGGCAGGTTCAGGCGGCCCGCAGCTCTACTCAATTGACCTGACCGGCTACAACGAACAGCTGGTCAAGACGCCGAGCTATGCTTCCGACCCGGCCTGGTCACCACTTCTGGAGTAGCGAGTGCACAATGCCCTCATGTCGCCTCAAAGTCGTGGAACCGGCGACTACGAGACAAATCAGTAAATTGTTAACCATAATCTTTGAGGGGCGGTTAACCGAGTGCGGTTACTGTCCGGAAACCCTGAAATCGCAAGGAGACCCGGCCATGAGCCGAATTCACACCCCGGCAGTGAGCCGCATGCAGAATTTCGCCCGTAACCCCGTCATGATCGCGCTCGTCGCTGGTCTCGCTCTCGCGGGTTGCGCCAATAAGAAGAACGGCGTACCGAACAGCGCCGGTGAACTCGGCCTCGGTGCCGGTGCTGCAACGCCAGGCTCCGCGCAGGACTTCACGGTCAATGTCGGCGACCGCATCTTCTTCGACACTGATTCCTCGTCGATCCGTGCCGATGCCGCGCAGACGCTCGACCGTCAGGCGCAGTGGCTTGGCCGCTACCCCAACTACCAGATCACCGTCGAAGGCCATGCCGACGAACGCGGCACGCGCGAATATAACCTGGCGCTCGGCGCCCGTCGTGCGGCTGCCACCAAGGATTACCTCGCTTCGCGCGGCGTTCCGTCACAGCGCATGAAGACGATCTCCTACGGCAAGGAACGCCCGGTCGCCGTCTGCGACGATATTTCCTGCTGGTCGCAGAATCGCCGTGCCGTCACCGTGCTCGGCGGCGCCGGCATGTAAGCCTGATGTAATTTGTCGATCTGCGCAGTTCGGAAGGCGGTCCCATCGGGGCCGCCTTTTCTTTTTGACCACACTTTGGCCAGACTCCGTTGCTTTTTGACAGCAATTGGAAAAATCTCCTGTTCGTGCCTCAAGGCGCGAAGAATCACTGGGACAGGACGATACATATGAAAAAACTTGTCGTGGCAGGCATGCTGTGCCTGGCGGCTGTGACCGGGAGCGAACGAGCGGCCTATTCGGCGTCGTTCTTCGGGCTGCATCTAGGCGGCCGATCCGCGGACAGCCAGTCGGCGCCGCCTGTTGTCAAGGTGCAGAGCGGCGATGCCGAGGTTCGCGTGCAGCAGCTCGAAGAGCAGATGCGGCAATTGAACGGCCGGATCGAAGAGATGAGCTTTCAGCTCCTGCAGATGCAGGAGACGATCCGCAAACAGCAGGAAGACAATGAATTCCGCTTCCAGCAGCTCGAAAAAACCGGGTCCGGCAGCGGTGGCGCCAAGGCTCCCGTCAAGAAGAGCGAGACCGATGCCGCTCCGGCAGCGTCCGGGAGCGATGACGTCGCCAGATTGATTCAAGCACCGCAGGGGGCCGAAACGGCTCCCTCCACCGATGTGCCTGATAATACCGGCCTAGGCCAGCCGCCGAAACAGCTTGGCTCGATCGAGTTCGACCAGAACGGCAATCCGATCGGCGGAACCGTCGATGAAAACGCTACCATCGGGTCCGGCCCGACTCTCAAGGCCAACAGCGGCGCGCCGCAGCAGACGGCCTCGCTCGGCAGCGAGGCTGATCAGTACAAGGCAGCCTACGGCCACGTATTGTCGGGCGATTACGGCACGGCCGAGGAGGAGTTCAACCAGTACATTGCCCGTTACCCGACCAGCGCCCGGGCAGCGGACGCCAATTTCTGGCTCGGCGAAGCGCTCTATTCGCAGGGTAAATACAACGAAGCCGCCAAGACTTTCCTCAACGCGCATCAAAAATACGGCAGCTCGGAAAAAGCGCCGGAAATGCTGCTGAAGCTCGGCATGTCGCTTGCTGCCCTCGACAATAAGGAGACGGCCTGCGCGACGCTGCGCGAAGTCTCGAAGCGCTATCCGAAGGCGTCACGCGCCGTCATAAGCAAGGTTGCGAGCGAACAGAAACGCCTCGCCTGCTGAGGTCTTCCGGAATGTCTCCGGAAGCCGTCTCGCCTCGACAGGCGATCCGCCAGTTTCTCGCATCGCTTCGAAATCCTGCGCGCATTCTCGTCGCGATCTCGGGCGGCAGCGATTCCACCGGCCTGCTTCTCCTCCTCGATGAAGCCGTGAAGGCCGCCCCCCATCTTGAAATTTCCCTTTGTGCCGCAACCATCGACCACGCGTTGCGCGCCGGCTCCGCAGACGAGGCGCGAGAGGTTGAAACCCTCTGTGCATCCCACGGCATTCCCCATATTGTTTCGACGTGGCAGGGCGAAAAGCCTAAAACCGGTATCATGGCTGCTGCCCGCGAGGTCCGTTACAGCCTTCTGGCTGAGGCAGCGGAAGCGCTCAACGCCGATCTCATCGTAACCGGCCATACGCTGGACGACCAGCGCGAAACGCTGCGGATGCGCGAGATGCGAACTGAGCAGCTTTCGAGCGGCATCGCCGACGCCGTGCTCTTCGATCGGCGCTTCTGGATTTTGCGGCCGCTTCTTTTTTCCACGCGGGCCGATATCCGCACTTTCCTGCGGGAGCGGGGCGTGCGGTGGATCGATGATCCTAGCAATGAGGACGTGAGGTACGAGCGGGTGCGGATGCGCCGGCAGATATCTGCCGAGCCGGCGACAGAGATGGATATTCGCGCCGCGTGGGAAGAGCGGCTGGCTCTGTCGTCCCGAGCCGCCGAATGGCTGAATTGTCACTTCAGGCTTCATGGCTGCCTGCTGGGGCAGGTCACTGCTGATGGTTTGCGGCAGGATCGCGCAGTTCTGGACTATTCGCTCGGCCGCCTGACGGCCGTCTTCGGCGGTCAGCAATTCGTGCCGGGCGGGGCGCAGTTGGAGCGCCTTCTGTCATTTGCCGCGGGCGGCAGGCTGGGGCGCATGACCCTTGGCAGAGTAGTTTTCGATCTCAGGCGTGACGGGCTTTATCTGTCGCGCGAGAGCCGGGGGATTGTGCCGCTGGTATTGCAGCCGGGTGAGACGGGGGTGTGGGATGGGAGATTCCAGGCGCGCAATGGGTCGACGGCCCCGGTTGCAATCGAAGCCGCCGCCACACACTCCGCCTCATTAAAATCCCTCGGGTCGAGCCCGAGGACAGGAACGGGGGAGCATCATTTTGGGCACCTGCCCAAGGCGGCATGGAAACGCGCCATCGCCTCGGCGCCGGTTTTATCGGTAGCGGGAGCTCCCTTATTTCAGGAATTGGCCAGTGGGATCGATCTGACGCCCTATTTCGCGCCCTTCGACCGCTTTTTGACACGATTTGATTTCATCTTTGCTGATAGGCTTTCGGCGGTTTTCGCGATGGCGCCCTATGCGGGGCTGCCTTTAAGAAGTATTGACGGAAAAACCATCTGACTTGGGGGATTGCCTTGGCAACAGCTCGGCGCAACCCTATGTTAGAACCTAATAAGACGGTCGCCATGAGGCGGCTGTTGCAGTGCTGGGGAGTTCAATGAACCCTAACTTACGTAATTTCGCCTTGTGGGCGATCATCGCGCTTCTGCTGATCGCCCTTTTCAGCATGTTTCAGACGGCGCCGGCGCAGACGGGCTCCCGCGATATCCCTTATTCGCAGTTTCTGCGTGAGGTTGATGCGGGCCGTGTGAAGGAAGTCGTGGTCACGGGCAACCGTGTCTCCGGAAGCTATGTTGAAAATGGCACCACCTTCCAGACCTATTCGCCTGTCATCGACGACAGTCTGCTCGATCGCCTGCAGCAGAAGAATGTGCTGGTTTCCGCCCGTCCAGAAACGGATGGTTCTTCGGGTTTTTTGAGCTATCTCGGCACCTTGCTGCCGATGCTTCTCATTCTCGGCGTCTGGTTGTTTTTCATGCGGCAGATGCAGGGCGGCTCACGCGGCGCGATGGGTTTCGGCAAGTCCAAGGCCAAGCTTCTGACGGAAGCGCATGGCCGCGTGACCTTTGAAGATGTCGCCGGCGTCGACGAGGCCAAGCAGGATCTCGAGGAAATCGTCGAATTCCTGCGAGATCCGCAGAAGTTCCAGCGTCTCGGCGGTAAAATTCCGCGCGGCGTGCTGTTGGTCGGCCCACCGGGCACCGGTAAGACGCTGCTCGCCCGCTCGGTCGCAGGCGAGGCCAACGTGCCCTTCTTCACTATTTCCGGTTCCGACTTCGTCGAAATGTTCGTCGGCGTCGGTGCAAGCCGTGTGCGCGACATGTTCGAGCAGGCGAAGAAGAACGCGCCCTGCATCATCTTCATCGACGAAATCGATGCCGTCGGCCGCCATCGCGGCGCCGGTCTCGGCGGCGGCAATGATGAACGCGAACAGACGCTGAACCAGCTGCTGGTCGAAATGGACGGCTTCGAGGCGAATGAAGGCGTGATCCTGATCGCCGCCACCAACCGCCCTGACGTTCTCGATCCGGCGCTGCTGCGTCCCGGCCGTTTCGACCGGCAGGTCGTGGTGCCGAACCCTGATATCGTCGGCCGCGAGCGCATCCTCAAGGTGCATGCCCGCAACGTTCCGCTGGCGCCGAATGTCGATCTCAAGGTTCTCGCCCGCGGCACGCCCGGTTTCTCCGGCGCCGATCTGATGAACCTCGTCAACGAAGCCGCCCTAATGGCCGCCCGCCGCAACAAGCGCGTCGTCACCATGCAGGAGTTCGAAGACGCCAAGGACAAGATCATGATGGGCGCCGAGCGCCGTTCTTCGGCAATGACCGAAGCGGAGAAGAAGCTCACCGCGTATCACGAAGCCGGCCACGCCATCACCGCGCTGAACGTCGCCGTCGCCGATCCGCTGCACAAGGCGACGATCATTCCGCGGGGCCGTGCGCTCGGCATGGTCATGCAGCTTCCCGAGGGCGATCGCTACTCGATGAGCTACAAATGGATGGTCTCGCGCCTCTGCATCATGATGGGCGGCCGCGTTGCCGAGGAGCTCACCTTCGGCAAGGAGAACATCACATCAGGCGCCTCTTCCGACATCGAGCAGGCGACCAAACTTGCCCGCGCCATGGTCACGCAGTGGGGCTTCTCCGACCAGCTTGGTCAGGTCGCCTACGGCGAAAACCAACAGGAAGTCTTCCTCGGCCACTCGGTTTCGCAGTCGAAGAATGTCTCGGAAGCGACCGCGCAGAAGATCGACAATGAAGTGCGTCGCCTGATCGACGAAGCCTATACTCAGGCCCGCACGATCCTGACGGAAAAGCACGACGACTTCGTCGCCCTTGCCGAAGGCCTGCTCGAATACGAAACGTTGACCGGTGAGGAGATCAAGGCTCTGATCCGCGGCGAGAAGCCCTCCCGCGATCTCGGCGACGATTCGCCGCCGAGCCGGGGGTCGGCCGTTCCGAAGGCTGGCGTGCGGCCCGCCACCAAGGGCGATGAGCCTGAAGGCGGCCTCGAACCGCAGCCGCATTGAGCTGCGACGCGATCTCAAAAGGGGCCGGATTTCCGACATAGGAGATCCGGCCTTTTTCATTGGTAACGGGATATAATCATTTTTCTCGCTAATTTACGTGCCGATTGCCGCAATTTGTGGCATTCCGCTGAAGAGACGCAAGCATGAATCACGCTCCTGGACTGACGACAATCCACTGAGGCCGGATTTGCTTGGAACGATGCGCAGCCTTAAGTGGCGCGCCAAAGCGCAGGAGTGCAGATGAAAAGACGCTATTTCGGTACCGACGGTATTCGCGGCCAATCCAATGTCTTCCCGATGACGCCCGATCTCGCCATGCGCGTCGGCATCGCCGCCGGCACGATCTTCCGACGGGGCAATCACCGCCATCGCGTCGTGATCGGCAAGGATACGCGTCTTTCCGGTTATATGCTTGAGAATGCGATGGTGGCAGGCTTCACGGCTGCGGGCCTCGACGCCTTCATTCTCGGCCCGATCCCGACGCCTGCCGTCGCTATGCTGACGCGTTCGCTGCGCTGCGATATCGGTGTGATGATCTCCGCTTCGCACAATCCGTACGAAGATAACGGCATCAAGCTTTTCGGTCCTGACGGCTATAAGCTTTCGGACGATATCGAAGCCGAGATCGAGGATCTGCTTGAAAAGGATCTCAACGCGCAGCTTGCCAAATCCGACGACATCGGCCGGGCCAAGCGCGTCGACGGCGTGCATGACCGCTATATTGAACATGCCAAGCGCACGCTGCCGCGCGACGTGACGCTGCAGGGACTGAGGGTCGCGATCGATTGTGCCAATGGCGCTGCGTACAAGGTGGCCCCTGCGGTGCTCTGGGAGCTCGGCGCTGACGTCGTTACCATCGGCAACGAACCGAACGGCACCAACATCAATCTAAATTGCGGCTCCACCAGCCCCGTGGCATTGCAGAAGAAAGTCGACGAAGTGCGCGCCGATATCGGCATCGCGCTCGACGGCGACGCTGATCGGGTTATCATCGTCGATGAGAACGGCTCGATCGTCGACGGCGACCAACTCATGGCCGTCATTGCCGAGAGCTGGGCGGAGAGCCAGCAGCTGCGTGGCAACGGCATCGTTGCTACGGTGATGTCCAATCTCGGCCTTGAGCGCTTCCTCGATGGGCGCGGCATGGCGCTTGCGCGCACGAAGGTCGGCGACCGTTATGTCGTCGAGCATATGCGTCAGCACAATTACAATGTCGGCGGCGAGCAATCGGGCCACATCGTGCTTTCGGACTACGGCACAACAGGCGACGGTCTCGTCGCAGCGCTGCAGATTCTTGCCGCGGTCAAGCGCACCGGCCGCACCGTCAGCGAGGTCTGCCGCCGTTTCGAGCCGGTCCCGCAACTCCTCCGCAACGTCCGCATCAGCGGCGGCAAGCCGCTGGAGGATATTCAGGTGCAGAAGGCAATTGCCGACGCCGAAGCCGAACTCTCCAAGAATGGCCGCCTTGTCATCCGCCCCTCAGGCACAGAACCATTGATCCGCGTCATGGCCGAGGGCGACGACCGCGCTCAGATCGAGCGCATCGTCAATGAGTTGATCGGCACGATCTCGAATGTCCGGACCGCTGCCTGATCGCCCGGAAGGATAATCGAAAGCCAGCCGGTGCGCGAGCGCCGGCTTTTTCATTCAACCTGTTGCGCCAGCCAGATCGTGTGGCCGCCGCAGGTCGGATCTTCGACGACATGGGCAATGACGGTAAGCCCTTCTCGCCGAGCAGCCGGCGATAATAGCCGGGGTCGAGACTGGCGTGACAGAGGGGCTCCTCGCCGAAGGTGCCGATTGTTTCGCCATATGAAGGGCGACTGGGGAACATCAGGCCGCATCGGGTTGGGCGTGGCTGCGGAAAACCTCCAACCTCGAGCGTTGATCGTCGGTTGTCAGGTGGAAAAAGCTGTCCCAGGCGATGAGACCATGAAATCTCCGGTCGAGTGCCAGATTGCGCATGTCGGCCACCAGCCATTCATGACGGGGAAATCGATCGCGGCACATCGCTGTCAGCGACGATGAGGAATCGATGTCCGGCAAGGAATGGCCGCCCTCGCTCAAATGCTGTGCGATGGTCGGACGGGTTTTGATCGTCTCCTATGCCTTCCTCCAGAAGAATGCGACGCATACGGTAAATAAGCGTGGTTAAGCAGCTTTTAACGTTTCCAATTCATTATCCATGCAAAGCGTATCAGATTGGCAGCGACTTGAGCCTGCCGACCCAACGGGATTTGGAGCGGATCCATGAAAAGAAGTTTGTCCGGCATGCTTGCCGCATTGTTGATCGCCACAAACGCCTATTCCGCGGATTTCGCCCCGGCCGAGCCTATCCCGGAACAGCCTCCCGAGGTGACGGTTAGCGAAGCGACCGGCTGGTATCTGCGCGGCGATGTCGGTTATGCCTTCACCGATCTGCGTGGCGCGCGCTATTTCCAGGGCAGCAACGCCACGGAGGTCGATTTCGACGACACCGATCTCGACGACGCATGGACGATCGGCGGCGGCGTCGGTTATCAGATCAACAGCTATCTCCGCACCGATCTGACCTTCGACTATCTCACTCAGGCCGATTTCCGCGGTTCTACGGTCGGGCAATGCGGCTTCCCGCTGGTGGATTGCACCTCGCGCGACCGCTCTTCGGTTCGTGCCTATACGCTGCTGGCCAACGCCTATGTCGATCTCGGCACCTACGGCTATGTGACGCCCTATGTCGGCGCCGGTATCGGCGGCTCCTATGTAAAGTGGAAAAACCTGCGCAACATTTCCTGCGCCGATGACGGCAGCTTCTGCGACGACGAGGTCACTCATGGCGGCAAGGGCAACTGGCGTTTCACCTACGCCCTCATGGCTGGCGCTTCGATCGACGTGACCTGCAATATCAAGGCCGATGTCGGCTACCGTTACCTGCATATCGACGGCGGCAACATGTTCGGCTATGCCGACAACGGCGGGCCTGGCCGCGACAAGGGTCTCAGCGCCCACGAAGCCCGCGTCGGCGCCCGTTACCTCTTTGGCGGATGCGCCCAGGCAAGCTACGAGCCGCCGCCGGAAATCCCGCTGCAGCAGCCAGTCTACAAGTAAGCCGGTCTAAACCATCGCATCAGAAAGCCGCCCTCGCTCCGGGCGGCTTTTTCATTTCGCCGCCTCGCCTGCGTCAAAATATCTTCAGATCGCGACACTTCGATCTTGACTATGATGCCTTCGATCCATACACACGGCGGCGGGACACCCTTCCCCAACGAAGGGCTTTCTATCTGAGAGGATAGCATCATGGCGAAGACCGCAAAGCCGGACATCCGTCCGCATAATACCCATTTCTCTTCTGGCCCCTGCTCGAAGCGTCCCGGTTGGTCGCTCGAAGCCCTTTCCGACGCGGCGCTTGGCCGTTCGCACCGCGCGAAGGTCGGCAAGGCCAAGCTCAAGCAGGCCATCGACCTTACCCGCGAAATTCTCGAAGTGCCGGCGGATTACCGCATCGGCATCGTGCCGGCTTCCGACACCGGCGCCGTCGAAATGGCGCTCTGGTCGCTGCTCGGCGAACGCGGTGTCGACATGCTCGCCTGGGAAAGCTTCGGCGCCGGCTGGGTCACCGATGTCGTCAAGCAGCTGAAGCTCAAGGATGTGCGCAAGCTCGAAGCCGGTTATGGCGAGCTTCCCGATCTCTCCGCCGTCGATTTCGACCGCGACGTTGTCTTTACATGGAATGGCACCACTTCAGGCGTGCGCGTGCCGAACGGCGATTTCATCCCTGCCGACCGCAAGGGCCTGACGATCTGCGACGCCACCTCGGCCGCTTTCGCGCAGGAGCTCGATTTCGCCAAACTCGATGTCGTCACCTTCTCCTGGCAGAAGGTTCTCGGCGGCGAGGGCGCGCATGGCGTCATCATTCTCTCGCCGCGCGCCGTCGAGCGTCTCACCACCTATACCCCGGCCTGGCCGTTGCCGAAGATCTTCCGCCTGACCTCGGGCGGCAAGCTGACCGAAGGCATCTTCCAGGGCGAGACGATCAACACGCCGTCTATGCTGTGCGTCGAAGACTATATCGATGCGCTGCTCTGGGCCAAAGATGTCGGCGGTCTCAAGGCGCTGATCGCGCGCGCCGATGCCAATGCCAAGGTCATTCACGATTTTGTCGCGGCAAACGACTGGATCGCCAATCTCGCCGTGAAGGTGGAAACGGCCTCCAACACCTCTGTCTGCCTGAAAATCGTCGACAAGGACATCGCGGCTCTCGACGCTGATGGCCAGGCGAATTTCGCCAAGGGCTTGGTCGGCCTCCTGGAAAAGGAAGGCGTCGCCTATGATATCGGCCATTACCGCGACGCGCCGTCTGGCCTGCGCATCTGGGCCGGCGCCACGATCGAGGCGTCCGACATGCAAAAGCTGATGCCTTGGCTTTCCTGGGCCTTCGAAACGCAGAAGGCGCAGCTCGCTCAGGCCGCCGCCTGACGTGATCGCATCCGGCTCCGTCATAGGGCGGAGTTGGATCAAAGAATAAGAGCATGATGTCGTCCGAAAACCGCATACACTTTTCGGCATCATGCTCTGGCATTCCTGATTTCATTCATCGCTGAACACTTTTGAAGGAGGCCCTCATGGCACCTCGCGTTCTCGTATCCGACGAATTGTCGGAAACCGCCGTCCAGATCTTCCGCGACCGCGGCGTCGAAGTCGATTTCGAACCGCAGCTCGGCAAAGACAAGGACCGTCTGCTCGAAGTCATCGGCAAGTATGATGGTCTGGCCATCCGCTCGGCCACCAAGGTGACGGAAAAGATCATCGGAGCGGCGACGAACCTGAAGGTCGTTGGCCGCGCCGGCATCGGCGTCGACAATGTCGATATTCCGGCCGCTTCGCGCCGCGGCATCATCGTCATGAACACGCCCTTCGGCAATTCGATCACGACGGCCGAACATGCGATCGCGCTGATGTTCGCCGTCGCCCGCCAGCTTCCGGCAGCCGATACCTCGACACAGGCCGGCAAATGGGAAAAGTCTAAATTCATGGGCGTCGAGATCACCGGCAAGACGCTCGGCGTTATCGGCGCTGGCAATATCGGCTCGATCGTCTGCTCCCGCGCCATCGGCCTGAAGATGCATGTCGTTGCCTACGACCCGTTCCTTTCGAAGGAGCGCGCCGAGGAGATGGGCGTCACCAAGGTCGAGCTGGACGAACTTTTCGCTCGCGCCGATTTCATTACGCTGCATGTGCCGATGACCGACAAGACACGCGGCATCCTCAACAAGGAAGCCTTGGCAAAGACGAAGCCCGGCGTGCGCATCATCAACTGCGCCCGCGGCGGCCTGGTCGATGAGGCAGCCCTTGCCGAAGCCATCAAGTCCGGCCATGTTGCCGGTGCCGCCTTCGACGTCTTCGAAGTCGAGCCTGCCAAGGAAAGCCCGCTCTTCGGCCTGCCGAACGTCGTCTGCACGCCGCATCTCGGCGCTTCGACGACAGAGGCGCAGGAAAACGTCGCTCTGCAGGTGGCCGAACAAATGTCGGACTACCTCGTCAAGGGCGCGGTCTCAAACGCCATCAACATGCCATCGATTACCGCGGAAGAGGCGCCGATCCTGAAGCCGTTCATTCGTCTTGCCGATGTTCTCGGCGCCTTTGTGGGCCAGGTCACCGAAGAGCCGATCAAGCAGATCGAAATCCTCTACGACGGTGTGACCGCCAACATGAACACGCGGGCGCTGACAAGCGCGGTTCTCGCCGGCCTGATCCGCCCGCAGGTCGCCGACGTCAATATGGTTTCCGCGCCGATCATGATCAAGGAAAAGGGCATTGTGCTTTCCGAGGTCAAGCGCGACAAAACGGGCGTCTTTGACGGCTATATCAAGCTGACGGTCACGACCGAAAGCATGACGCGCTCCGTTGCCGGCACGGTGTTCTCGGATGGCAAGCCGCGCTTCATCCAGATCAAGGGCATCAATCTCGATGCCGATGTCGGTTCGCACATGATCTACATCACCAATACTGACGTCCCTGGCATGATCGGCTTCATCGGCACGACGCTCGGTACTGCCGGCGTCAACATCGCCAACTTCCAGCTCGGCCGCGACAAGCAGGGTGGCGACGCCATTGCGCTGCTCTATGTCGACGGCGAAGTGGATGATGGCGTGCTCACGGAGTTGACGGCGCACCAAGCGATCCGCCAGGCCAAGCTCCTGACCTTCAACATCGACTAAATTTCCTCCTCCCAAGGAAGTATGGAAACCCGGCGCGGGAAACCGCGCCGGGTTTTCTGCTTGAGGAATGGATGATTTTCAGTGAGGCAAGCGTTTCCGACGGATGATCTTGCCGAATCGGGCCTTGTCATCCTCAGCCCTGGTGCGGTGGAGGAAGGCGAGCCTGCTGCCGTCGAGGCCCTGGAAGAATTCGTCCCAGGAAATCTCTTCCTCTGTTTCGGTAGAAAAATCGACGCGGACGGTTTCGCTGTCGCTCGCGTTCTTGATGCGCGCGGGATGGCCGCCGCGCTCCTCGATCCAGTGTCTGATCCTGCTGTACTCCGTCGTGCCGAACTTGCCCATGAAACCCTCCTCAGCAATTCGATTGCGACATCGCTGCCCCTGCAACGCACGATCGTGTAAATTGTTCCACGCTGCTAAGTTATTTAATAGGATCGGATTAATCCGAGTCCGGAACCGGCGCTTTTTTCTGCCCGCCCCTTTTCCATGCTGCATTGCACCCTAACTGCGCGTTCATGACGGATTTTCTCAATGACATCCGTGCTGAGGGCATCTGGCTGCCGGATTGGCTTGCAAGCGCCGTCATCTTTGCGGTCGTTATCTCAGTAACGCTTTTTGCGCATCGCATTCTATTCCGCCTGCTGGCGAGGCTCGTCGAAAGCAAGGATCTTTTTTGGCGCTCACTCGTCTCCCGCCTGCAGCGGGTGGTAAGGCTTGCAATGCTTGTGGCGGCCCTTTCCCTCGGTGCCACGGCCGCGCCACTGACGGATTACCAGGCGGCAACCGTCCGCCACGTTCTCCTGATCTTCTTCATCATCCTTATCGCCCGCATGGCAAAGACCGCCAAGCACATCTGGATGACGATCTATCTGCGCCGGTTCAGACTGGATGCCGAGGACAATCTCCTGGCGCGCAAGCATGTCACGCAGACCCGCATCATGGAACGTGTCATCGACCTGCTGATCGTCGTCGTCGCGGTTTCAGCCTGTTTGATGACCTTCGATGCCGTCCGGCAATATGGGGTCAGCCTGCTGGCATCCGCAGGTGTCGCCGGTATCGTCGTCGGCCTTGCGCTTCAGCCGGTGCTGAAGAACCTGTTTGCTGGCATCCAGCTTGCCATCACTCAGCCGATCCGGATCGATGATGCACTGCTGGTGGAAGGGGAGTGGGGCCGGGTGGAGGAGATCACCTCGACTTATGTCGTCCTGCAATTGTGGGATTGGCGGCGCCTTGTCCTGCCGCTGAGCTACTTCATCGAAAAACCGTTTCAGAACTGGACGCGAGAAAGTTCCGCGCTGATCGGCACCGTGATGATCTATCTGGACTACAGCGTACCGGTCGAGGCCATACGTGCAAGGGTCGAGCAGATCGCGAAGGCTTCCACCTTGTGGGACGGCCGCGTCGTCAATGTCGCCGTCACCGACTTTCGTGAAACGGTCATGGAAATCCGCATCCTCGTATCGGCGTCGAATTCCGGCCGCACCTTCGACCTTCGCTGCGAGGTGCGTGAGAAACTGATCGATTTCATCCGCCGTGAATATCCCGCTGCTCTTCCGCGCATGCGGGCCGTGATGAACGAACAGCCGGCGCAGGATCGGCGTCAGGCGGCAGAATAAGCCTAACGTGCTGGTGTTTGGGCATCGCCTTCGGCCGGCGTCGTGGCAAGCGGCGATTGCGCGTCGCCGGACGCGACGGCTGCGGGCAGGGGCACGTGGCGCTTGCGCTCGCGGATCAGCGTCAGCAGCCCGGAGCAGATGATGAGCACGATGCCGAGCGCCATCGGCAGGTCGACGTGGTCGTTGAAGAAGAGGTAGCCGAAGCCGATGGCCCAGATCATCTGACTATATTGCGGTGTCGCCACGAGCGTCGCCGGGGCGAGCCGCGCTGCGGTCATCAGCATCACGTTTCCGGCGGCGCCGAGCAATCCGTAGCCTGCAAGAAAGACCCATTGCTGCGGACTCGGCACGACGATTTCGGAGAGCATGAGGACTCCGCTCACGATTAGCGTGCCGAGCAAGGATGCTCCATAGAGCGACAGGCGCTTCTCCGCCGGACCGAGTGCACGCAGAATGACGATAGCCACGCCGGCGGAGACGGCGCCGATGGTTGCAGCCAGATGGCCAATGGACAGTTCGCGGAAGCCCGGCCGGAGAACGACCAGCACACCGACGAAGCCGACGATGACGGCAGCCCAGCGTTGCCAGCGCACATCCTCCTTCAGGAAGATCACCGAAAGGATGGTGACGACCGACGGCAGCAGGAACAGCAGACAGAAGGCCTCGGCCATCGGCAGCTTGGTGAAGGCTATGATGGAGGCGATCGAGCCGGTCGCGCCGGCGGCAAACCGCACCATCCAGAGCGGCCGGTTCGTCGTTGCGAATATGTCGAGCCATGAATCGCCCGGTCCCTTGATGAAGGGAAGGGCCGACAGGCTGAGCACAGCGCCAGTGAAGGCGATCTGGAACGAAGGGATGGTGCCGTGCAAGGCTTTGATGGATGCATCGCTGAAGGCAAAGACGGCATAGCCGACGAATGCGACAAGGACGCCACGAAGGGTGGTTGAAGCCGCTGTCATTTGTCCGAATCTTCTAAAGGTGGGTTATTTCCTCTACGCTACGAAACAGGGCTAGCAAAGGCCGATTGTAGATAGCTGCAATGGATGAGCGGCGGATGACGCCGGTACGTTGGGCTGAAACGCCGGCACTTGCGCACGGGCGCAATAATTTCTATATCCGTCGCCCATGAAAGCTGGCGGCCGATCCCGCCGGATATGCAGGAAATCCGCCACATTTCGAAGTCAGACCGGCGGATCGAAACAGCGCAGAATTGGCACTATCGTTGAACACACTGGATTTTGACAAGAAGCCGGAAGAGACCCGTATCGTCGTCGCCATGTCGGGCGGCGTCGATTCATCCGTTGTGGCCGGCCTTCTCAAACAGCAGGGTTACGATGTGCTCGGCATCACGCTGCAGCTTTATGACCATGGAGCAGCCGTTCACCGCGCCGGCTCCTGCTGCGCCGGCCAGGATATCGACGACGCCCGCCGCGTCTGCGAAACGCTCGGCATTCCGCATTATGTGCTCGATTACGAAAAGCGCTTCCGCGAAACGGTGATTAATCCTTTTGCCGAAAGCTATGTGGCGGGCGAAACGCCGATCCCCTGCGTTTCTTGCAACCAGACCGTCAAGTTCGCCGATCTTCTGGCCACCGCCAAGGAACTCGGCGCCGATGCGCTGGCGACCGGTCACTATATCCGTTCGCGGCCGAACCCTTCGCCTGATCATCCCGGCCGCCGCGCGCTTTTCCGTCCGGCCGACGCCGACCGCGACCAGAGCTATTTCCTCTTCGCCACCACGCAGGAACAGATCGACTATCTTCGCTTTCCCCTAGGCGGCCTGCCGAAGGCCGAGACCCGCAGGCTTGCCGAAGAGATGGGCCTCGTCGTCGCCAAGAAGGCCGATAGCCAGGATATTTGCTTCGTGCCCCAGGGCAAATATTCCGACATCATCACCAAGCTGAAGCCGAATGCGGCGCTCGCCGGCGAGATCGTCCATCTCGATGGCCGAGTGCTCGGCACTCATGAAGGGATCCTGCACTTCACCATCGGCCAGCGCCGCGGCATCGGCATCGCGACCGGCGAGCCGCTCTACGTCGTCTACCTCGACGCCCGCTCACGCCGTGTCATCGTCGGACCGAAGGAGGCGCTGGAAACGCACCGCGTCTATTTGCGCGACGTTAATTGGCTGGGCGACATCCCGCTCTCGGAGGCCGCTTCCGGCAGCGGTTTTGCCTGCTACGCCAAAGTCCGTTCGACGCGGGCACCGGCGCCCGCCGTGCTGCATACCGACGCGACAGGCACCTATGTCGATCTGACGGTTGGCGAGGCGGGCATTGCGCCCGGCCAAGCCTGCGCGCTTTATTCCGCGCCCGGCGACGACGCCCGCGTCTTCGGCGGCGGCTTCATCGAGCGCTCCGAGCGCGAACCCTCGGCTGAAGCCTCGCTCAAGGCCCTGCTGGCCGGCCCCGTCGCCGCTTGAAGCCATCGGAAACGACGGCCGGCGAAGCGTAGGGTTTTTCTCCATCATGTGCTTGACACAAAGCCGAAGCGCACCTTATAAGCCGCTCATCCCACGAGCCCGCAGCGCTTCGCGAGCAGGTATCGTTTGACCAGTGGCGGAGTAGCTCAGTAGGTCAGAGCAGAGGAATCATAATCCTTGTGTCGGGGGTTCAAATCCCTCCTCCGCTACCATCTCCTTCAATGTCCATACCGGAGACATAGGTAACAGATTGTACCTAAGACATGGGTGACAACCTCGTGCCGAACGGGTTGTCGATGGTTTGCAATGTCCTCTGTTCCAGATCGATATCCGACATGTCTCCGGTGCAGAACGTCACCTATCTCTCAAGCCGCGCACACATTGAAGAATTTGCGACTGTGGCGGCGGTGTTGAGCCTGTTCCGGCCGGCGCGGTAGCATGTCCCAGCACCAAACATAGCGGCGAGAGGACAAAACAGTTCAGCCTCAAGATTTCCGCTACGCCGACAACAGCTATCTGTAGAGCGCCAAATGCAATATCGGCATCCTCATCGCCCAAAGATGGGATGCGGCAGCGATAATAATCGCCCATGCGGCCAGCGAGAACATGACCGCCGCTAACCTGATCCCGATTGTCTGCATCATTTCCTCCACCCCAGCAAAATCGTCCCTCCTCGGACGATCTGATGCTAACAGGGCCCAGGTCGATCAGCTATCGCAAGAAATCGCTATTGGACAGCCGCTGCGGTACGCGCTCGGAAAGATGCTCTTTCTCCATCGCTCAAACGACAAAGTAAAAATTGTCGTATTGCGCGCCGAAATAATCGGGGCCGCTGTTCTCTGTGACGATCGGTTCACTGTCGAGCAGGAGATAATCAATGTTGCCGTAGGCACTGAGATCAATCAGCTGGGGATCGTCGATGCTGTCGGCGGTTATGGTCATGGTGGTGGAGAAGACGATGGTGTCGTTCAGCCGGCCTTCGATCGTCAGGACGTTGTCATAGTCGGAAGTTCCGTTCGCGACTTCGAACTGCTTGATCTGGAAGGGGCCGCCATCGGCCGAGTAGATCGGCGTCCAGAAGACGCCGCCCGACAGGTAGTGATTGCCGTCGGTCTCCTCGCGCACGGTCGCGTCGTCGCCGTCACGCCAGGCGCCCCAGTCGAAGCCCTTGTAGCCTGTCGGGAAGTCGTGATTGCCGACGTCCTCGAAACTGACGAAGACATCGCCGCGTTCCGGCAGATCGACCGCGATGTTGAGCAGCCCGAAGTCGGTTGCGCCCTTGCCGTCGGAAATCTTGAAGTTGAACTGATCGACGAGTTGATCTCCAGGCCCGAGCGCCGCCACCTCCGGCTTTGAATAGTCGAGCGCATAGGTGTAGCTACCGTCGGAGCTGATGGTGAGCGTGCCGTATTTGCCTTCGATGATCGTCGTCGTAGCGGGATCGTCCGCATCCGCCGGCTGCTTGATCCGCTGTCCGTTGACGAAATTCAGGCGCAGCTGATCTCCGTCGGTATCGTAGGAATTCTCAAGAATGTCGCCGCTGATTGGATCGTTGATATCGAAAACAGGCAAGTATACGTCGCCTGCGAACGGCTTGTGATTTGCCATCTCTCCCTCCCGTCTAATGTGTTGTCGGACTATGCAACTCTATCGAGTGTCTGGCAACGAAAAATGACCGGTCCGGCGATCAACTCTACAGGTCAGATCGCGTGGATCCAGATATCTGCAGCTCACTAGTCAAACACAGAGATCGCTGCCGATTATTTCGCAAGGATAAATCGACGGCGGGATAATAATGCCGCGTAACCGATGACGTCATCATGACGATATATTGTATCTGTTGTTCTGCGCTCCTCGCAGACTGAAGCTGAACTTGATTTGATCGGCAGCGCCGATCGTTCTTCAGCGCATGTCAATGAAGGCCGCCGACGCCGAGCAGGCGCTCAAGGGCCTGCTGATCTCTGGCCAGAGTTTCCGGCGTTCCCGTCCAGGCCAGCCGCCCTCGTTCGAGGATGATGACTTGATCGGCAAAATCGAGCGCGCTCTGAATGCGCTGCTCGACAAGAAGGATGGTCATATCGCCTTTTTTGGCAAGATCGGCGAAGGCGGCCATCAGTTCCTCGCAAATGACAGGCGCAAGGCCCTCGAGCGGCTCGTCGAGCAGCAGAACGGAAGGCAGGCCGAGAATGGTGCGGGCCGTTGAAAGCATCTGCTGCTCGCCGCCGGAGAGCTGGTTGCCGAGGTTGCGGCGGCGCTCCTTCAGTCGCGGGAACAGGGTATAGGCTTCCTCCAGCGCCGTCTTCGGCCGCCCCTTCAGGCCGACGAAAAGGTTCTCTTCGACCGTCAGCGTCGGAAAGACGCAGCGTGTCTGAGGCACATAACCGAGACCCTTACGGGCGCGCGTTGCGCTCGGTGCTGCGGAGACATCCGAGCCGCCGAGGCGGATCTGGCCTTCATATCTCCTGGTCTGGCCGGCAAGGGTTGCCAGGAGCGTGGTCTTGCCCATGCCGTTGCGGCCGAGCACGGCAAGGCGGGCGCCTGCCGAGACGGAGAGGGAGATACCTTCGAGCACCCGCGTCGGCCCGTATCCGGCCGAGAGATTGTCGACCTCAAGCGACAGGGCTGGCATTGGCATAACTCCCGAGATAGGCCTCGCGCACGCGCGCATCCTTGGTGACGTCGGCTGGCAGGCCATCGAAGATGATTGCGCCCGCCGCAAGTACGATGACGCGTTTGGCGAAGCGGAAGACGAGATCCATGTCGTGTTCGATCATCAGCACGGCGAGATCGCCGGGAAGGTCGGCAAGCGCCTGCTCGATACGGCCGGTATCACTCTGCGGCACGCCGGCAGCCGGCTCGTCCAGCAGCAGCACCTTCGGCTTCAGCGCCAGCGCCACCGCGATTTCGAGCAGCCGTTGCTGGCCATAGGCTATCTCGCTCACCCTGCGATGCATCAGCGACGCCAGCCCGAGTTTTCCCAAGAGTTCGTCGACCTCTGCCATCACCTCAGACATCGCGAGGAAATTTCCGAACATCCGCTTAGTCTTTCCGTCGCGTTGAAGGACCGCAAGTCCCACATGTTCTGCGGGTGTCATGTCCTGGAAAAGCCGCGTCACCTGAAAGGACCGCACGAGGCCGCGCTTGACCCTCCCGATCGCATCGATCCTCGTCACCGCCTCGCCGCCGAGGCGAACCTCGCCGGAGTCCGGAGAAAGATTGCCGGTGACGAGGTTGACGAAGGTGGTCTTGCCGGCGCCGTTCGGACCGATCAGCGCGATGCGATCGCCCGGCGCCATCGCCAGCGAGACATCGTTGGTGACGGCCAGGCCGCCGAAGGCTTTCCTGAGGTTGGAGACTTCGAAGACCGGGCTCATGCGCGCGCTTCCTTCCGGCGGCTGACGAAGGCGGCAGTCGTGCCGAACAGGCCTTTCGGCGCAAACAGCACGACGGCGATCAGCAGCGCCCCGACCATGGTCAGCCAGTGGAAGGGATTGGCGGCGGAGACGTAATCCTCGAAGAGTATGAAGATGACGGTGCCGGAGAGTGCGCCGAAGAGGGAGCCGGTGCCGCCGAGCACGAGCATGACCAGCGCCTCCGCCGATTGGGTGAAGGACAGGCTGTCGAGGCCAACGACCTGGGTCGAGATTGCATTCAGAGCGCCGCCGACACCGGCAACGGCGCCGGAGATGACGTACATCCTGATGAAGGCCGCCTTCGGCGAGCCACCCATGGCGCGGATGCGCAGCGGATCTTGCCGGATGCCGCGGCAGAGCATGCCGAAGGGCGAGCGAACCAGCCATCGCAGCAGCACGAAGACGATCAACAGCAGTGCCATTCCGAAGAAGAAGGCGGTTTGACTGTAGAGGTCGAATTCGAAAAGCCCGAAGATCGGGTCCGGCGCGATGCCGGAAAGCCCATCACTGCCTCCCGTCCAGGACGAGGCCTTGTTGGCGAATTCATGGAAGAGGTGGATGAGGGCGATCGATAGTACGAGCTGCGGCAATCCATGTGCGCGCAGGATGATTGCGCCCGACAGCAGTCCGCCAATCGCACCGGCAGCAACGCCGGCAAGCATCATCAGCAGCGGGTCGTTAATGCCGTAATGCGCCGATAAGATCCCGGCGGCATAGGCGCCGGAGCCGAAGAGCGCGGCATGGCCGAGCGTGGCGACGCCGCAATAACCGGTAACAAGGTCGAGCGACAGGACGAGCAGGGCGATCGTGATCATCCGCGTCAAGAGCGCGAGATTGTCGGGTAACGCGAAGTAGCCGATCGCGCCGATGGCCATGATGGCTGTTATTCCGACGAGATCGCCGCTGAAGCTGCGCTGATGCTGGACACGTTCGTTTTCGCTGTTCATGACAAGCGCCATCTCATTTCATCCTTCCGGCAAGGCCGCGCGGGAAGACGCAGATGATGGCAATCACGGCGAGGTAGAAGAAGAATTCACCGAATTCCGGCATCAGATATCGTCCCGTCGTGTCAATTGCT
The DNA here is from genome assembly GCF_017357245.1 of Rhizobium bangladeshense. NCBI lineage: Bacteria > Pseudomonadati > Pseudomonadota > Alphaproteobacteria > Hyphomicrobiales > Rhizobiaceae > Rhizobium > Rhizobium bangladeshense. Next base: position 3,612,663 of record NZ_CP071612.1, on the reverse strand, counting down.
CCGAGCAACAGGCAGGCGATCAGCGCTCCCGGAATGGAACCAGCGCCGCCGACCGAAACCACGACCAGGAAGGTGACCATGTATCGCAGCGCGTAATAGGGTTCGACCGGCAGGAGTTCGGCCCCGACCACGCCGCCGAAAGCGGCAAGCCCGACTGCGACGGCAAAGCTCACCGCATAGATGATTTCGGTACGCACGCCGAGTGCCGCAGCCATCGCCGCATCATCCACGGAGGCACGCAGTTTGACGCCGAAGCTGGTTCTCTCGATTGCGAACCAGAGCGCGAGTGCAACGGCGAGCCCGCAAAGGATCGCGAAAAGCCGGTGAATGGGAATAGTGCGAAAGCCGAGATCGGCAGAGCCCTGCAGGGCACCGGGAAGCGGTATGGTTTTCAGCGTCGGTCCCATTGCGTAGTTTGCAATGCCAATGATGCAGAAGGTGATTCCGATGGTCATCAGCACCTGGGTCAATTCAGGGGCGCCATAGATGCGGCGGTATAGAAAACGCTCGAGCGGGATCGCGATGATGATGGTGGCGACGACGGCGGCGACGACCGCGACCGCATAACCAAGGCCGAGGTCGCGTGCGGCATAGGAGGCTATATAGCCTCCGATCATGGCGAAGGCGCCGTGCGCCAGGTTGACGACACGCATCAGCCCCATGGTGACGGATAGTCCGATCGATATCACGAAGAGCACCATGCCATAGGCAAGCGCGTCGACGGCTATGCTGAAGACTGTCTGCATGGAAATACCCACTTCAATGCAACGGGCCTCTGATGTCCAAGCCCGCCGCAGGTTCTGAGGCTCGATTTATTTGGCCGCCGCAAGGCCCGGATCGCCCTGCTTCTCGAACGTCTGGATTTCCTTGTTGATGTAGGTTCCGTCATCGGCCTTGGTGACTTCGCGCAGATAGATGTTCTGCGTGATATGGCGGCTTTCCGGATCGATCGACACCGGACCGCGCGGGCTTACCCAGGCAAGACCCTTCACCGCATCGACGGCCTTCTCAGCATCCTGTTTGCCGCCGGTCGCCTCGATCATCTTGTAGATGACATACATGCCGTCATAGGCGCTGACCGCGGGGAAGGAGAGTTCGGCCTTGTTGCCGATCGCCTTGGCGGCAGCATCGACGAAGGCCTTGTTCTCCGGCGAGTCGTGCGAAACGGCATAGTGGAACGTCGTCTGGATGCCGAGTGCGGCATCGCCGAGGGCCGGCAGATCGGATTCCTGCGTCAGGTCACCAGGCGCGAAGAACTTGATGCCGGCGGCCTTTAAGCCGTTCTCGTTATAAGCCTTGACGAAGCCAAGCGTCGTCGGGCCCGATGGCAGGAAGGCGAAGACGCCCTCGGCGCCGGAATCCTTGATGCGCTGCATGATCGGGCTGAAGTCGTTGGTCGCGAGCGGCATGCGGATCGCCTCGACCACCTCACCGCCGGTCTTCTCGAAACCGGCCTTGAACGCATTCTCGGCGTCGATACCCGGCCCGTAATCGCTGACGACCGAAATCACCTTCTTGACGCCGGCGTCGAAGGCAACCTTGGCGATCGGCGTCGAGGTCTGCCATGTTGTAAACGAGGTGCGTACGACGAGCGGGCTCTTGGTGACGATCGCCGAGGTGGCGGCGTTCATGATGACCATCGGCACGTTGCCCTGCTTCAGGATCGGCGTCACCGCCATGGCGTCGGGGGTGAAATAGAAGCCGGCGAGATACTGGACCTTTTCCTTGACGATCAGTTCCTGCGCGAGTGCCTTCGATTGGGCTGGATCGGCCTGCGGCACGTCGCGATAGACGATCTCGACCGTGTCGCTGCCGACCTTGTTGCCGTTGACAGCCATATACGCGTCGATGCCGGCCTTGAAGTTCTTGCCCTGCAGCGCGAACGGGCCAGAGAACGGCCCGATGACGCCGACCTTGATGGTGTCGGCATAGGCGCTAGCGCCCATGGCGATAGCCGCGGCGGCGGCCAGAAACAGCTTCCTCATTCTTCTCTCTCCCTTTTCGGCGTACTCCAGCGCCGTATTGAATTTCAGGTTAGCTTGTCATGCGAAATGGTGATGTAAAATGAAATAAATCCCCAAACACATGATTTGCCGGTTATGGTTCTGTGTCGTCCTGACTGTCGCTGTTCACCGGCGTATCGCAGCTTTCTTCCCCCTTCGTCTCAGAACGGCAATCCCACGTAGTTTTCCGCGAGCACCGTGGAGGCTGCACGAGAATGCGTGAGATAGTCGAGTTCGGCTTCCTGAATCTTCTGATCGAAATCGCCTGTATCGGGGAACCGGTGCATCATCGTCGTCATCCACCAGGAAAACCGCACGGCTTTCCATACGCGGGCGAGCGCCGTCTGCGAATATGCGTCGATGCCGCTGTCGGAGCCTTCGCGGTAATGTTCGAGGAGCCCGCGGAAGAGGTAATGGACATCGCTTGCTGCAAGGTTCAGCCCCTTGGCGCCGGTCGGCGGCACGATATGGGCGGCGTCGCCGACGAGGAAAAGCCGGCCGAAACGCATGGGCTCGGTGACGAAGGAGCGCAACGGCGCGATCGATTTTTCGAAGGATGGGGCGGTCCTCAATGCCTCGGCGTGATGAGCCGGTAGGCGCCGTCTCAACTCGTCCCAGAAGCGCTCGTCGCTCCAGTCTTCGATCTTCGCGTCGAGCGGGCACTGGATATAGTAACGGCTGCGCCTGGCCGAGCGCATCGAACAGAGCGCGAAGCCCCTCGGGTGGTTGGCGTAGATCAGTTCATGGCTTACGGGCGCCACCTCGGCGAGCAGCCCCAGCCAGCCGAAGGGATAGACCTTCTCGAAACTTCGGATCGCCTGTTCGGGAACGGCTCTGCGGCTTATTCCATGAAAGCCGTCGCAGCCGGCGATGAAATCGCAATCGATGCGGTGGCTGATGCCATCCTTCAGGTAGGTGACGAAGGGCGAGCCACCGTCGATAGCATGCGGAGCCACATCGGCGGCGTCATAGATTGAAACGGCGCCACAAGCTTCCCGCCGCTCCATGAGATCGCGCGTCACCTCGGTCTGTCCATAGACGGTCACGCGCTTGCCGCCGGTGAGTTCGTGAAGATCGATGCGATGGTCGCGCCCGTCGAAGGCCAGTGAGAAGCCGTCATGCGGCAAGCCTTCGGCATGCAATCTTGCTCCAGCTTTGGCCTCGTCCAACAGCCCGACAGTGCCTTCCTCCAGCACGCCGGCGCGGACGCGGCCGAGGATATAGTCCTTGCTCACGCGGTCGAGGGTGACGTTGTCAATTCCAGCTTCGGTCAAAAGCTGACCGAGCAGCAGGCCGGATGGCCCCGAACCGATAATGGCGACTTTAGTTCGCAAATGCTTCCTCCCTCGCATTTTTGCGTTTTGTTAGATTCTGCCCCGCCGCCATTGCCGCAACAATGGACATTCCGGCCGAAAAATTGCAATTATCGAACATTGGCGGGGGAGGGAGCCGATGAGCAGGCATATACCGACGTACGAGCTCTATGGCGAAAATACCGGGAGATCACCCGATTTTTGGTTGCATTGCGAAACAATCCGCTCCCGCAGCAGCCTGCATCAATGGGAGATTCGGCTTCATCGCCACGAGAGCTTCTTTCAGATATTGTACATCGAAGCCGGTTCGGGCGATGCGATTTTCGGCAAGAACAGCCATGCCATTCGTCCGCCCGCAGTCATCACGATTCCCCCTGGGCTCAACCATGGTTTTCGCTTCTCACGCGATATCGACGGCCTCGTGATCACCATCTTGAGATCCCATCTCAGCCATCCCCCGGGCGAGCGAAGCAGTCTCGGCGAGTGGCTGGCGATGCCGCATCTGACGCCGCTCGACCCGGATAATGCGGAGGCTGCCTACGTCATGCAGACGCTGAGGAGGCTGGGTGACGAATTCGAAAACCGCCGCGGTGGCCGCAACGAAGTATTGGGCGCCTATGTGGGGCTGGCGTTGCGACTGACGGCGCGGATTTCCCATGAGGGGGATACACATGAGCTTATGTCAAACGAGAACGAACGGCGGATGGACATGCTGAACGAACTCATTCAGCAGCATTTTCGATCGCACAAGCCCGCTTCCTTTTACGCCAAGGAACTTGGAGTTTCACCGACGCACCTCACCCGTATCGTCCGGTCGATGACAGGAAAAACCCCGCATGAGCTGATCGCCGGCAAACTGATCGAAGAGGCGAAGCGCCAGCTCGTCTTTGCGATCGGCAGCGTGCAGGAGATCGGATTTCGCCTCGGCTTTGCCGATCCCGCCTATTTCTCGCGCTTCTTTCTAAAATACACCGGCGCAACGCCACGGGTTTGGCGGACGAACGAAAAAGCTCGGCTTGAACGGGCATAGCATTCCGGCATTCGGCTATGCCGCGTCGCGCGTCACTCGCAGATGTCTCACGCCGTCGGCCACGTCCAGTCCCGCACCTCCGGCATGTCCTCTCCGTACTCTCTGACGTAGTCGTAATGCTCCGCAAGCTTGCCGCGGAAGGCGGCGAGCGCGTCTTTCGCCTTCTCCTTCAGGCCCGGCACCCGCTCGATGGCTTCGATGGCGAGATGAAAGCGGTCAAGTTCGTTGAGGACAGTCATGTCGAAAGGCGTTGTCGTCGTTCCCTCCTCGACGAAGCCGCGGACGTGGATGTTCTCGTGGTTGGTGCGCTTGTAGGTCAGGCGGTGAATGAGATAGGGATAGCCGTGATAGGCGAAAATAACCGGCTTATCTGTGGTGAAGATCGCGTCGAAGGCCTCCTCGGAAAGGCCATGCGGATGCTGGTCCCTGGATTGCAGTGCTAATAGGTCGACGACGTTTACGGTCCGGATCTTTAGCTCGGGAATGGCCTTGCGCAGAAGATCGACGGCGGCGAGCGTTTCCATCGTCGGGACATCGCCGGCGCAGGCCATGACGAGATCAGGAGAGATCGTGTCGTCCTCGTTGCTTGCCCAGTGCCAAATCCCGATACCGGCTTCGCAATGTTTTACCGCTTCGTCCATCGACAGCCATTGCGGCTCCGGCTGCTTGCCGGCGACGATGACATTGATGCGGTCATAGGTGCGCAAGCAATGATCGCCGACCCAGAGCAGGGTGTTGGCATCCGGCGGCAGGTAGATGCGGACGATGTCGGCTTTCTTGTTGGCGACGAGGTCGACGAAGCCAGGGTCCTGGTGGCTGAAGCCGTTATGGTCCTGGCGCCAGACATGCGAGGTCAGCAAGTAGTTCAGCGATGAGATCGGCTTCCGCCATTCGAGTTCGCGCGTCACCTTCAGCCATTTGGCGTGCTGGTTGAACATGGAATCGATGATGTGGATGAAGGCCTCATAGCAGGAAAAGAGGCCGTGCCGGCCGGTCAAGAGGTAGCCCTCGAGCCATCCCTGGCAGAGATGTTCCGAAAGTACTTCCATGACGCGTCCATCGCGAGAGAGATGGACATCAAATGGTTCGATATCCTCCATCCACACACGGTTCGTGACCTCGAAGACGCTGCCGAGGCGGTTCGACTCCGTCTCGTCGGGGCCGAAGACGCGGAAGTTTGCCGCCTCTGCGTTGAGTTTCATCGTGTCGCGCAGGTAATGGCCGAGGATCTCCGTCGACTGGGCCACGACGCTGCCGCGCTTGACCACGTCAACCGCATATTCGCCTATATCGGGAACATTGAGTTCCCGGCGCAGCAAACCGCCATTGGCATGCGGATTGGCGCCCATGCGGCGGTTGCCGACGGGCGCCAGTGCCCGCAGATCGGTTTTCAGCCGGCCATCGGCATCGAACAGGTCTTCGGGATCGTAGCTCCGCATCCAGTCTTCGAGAATCTTGCGATGACTTTCGTTCTCGCGGCAATTGGAGACCGGCACCTGGTGGGCTCGCCAGAAGCCTTCCACCTTCTTGCCGTCGACTTCCTTCGGCCCGGTCCAGCCCTTGGGGCTGCGCAGCACGATCATCGGCCAACGCGGGCAGCCCTTCGCAGCGCCGCTGCGGGCTTGCACCTGGATATCGCGGATGCGGTCGAAGATCTGGTCGAAGGTCGAGGCCATCTGCTGATGCATGTCGCTTGGCTCGTGGCCGTCGACGAAAAACGGCTCGTAGCCGTAGCCTTCGAAGAGACGTCGCAGGTCGTCGTCACCGGCCCGGCCGAGAATGGTCGGATTGGCGATCTTGTAGCCGTTCAGATGCAGGATCGGCAGAACGGCGCCGTCGCGGGCGGGATTCAGGAACTTGTTGGAATGCCAGCTGGCGGCCAATGGCCCGGTCTCTGCCTCTCCGTCTCCGACGACGCAGGCGACGATCAGGTCGGGGTTGTCGAAGGCAGCGCCAAAGGCGTGGACGAGGGCGTAGCCGAGTTCGCCGCCTTCATGGATCGATCCCGGCGTTTCCGGCGCCGCATGGCTCGGGATGCCGCCGGGAAACGAGAATTGTCGGAAGAGCCTGCGCATCCCTTCAGTGTCTTCGGAAATATCGGGATAGATTTCGCTGTAGGTACCTTCGAGATAGGTGTTGGCGACCATGCCAGGCCCGCCGTGACCGGGGCCGCACATGTAGATGATATTGAGATCGTGGGCGCGGATGAGGCGGTTCAGATGCGCATAAATGAAGTTGAGGCCTGGTGTCGTGCCCCAGTGACCGAGCAGGCGGGGCTTGATGTGCTCGGGTTTCAGCGGCTCGCGCAGCAGCGGATTGGCGAGCAGGTAGATCTGGCCGACCGAGAGGTAGTTGGCCGCCCGCCAATAGCGGTCGATCAGGGTGAGTTCAGCATCGGTCAGGGCGGCGGCGGTCGAGACATGCTTTTCCATGGGCTTCTCCCGTTCGAAAATGCTTTCAACGTCAATTCTAGCCGCCGGCGCCGGCGCGCCATTGATTTGGATCAGCGGGCGCGAAGAACGGACAGCGCCTCATCGGCGATCACCTGTTCTTCGTCCGTGGCAATGACATGGGCGGCCATGGGGCTTTCCCTGGTGCTGATCATGAAACCATTGGCGGCATTGGCTTTCTCGTCGATCGAAAGGCCGAGCCAGGACAGCCGTTCCGCCACGCCGGCGCGGACATCCGGCTGATGCTCGCCTATGCCGGCGGTGAAGACGACGGCATCGAGGCCGCCGAGCGTTACCGCCATGCGGCCGATCTCGCCGGCAATTCGCAGCGTGAAGAGGTCGATCGCCTGGCGCGCTTCCGGCCGGCCGTCCTTCAACAGATAGCGCGTGTCGGCGCTGATGCCGGAAACGCCGAGCAGGCCTGAGCGGTGATAGAGCAAATCCTCGATCTCTCGCAGGGATCGCTTTCTCTCTCCTGCCAGATGCAGGATGACGCCGGGATCGAGCCAGCCCGGGCGAGTCGCCATCGGGATGCCGTCGAGGGTCGAAAAGCCCATGCTGCAGTCGCGGCTGATGCCGTTTTCCAGCGCACAGAGGCTGGCGCCGCTGCCGAGATGGGCGACCACGGCCTTTGCCGCATGCGGTGCCCTGCGCGCAAGTTCGCCAGCGATGAACTTATAGGAAAGCCCGTGGAAGCCGTAACGCTTGATCCCCTCGTCATGCAAGGACCGCGGTATCGCGAGGCGGCGAACCAGATCGTCCTGCGTGGAATGGAAGGCGGTATCGAAGGAGGCCATCTGCAAAAGATGCGGCTTCAGATGGCGGAGCGCGTGGATGAAGCGTAGCGCTTGCGGCTGGTGCAGGGGGGCGAGCGGTATCAGGGCTTCGATCCCCTCGATAGCGTCGTCATCTAGCGCGACGGCGCTCGTGAAGCGCTCACCGCCATGAACGACGCGGTGGCCGGCAGCGGCAGCGGCAGTCATATCGAAATGATCGGCGAGAAGCGTGAAGGTCTCGTCGATGACCCCGTGCAGATCGTCCGTCAGCTTCGCTTTGAGCGGCATGTCAACTCTCTGCGACCCCTTGGTCAGGCCGAGGGAGAGCGGTTCGGCGCGGAGATCGATGACACCCTTGCCGAGGTGCCGTGCCTCGGCGCCCTCGATTGAAAAGATGCCGATCTTCACCGTCGATGAGCCGGCATTGAAGGTCAGGAGGAGGTCGGTGGATGACATGTCTTCAGAGACTCCGCGCCGTCGTCACGATGGCCGAACTTAGCGCCAAAACTCGCGCTGGAAAGGCATCCTTCGGCGGTCGCCGTCACTTCGGCCGATCGCCACGCCTGCCGGCCTCGACCCCCGACCGTGCTGTCATCGGATCTCACGGCACAATGAGGGCAAGAACTCCGGCCTGCAATGGCCGGCCGGCGCGAGTTATGCTGACGATGCGTAGGGGGCGACCCGAAGCTTGGGCAGTCTGCTGAATTGCGCGGGGGTCAGGCCCTCGATGCCAGATTGGCATTACGATTGCGGATGAAGATGCTGGCCTCGTCGGCGGGCATCGCCTTGCCGAAAAGATAGCCCTGGCCGACGTCGCAGCCGAGCTGCAGCAGGAAGGCAAGCTGGCCGTGTTCCTCGACGCCTTCCGCGGTCGTCTTGATGTTGAGGCTTCTGCCGAGGCCAAGCATGGCGCGGACGATCTTTTCCTGGCGTTCGTCGTCGCGATAAGTGGCGATGAAGCTTTTGTCGATCTTGATCTTGTCGAAGCGGTAGCGGGCGAGCTGGGCGAGGCTCGAATAGCCAGTGCCGAAATCGTCGAGGGCGATCTGGATGCCGGCGGCATGCAGCTCTTCGAGAATAACGGCGGCGACAGCGGGATCCTGTATCAGCGCGTTTTCGGTAATCTCAATTTCAAGGCGCTGTGGCGGCAGCCGGCTTGCGGAAAGGACCTTAAGGATGCGGGACGTCAACAGCCGGTCTTCCATCTGCACCGCGGAGACGTTGAATGACAGCATGACATGCGCCGGCCAGGTGAGCGCATCGCTGCAGGCCTGAGCAAGGAGATCCTCGAACAAGGCGGTGATCATCCCGGTTTCTTCGGCGATGTCGATGAAAACAGGCGGCGGAATGTTGACACCATCCTCGTCTATCCAGCGTGCGAGGGCTTCGAAACCGCAAAGCTGGCCAGTCTTCAGGTCGATCAGCGGTTGATAGAACGGCTTGATAGCTTTGGTGGCGATTGCGGCGCGCAGTCTGGCCTCCAGGGAAGCGCGCTCCGTTACTTTGTCCTGCATCGAAGTTTCGAAGACGAGATAATGGTTGGGGCCGCGTGATTTGGCCTCATACATGGCGAGGTCAGCACGATGGGCGGCGTCTCCCAGCGGTTCGCTGCCCTCGACCCATCGATCGTAACCGACGCTGGCGCCAACTTCTACGGCAAATCCGTCGATATGAATCGGTCGGGTGACGGCCTGGATCAACAGCTTGGCGAAACGTTCCTCGCGCTCCGCCGTCAGAGCGAAGGCAACGATGATGAATTCATCACCGCCGAACCGGTAGACGCAATCGGCATTGCCGAGCGCGCAGATGCGTCTAGCCACTTCGATCAACAATACGTCGCCGCCCTTGTGGCCGACAAGATCGTTGACTTTCTTGAAGCCGTCGAGGTCTACGGAGAAGATGGTGACGCTGTTGTCCCATTCCTGGATTTCGTCGTCGTTCCTGACCGGCCGTGAGAGAATTTTGCGCTCGAAGGCGTAGCGGTTCGGCAGCTTAGTCAGGTGGTCGTGAGTTGCCGTCCAGTCGGCCTTCGCCTGGGCGGCGACCCGCAGTTCCATTTCCTTGCGCAGATCGGCAATACGCAGGACCGAATAGATGAAGCTCATGGCGCCGGCGATGCCGAGCCCCAGAACGAGCTTGTCGGCGCCGTAGTTGCCGAATGCGGTCATGAAGGAAACCAGGCTGTCGTCGAACTGCAGCAAGGCAGCGAGGAGCCAGAGGGTTATCCCCAAACCGACGATCGACATGCATTGCCTTCCGGCCCTGCTCTGGAAAAACACCGGCATTATGCCTTCTCCATCTCCACCCGCGCCGGGATATCACAAAAATCTGAAATGTTCGTTGAAACTAGAAGGCGAATTATCAGAGGGGGCAGTTTGAGGTTGGCCGTCGGCAGCGTTGCAATGCAGCCAGGATCGGCACCGACGCTGTTTCGCCGGTCCCGTTCAGGAGAAAAATCTTGCTGCAGGTTCAGGCCGAAAAGATGCCCCAGAAGAACGAAGGCGAGCGTGCTGACGCATCGCTCGCCTTTTCTCGTGCTTCAGGCGGTGACGATCAACAGCGGAACGCTGAGGATGAGACCGGCCAGAAGCGTGAACGTGGCGACGCGCATCAACCGCAGGCGCCGCGTACGCTCTCCACTCCAATCATATGCCATTCTTCCATCTCCTTGGGACAAGGAAGTAGTCCCCGCAAAACCGGGTTCAACAGGGATGACGCGATTTGCTTGTGCAAGGCTGGAGAAAATAAGGAATCTCTAATGCTGGAAGCGCAAACACCAGCGGCTTCCATTGCTTGTCATGCGAAGGATGGCGAGTGGTTCGACGTCGGTCAGCCAGAAGGAGGAGGGCGGCGCCTGAAGCACATGCGCGACGGCCGCCCGGATGACGGCCGCATGGCTGACAGCGATGACGTGACCGCCCTGCTCGGACTGCGCCTCCATCCAGCCAGCGACGCGCTTCCGCAGGTCAAGAAGGCTCTCGCCGCCATGAGGGGCCGCCTCCGGCTCGGTCATCCAGGCCATGAGGTTTTCCGGCTCTTCCGACTCGATCGCCTGGATCGACCTGCCAGCCCAACGACCGTGATCGCAGTCGCGGAGCGATGGGTCTATCCGCCCTTCGAGAAGGAGCGCGTCGGCCGTCTGGCGGGCGCGCAAGGCGGGGCTGGTGACAATACGATCCGCGTGAGGGAGCGCAGCGACCCTGGCTGCTTCTTCCACTGCCTTTTCTTCCAACGGTTCGTCGAGCGGAAACCGGGCCTTGCGGTTCGCCGCCGTCGCGCCGTGGCAGATCCAGGTGAGGCGCGTATTCACGGTTGTTCTGATCTCCGAGGATGGAATGGGGACGGCCTTTGCCGCTTCGTGAAGTTACGTTGACAGTTTCTTCGGCGTGCAGATATAAACGTGCTGTTGCGGGTTTGGAAGCCGGTGGAAATCCGGCGCGGTCGCGCCACTGTGACCAGCGTGTCGAAAGCTCATCGCGCTGGAAGTCAGACCCTGCCGCACAACACTCTTTCGACTGAACGCGTCATTCCGGAGGAATACATGTCTGACACCACTTTCGCGCCCGTCGCTGCGCCGACTCCGATCCCCGCCGGCGATATCCTTCCCTGGGGGATTTTCGGCGGTCTGCTGATGCTGATCGTTCTTTATTTCGTCGGCACCGAGGAAGGCGCGATGGCGCTGTTCAACGGCATGTATGTGCACGAATTCGTGCATGATGCCCGCCATCTCCTCGGCTTTCCCTGCCACTAAGGGAATACTGACATGGTTGGAAACCTTCTGCTTCGCGGCATGCTCGCGGGCCTGATTGCTGGTATCCTCGTTTTTGTCTTCGCCCATACCGTCGGCGAGCCGCTGGTCGATGCGGCGATCGCCTTCGAGGAGGCTAACGCTCAGGCGGCGGGCGAAGCTGCCGAGCCTGAAATCGTCAGCCGTGCCACGCAGGCCGGTCTCGGCCTTTTCACAGGCGTCATGGCCTACTGCATCGCCGTCGGCGGGCTTTTCTCGCTCACCTTCGCTTTCGTGCACGGCCGCTTCGGCAGGCTTTCGCCCCGCGGCACCTCGGCCGTCATCGCCCTTGCCGCCTTCGTGGCGGTCGTTCTGGTTCCCGGCATCAAGTATCCGGCCAACCCGCCGGCGGTCGGCAGTTCCGATACGATCGGTGTCAGGACCGAACTGTTCTTCCTGATGATCGTCGTTTCGCTCGCCTCGCTGATTGCGGCGATCGCGCTGTCGCGACGCCTTGGCGAGCGCTTCGGTCTCTGGAACGGCGCGATCATCGCCGGCATCGCCTATCTCGTCTTCATCGGCGCGGTTCTCTATCTGCTGCCGCCGATCAACGAGGTGCCGGAGAATTTCTCGGCCACGGTGCTCTGGCGGTTCCGCGCGACCACGCTTGGCATGCACGCGATCCTTTGGGCAGCGCTCGGCCTTGTTTTCGGAGTGCTGGCAGAACGGCATCTTGTCGCCAAGAGCGGACTGCGGCCGGCGCTCCGGTGATGCGGCGTATCGGCAGGTTTGCTTTTCTCAGTCTCATCGCAAGCCTGTTGCCAATGTTTATCGGAAGTGCTCTTGCCCATGGGGGCAGCTCTGGCGGCACCCATGCCGGCCTCGAGATTCCGGCAATTTCCCACGGCGAAATGGCGGTCATTTCGGATTATCGCAGCAAGATCAGCATGCTGGCATCACGGGCGGCCGATACGAACGAACCGTTCCGGCGTGTCCTGAACTACGCGGAAATTCAGTATTCCTACTGCCTCTGGGGACAGATGCCGGGGAGCGTGACGGACGAGCAAAGCCCGTTCAACGAATGCGCCCACGCCTATCTCGCGGCGACGAAAGCCGTGCTGATGGCGATGCGTGAGATGCCGCGCGAGGCGGCCGCGGCGGGCGAAATCATCTCGGCCATCGACGCCGAGATGGCGGGCCGCGGGCTTGCCTTCATCACCTGCCAGTTCAGCGGCGAGGCCTTTAACACCGCCAATATCGTCAAGCCGAATTGGAGCAGGGTGCCGCTTCATCCTGCCAGCATGGCGTCACTGACGGGGCTGGCCGCTCTGTTCGGTCTCGCGGTGCTTGCGCTTCGCCACGTCCTGCGGCCGAAGGCTCAGTCGTCGGAATAGCGCTGCTCGCGCCACGGATCACCATACATGTGGTAGCCGTTCTTTTCCCAGAAACCGGCTTCGTCAGCGGCTAGCAGTTCGATGCGGCGCAGCCACTTGGCGCTCTTCCAGAAATAAAGATGCGGCACGACGAGGCGCATCGGCCCACCGTGCTCCGGTGTCAGCGGTAGGCCTTCCCAGGAGGTCGCCAGGATCGCGTCCTCGGCAGCGAAATCGGCAAGCGGCAGATTGGTGGTATAGCCGTCGTAACTTGTCAGCATGACGAAGGCTGCTTCCGGATTCGGCATGGCGCGGTCGAGCAGATCACGCGTCGAAACGCCGTTCCATTTGTTATCGTAGCGCGACCAAGTAGTGACGCAGTGGATGTCGCTGACCCTGGTGCTCTGCTCGATGGCCTGAAAATCGGCCCAGGCAAGGGTGAGCGTCGTTTCGACCAGGCCGCGCACTTCAAGCCGCCAGCTCTCGGTGGAAATGACCGGCTGCTGCCCGAGATCGAGCACCGGCCAGTTCTTGACGAGGTGCTGGCCGGGCGGCAGGCGTTCCGTGTCCGGCCTGCTGATGCGGCCGGTCAGGAACTTGCCCTCGGACGCCCAGCGGCGCTTGGAGTTGGTGAGCTTGCTGTCGGCGGGCGTCTGGTCGTCGCTCATGAGCGGGTCTCCTTGCGGTGCAGCAATAGGACATCCGTCCCTGCCGAGTGTCAAGTTTCGGCGAGCCCTTGGAAATCCTCGCTTGCCTCATTAAACTGAGGCGTCGGGCATGCCTTGCTGGGGAGTGAAGGCAGAAGGGAGGAGCGGATCTGTCTTCGAGATATCGTGCCATCGCGGCGCTCATGTTGGTGCCGCTCGCCATTTTCGCCTTCTTCACCTATGGAAGCGCGATTGCGACGCGCGCCTATATGCAGGAGGCTTCCGCCCAGGCGGGAACCGCGCTGCGCCTTGCCGTCTCGGCACTCAGTGGCCACCTCAACCGCTACGAGGCGCTGCCGGCACTGATCGCCGATCACGACGATATCAAGGAACTGGTCAGCGCGCCCGACGATACGGCGTTGCGTGATGCGGCCAATCTCTATCTCAAGGAGATCAACGGGCTTCTGAAATCCTCCGACATCTATGTGGTGAAGCCGGACGGGGAGACCATCGCGGCGAGCAATTATGATGGACCGGGAAGCTTCGTCGGCCAGAATTTCAACTACCGGCCCTATTTCCAGGAAGCAATCGAAGGGAGGCAAGCGCGGTTTTACGCCCTCGGCACCACGTCGCTGAAGCGCGGCTACTATTTTTCGGCGCCGATCAGGGTCGGCGCGGATATTCGCGGCGTCATCGTCTTCAAAGTCGATATCGACATGATCGAATCCTCCTGGAGCGGCGGCGAATACAAGATCTTCGTCTCCGATCCCGAGGGTATCATTTTCATGTCCGGCAGTCCGGAGTGGCTCTATGGCGCGATCCTGCCGCTAACGGCCGATCGTATCGCCCGCACCGAGACGTCGCGGCGCTATGCCAATGCGATGCTGACGGCGCTGCCGGTGACGCGTCATCGCTTCGAGACGCATGATCTGATGACGCTTGCGAGCGACCGGGGCGCAAGCGAATATCTGATGCTGTCGCATTACATGCCTGCGGAGGACTGGACGGTGAATGTGCTGATGGAGACGAGCTCGATCCGCACCCAGGCGCGCACCGCGCTTGTCGCCGTCTTTCTCATCCTTTGCATCGCCGGGCTTGCTGTGGCGGTCATTCGCCAGCGGCGGGCGCGGCTGGCCGAGCGCATGCAGATGCAGGCCGAAGCGCGCAACGAACTCGAGCGGCGGGTGGAGGAGCGCACGGCCGATCTTGCTCGGGTCAACAGCCGCATCGAGGAGGAAATCGCCGAGCGGCGGCTGACCGAGCAGCAGCTTCGCCAGACACAGGCCGATCTCATCCAGGCAGGCAAACTCGCCGGGCTCGGGCAGATGTCAGCCGCGCTGTCGCATGAATTCAACCAACCGCTTGCCGCCGCCAAGACCTATACGGACAGTGCTTCGGTGCTGATCGACCGCGGCCGGATGGATGAGGCGCAAGACAACATAAGGCGGATCAGCGGGCTGATCGACCGCATGGCCTCGATCAGCCGGCACCTGCGCAACTTTGCCCGCAAGCCGAACGAGAAGCTTGGGCCGGTTTCACTCGACGAGGCGATGCGCGACACGCTGGAGATCATCGCCTGGCGGCTGAAGGCGGCGGACGCCGAGCTCCGGCTCGATCTCGGAACGCCGCCGCCGGTCGTGCGCGCCGGTTCGGTGCGGCTGCAGCAGGTGCTGGTGAATGTGATCTCCAATGCCGCCGATGCGGTAGAAGGCCTGGATGACAGACGCATCGAGGTTTCCGCCTTCGAGGAGGCCGGCAAGGTGGTGCTGACGGTGCGCGACCACGGACCGGGCGTGCCAGCGGCAATCGCCGAGCGCATCTTCGACCCCTTCTTCACGACCAAGGGCGTGGGCAAGGGGCTCGGCCTCGGGCTTTCGATCTCCTATAACATCGTCAAGGATTTCGGCGGCAGCCTGACTACCGCCAATCATCCTCAAGGAGGCGCGGTGTTCCGCATCGAGCTGCAATCGTCGGCTGGGCTGATGCCGGAGGCGGCGGAATGAACGAGGCCAAGATCCTGCTGGTTGACGACGAGGAGGAACTGCGCCGCTCGACGGCGCAGGCGCTGGAGCTCTCCGGCTTCAGCGTCGAGACCTTTTCGAGCGGCGATCATGTGCTGGAGCTGATCGGCTACAGCTTTCCCGGCGTCGTCGTCAGCGATATCCGTATGCCCGGCATGGACGGCATGACTTTGATGCAGAAAATCCGCGAGATCGATCAGGAGGTGCCTGTCATTCTCGTCACCGGCCACGGCGACGTACAGCTTGCGGTCAAGGCGATGCGCGAAGGTGCCTATGATTTCATCGAGAAGCCGTTCACACCTGAGATGCTCGCCGGCGTCATCCGCCGGGCGATGGAGCGGCGTGGCTTGGTGCTCGAAAACCGGCTGCTGAAGGCGGTCGCCGGCAAACGCGATGACATCGAGGCGCGGCTGCCGGGGCGCACTCAGGTTATGGTGGATCTGCGCTATCGCATCCGCGCGATCGGCGCCAGCGATGCCGATACGCTCATCGTGGGAGATACCGGGGCGGGCAAGGAAGTGGTCGCTCGCGCGCTTCACGATATCAGCGCCCGCGCGAGCCGGCCATTTATTGCGATCAATTGCGCCGCGCTGCCAGCGAACCTCATCGAGAGCGAGCTCTTCGGCCATGAGCCCGGCGCTTTTCCTGGCGCTGTCAGGCCCCGCTACGGAAAGTTCGAGCATGGGCGCGGCGGCACGATCCTGCTCGACGAGATCGGCTCCATGCCTTTCGATCTGCAGGCGAAGTTCCTGCGGGTGCTGCAGGAGCGGGTGATCTCCAGGCTCGGATCGAACGAGGTCGTGCCTCTCGACGTGCGCTTCATCGCGACGAGCAAGGTGGATCTGGAAGCGGAGGTAGCCGCCGGCCGCTTCCGCGCCGATCTTTTCTACCGGCTGAACGTCGCGACGCTGCACGTGCCATCGCTCTCGCAGCGGCGGGCGGACGTTCCACTGCTTTTCCTGCAGTTGGTGCGGGAGGCCGCCGCCCGCTATGGCCGCGACGAAGTGGCGGTGCCGCCGGAGGTGATCTCCGACATTGGCCAGCGCGACTGGCCCGGCAATGTACGCGAACTCAGGAACGCCGCCGATCGTCTGGTGCTCGGCCTCGATAATGGGGGACGGCAGGCTGAGGAAGCGACGGGGCTTGCGGACCGGGTCGCCGAATTCGAGCGAGGGGTCATTGCCAGCGCGCTGGTGGCGCACGGCGGCAGCCTCAGGCCGGTCTATGAGTCGCTCGGCATTTCCCGCAAGACTCTTTACGAAAAGATGCAGAAATACGGCCTCGACAAGCGGATGATGATCACTGAAAGCTAGCCCTGCCTTGCTTGATGGGCACCTTCTCAGAATGCGATGGGTGGATTTCCACCCATCGCATCGGCCATATGTTTCCAAATCGACCCATGCTGCATTGCACCGTCACAGAATTGTCTTGCGAAAGCAGCGGTGATGATTGCGGCTCGCTTGTTCCCGGCGGCAAATAGGAAATCCGAACCGGCGCGGAGGATGTGTCGGCGGGCCCGCTTATTTCATCAGGGAGGAAAAGATGAAAATCCTGAAGGCCATGCTCGGCCTGACCGCGGCTGCCGCGGTCTCTCTTCTCGCCGCCGTCGCTTCGGCGCAGACCTATCCCGAACGCACCATCACCATGGTCGTGCCCTTTGCAGCCGGCGGTCCAACGGACACGGTTGCACGCCTCGTCGCCGAATCCATGTCGAAGGATCTCGGCCAGCAAATCGTCGTTGAAAATGTCGGCGGCGCAGGCGGCACGCTCGGCGCCGGCCGCGTGGCGAATGCCGACCCCGACGGCTACACCATCCTGCTGCACCATATCGGCATGGCGACCAGCGCCACGCTCTATCGCAAGCTCGCCTATGACACGCTCGGCGCCTTCGAATATGTCGGTCTCGTCACCGATGTGCCGATGACGATCGTTGCGCGAAAGGACTTCGAGCCGGCCGACCTCAAGGGCCTGATCGACTATGTCAAGGCCAACAATGATAAGGTGACCGTTGCCAATGCCGGCATCGGTGCGGCCTCGCATCTCTGCGGCATGATGTTCATGAGCGCCATCCAGACCCCGCTCACGACCGTTCCCTACAAGGGCACGGGCCCTGCCATGACCGATCTGCTCGGAGGTCAGGTCGATATCATGTGCGACCAGACCACCAACACGACGAAGCAGATCACGGGCGGTACGATCAAGGCCTATGCGGTGACCTCGCCGAAGCGTCTTGACGTGCTGAAGGACGTTCCGACGGCTGTTGAAGCTGGTTTGCCGGACTTTGAAGTCGGCATCTGGCACGGCATCTACACGCCGAAAGGCACACCGGCCGAGATCAACGAGCGCCTGTCGAAGTCGCTGCAGGTGGCACTGAAGGATCCCAATGTCGGCGCCCGTTTCGCCGAGCTCGGCACGGTGCCGTCTTCCGACGCGGATGCGACGCCTGCTGCTTTGAAAGCCAAGCTCGAAAGCGAGATTGCACGTTGGAAGCCGGTGATCGAAGCGGCCGGCGAATACGCCGACTGAATACTCCTTCAATCCCCTTCTTCCCGCGTGCGGGGAGAAGGGGACAGCAGGAGGATGAAGGGCAACCGCTGCAGTAACGGCGTCACGTGAACCATCTCCAACTCCAGGAGACACCATGAAATCCATCAGTTTCGATACCACCAATGCGATCTGCGGCGCGCTTTTCATCGCGACCGGCGCCTTCTTTGCCCTCCAGTCGCTGGGGCTCGATCTCGGCACTGCGTTGCGCATGGGTCCCGGCTATTTCCCGTTCATCCTTGCCTGCGCGCTGATACTTCTCGGCGCAATCATCTTCATTCAGGCGCTGCGGGTAGAGGGGGAGCCTGTCGATCCCTTCGCCTGGCGCGGCATGCTCTTCATCCTGCCGGCTCCCGTCTTCTTCGGACTGACGGTGCGAGGGCTTGGATTTGCGCCGGCGTTGTTCTTCACCGCCTTCATTGCCTGCTTCGCGTCGCGCAGGATGAACGTGGTGTATGCGGTCATCCTGTCGCTGCTGCTGACGATCTTTTCGGTCGCTGTTTTCAGCTATGGGCTCGGGCTGCCGTTCGAGCGTTTCGGCCCCTGGGTCCGGTTCTAGGAGGCGATGGTGGATCTCTTCAGCAATCTCGCGCTCGGTTTTGCCACGGCGGCGACACTCGACAATCTTCTCTTCTGCCTGATCGGTGTCCTGCTCGGCACACTGATCGGAGTCCTGCCCGGCATCGGCGCCACGGCGACGATCGCCATGCTTCTGCCGATCACCTTCCAGCTTGAGCCGGTCTCCTCGCTGATCATGCTCGCCGGCATCTATTACGGCGCCCAGTATGGCGGCTCGACGACGGCTATCCTTATCAACATGCCGGGCGAATCCTCTTCCGCCGTCACCGCGATCGACGGCTATCAGATGGCGCGCAGAGGCAGGGCGGGGGCAGCACTCGCCATCGCGGCCCTCGGCTCGTTCTTTGCCGGTACGGTCTCGACCTTCCTCGTGGCGATCTTCGCACCGCCGCTTACTGATATTGCGCTGCAATTCGGCGCGGCCGAGTATTTCTCGCTGATGATCGTCGGTCTCGTCTCCTCGATCGCGCTGGCGCATGGCTCGGTCGTCAAGGCGCTGGCGATGGTGGCGCTCGGGCTGCTGCTCGGCCTCGTCGGCACCGATATCTATACCGGTACGCCGCGTTTCACGCTCGGCATTCGTGAATATGCGGACGGGCTGAATTTCGTGGCGCTCGCCGTCGGCGTCTTCGGGGTGGCGGAAATCCTGCGAAATCTCGAGGGGGAATCGACACGCACTGTGCTGATGGCCAAGGTGTCCGGCCTGTTGCCATCGCGTCAGGAATTCAAGGCAATGATCGCTCCGGTCATTCGCGGCACGGCGATCGGTTCGGCGCTCGGTATTCTGCCGGGTGGCGGCGCAATTCTTGCAGCCTTCGCCTCCTATACGGTGGAAAAGCGCATGTCGAAGACGCCGGAGGAATTCGGCCAGGGTGCGGTCGCCGGCGTCGCGGGACCGGAATCGGCCAACAATGCCGGTGCGCAGACTTCGTTCATCCCGCTTCTGACGCTCGGCATTCCCGCCAATCCGGTCATGGCGCTGATGATCGGCGCGATGATCATCCAGGGCATCGTGCCGGGACCGAACGTCGCTACCGAGCAGCCGGCGCTGTTCTGGGGCATCATCGCCTCTATGTGGATCGGCAATCTGATGCTTGTCATCCTCAACCTGCCGCTGATCGGGCTCTGGGTGAAGCTGTTGACCGTGCCTTACTACGTGCTCTTCCCCATCATCATGGCCTTCTGCTCGATCGGGGTCTACAGCGTCAATTCGAACGTCTACGACCTCTATGCCGTCGCCTTCTTCGGCCTGATCGGCTACGTCCTGGCAAAACTGCGCTGCGAGCCGGCACCGCTGCTGCTCGGCTTCGTGCTCGGGCCGTTGCTGGAGGAGAACCTCAGACGCGCCATGATACTGTCGCGTGGCGATCCCAGTACCTTCATCACGCGGCCGATCAGCGCCACGCTTCTGGCAATCGCGGTCGCTGTGCTGATCGTCGTCTTCCTGCCCAGCGTCAGGAAGAAGCGCGAGGAGGTGTTCGTCGAAGAGGCTTAAGGGTTGAACTCGCGGGCTGTTTGATGAACAAGGAAATGATCTGGCACGGGCGCCGTTCGGGCGCCCGTTTCGCATGAAGGGATATCCAGACCCATGAGCATCCCCGTCGGGATCAAGGACGATCTGCCGTTCCTCACCGCCTTGCGCCGCGATCTGCACGCCCATCCCGAACTTGGCTTCGAGGAGCAACGCACCGCCGGGATCGTCGCCAAAATTCTCGAGGAGGCCGGCATCACCGTGCATTGCGGGCTGGCCGGCACCGGCGTCGTCGGAACGCTGCAAGTCGGCAATGGCACGCGCAGGATCGGGCTGAGGGCCGACATGGATGCCCTCGCCATGCCGGAAATGGCGGAGCGGCCCCATAAATCGAAATCTCCGGGAAAGATGCATGCCTGCGGCCATGACGGCCATACGGCAATGTTGATCGGCGCCGCGCGGTATCTGGCGGCGACGCAGGTTTTTTCCGGCACGGTGCATTTCATCTTTCAGCCGGCAGAAGAAGGCCGCGGCGGTGCAAAACGCATGGTGGAAGAGGGGCTTTTCCGGCTTTTCCCCTGCGATGCCGTTTATGGCCTGCACAATATGCCGGGGCTGTCGATTGACGAGATCGCCATCGTCGAGGGGCCGCAGCTAGCTTCCTCCGACAGCTGGCACGTCACATTTCGTGGGGTCGGCACGCATGGCGCCAAGCCGCATCTCGGTCGCGATCCGATCACGGCAGCCGGTACCTTCCTGTCATCGCTGCAAACGATCGCCGGACGGGTGGTCGATCCGCTGCAACCGGCCGTCGTCAGCGCCTGTTTCCTGCAGGCGGGTGACTGCAAGGCACTGAACGTCATTCCTGATATCGTCGAGATCGGGGGGACGGCGCGCGCCTATACGCCCGAGGTGCGTGATCAGCTGGAAACTGAGATCGGCCGATTGGCGAGCGGAACGGCTGCCATGTACGGCATATCAGCCGATTTTCGTTTCGAGCGGCGCATTCCCCCTGTCGTCAATGATGCGGATGCAACCGCCCGGGCACTTGCCGCCGCCGGCTCGACATTTGGCGAGAAGGTGCGGACAATCTTTCCACCCTCGACTGCCGGGGACGACTTCGCCTTCTTCGCGGAGAATGTGCCTGGTTGTTATGCCTGGTTGGGGAACGGGCCGGCGGTGGATGGAGCGCTGCATCACAACACGGCTTATGATTTCAACGACGGGGCGCTTGGATATGGGGCAGCTTACTGGGCGGCGCTGGTGGAGCGGGAGTTGAAGCTTGAACCGGCATTCAATGCCGCGTAATCGCTGATTTGCGGCTGTGGCAATCACGTTCGATTGGCACGACTTATCGGAAGTGAGACGTCGTTCGCATGCTCGTCCCGATTGGCGGAAGCTCGTGGCTTTTCGCTTCAGCAGAGAAGTGGGATGCAGGGTGAATCAACTGCCGCTAGTTGACCGGCCATACAAACAGCAGCGCCGGCACGCTAACGAGAATGATCAACGCCGACAGCGGCAGGCCGAGACGCGGATAGTCGGAAAACTTGTAACCGCCAGGACCGAAGACGAGCGTGTTGCATTGATGGCCGACAGGCGTGAGGAAGTCGCAACCCGCGCCAACCGCTACCGCCATCAGGAAGGCTTCCGGTCTGAAGCCTAGATTCGTTGCAAAGCTGGCGGCGATCGGCGCCATCACGAGAACCGTGGCGGCGTTGTTGAGGAAGGGTGTGACGGCCATGGCCGTTAGCAAAATCAGGCCAAGCGCACCCCATGCCGGCAGATTCATTGCCACCTCACCCAACCAGCCGGCGATCAAATCGCTGCCGCCGGAGGTGCGCAACGAATCCGAGACAGGAATGAGGGCTGCGAGCATCATCAGGATCGGGCCATCTACCGATTTATAGATATCGGCGAGTGGGATAGCCCGGAAAACAACCATGCCGAGGGCGGCTGTGAAGAAAGCCACCGGAACCGGCGCGAGGCCGACGGCAGTTGCCGCCATGGCGAGCGCCAGGATGAGAAGCGGAACGAAGGCGCGGCGGCGGGTGCCGAGCAGCACTTCTCGCTGGGCGAGTGGCAGAAGGCCGAAATCCTGCAGAAGAGCAGTCAGGCTTGCCCGGCTGCCTTGCAAGAGGAGCACATCGCCCGTGCTCAGGGTCAAGCTTCCCAGCCGTTCCTTGAGGCGTTCACCGCGCCGGCTGATCGCCAGAAGGTTGACCCCGCGCGTATAGGAAAGCGCCAGTTCTTTTGCCGAAAGGCCAGCGAGTGACGATTCCTGACTGACGATTGCCTCGAGCGAAATGATGTCCGCTTCCCGCTGGCCATCTTGCGGAAGAGGCTTGCCGGAGAGCTTCAGTTTCCCTTGGGAGACGATGCGGTCTATCGCTGCCGAGGGACCTTCCAGCATGACGATATCGTCATTTCGGAGTGTGAGATCGGGGAATGCAGCCATCCGGGTGCCGCCGCGCAGCACGGCCGTGGCTATGACCTCACCATCGCCGAGCTTCAGGAGGTCACTCAGTGCCTGCTCTAGCAGCGTCGACTGGTGCGTGATTGCGACTTCGCTCGTGTAGTTCTTGATCTCTATTGCATCTTCGATCGAGCTGTTCTGCTTGGTGCGGCTTGGCACCAACCAATGGAAAAACAAGAGAAAGGCGATGCCGACAACCGTTAGAATACCGCCTACAGGTGTGAAGTCGAACATGGTGAAGGAGGCTCCCGTCATCTCCTCCCGCAGCCGCGACACGACGATATTGGGCGACGTGCCGATCTGCGTCATAAGTCCGCCAAGCAAAGCAGCAAACGACATCGGCATCAGGTATTTCGATGGAGAGGCACCGGATTTTTTTGCGAACTGAAAGGCGACAGGCATCATGATCGCGAGCGCGCCGATATTTTTGATGAAAGCAGAAAGGATCGCCACTGCTATCATCAAGAGCGCGAGCTGCGCGTAAAGCGTGTTCAGGTTCGGGAAGAATCTCTTGATGGCCGAATCGACTATGCCCGACCGAGCCACGCCCGCGCTGACGATCAGCGCGCTGCCAACGATGACGACAATGTCGTCCGAAAATCCGGAAAACGCTTTTTCCGGTGGCACGATGCCAGTCGCGACCGCCAACACCAGCGCGCAACACGCGACAACATCATAGCGGAAGCGATCCCATATAAAGACCGCCATCATGAGCGCGATGACCGAAAATGCGATTATCTGCTGTGTCGTCATGCGGACCTGGGAAAGAGGCTGGGATGTCGCCGACAACCAAGCGGAGGAAGATGTTCAAAAACGCCGTAACGTAGCGCAAGTTCCTTGGCAGCACAGAACAGGCGCACCTCGAGATGCAGCGCCGACAGAAAAGCCGCATGAAACCCGACCATCACCACCTCTTGAGGTCTCGCGAGAAAGCTTCTGGAACTGTGGAGCCATGTTGTGGTTGGGGTGCCGAGCTTTGGAGGATGCCGAATCAATGAGAAGCGGATTCGTAGAGTTGGATGCCCTCGTTATAGGCGCCGGGCCGGGTGGGATGACGGCCGCTCTGTATCTGAAAAGGCTTAATCGGCGGGTTGTCGTCTTAGACTCGGGTTGCAGTCGCGCACTGCTTATTCCGCTCTCTCGCAATCATCCAGCCTTTCCCGAAGGGATCGCAGGAGCCGAGCTATTCAGGCGCATGAGAAAGCAACTGCGGAACCTCGATATCGAGATCGTGGCCGAGGCGGTATCGCAGGTGCGGCGGAGCGCCAATTCAGGCTTCATCGTCGAATTCGCCGGCCGCTCGATGATGGCTGAAAATGTCGTCCTTGCGACCGGCGTTGAGGACACGCTGCCGCCCATCGACCAAGCTAACGATCTTACCCGATCGGGACATCTTCGCTTCTGCCCGATTTGCGATGGTTACGAAATCGCTGGTCGACCGGTGGTGATCATTGGTGCGACGGAGCACGCGGCCTCCGAGGCGCGTTTCCTGGGGTCGTTCACGAACAAGATCACCATTGCGACCCTGGGCGAAAGGATGAACGTTACAGAAGCAACCATGGCCCGGCTGGTTGATGTTGGAGTCGCCATACGCTGCGAGAAGTTGATACACTGCTCGCGTCGCGAAAATGGTGCCGTTGACCTTGTCATGGAGGCCTCAGCAACCTTGGAAGGGGTGGTCCTCTATTCGGCATTGGGAATTCGCCCGCGCTCACAGCTGGCGGAGCAGCTGGGCGCTGATCTCGAGGACGAGATGCGGATAAGGGTTGATGCACATCAGGCCACGCGGGTCCCGGGACTATATGCGGTCGGGGACGTTGTCACCGGTCTCAACCAGCTCGGCGTGTCAATGGCCCATGGCGAAATAGCGGCCATTGCAATTCATAATCGTCTTCGGCGAATGGAAGAAAGCCGTCATTCGGCTCCCGGCCGGCGGTGAATCTTGGTTGTCATAACCACTCGGCGCGTTGCGCCGCAGTCATCGAAAACAAGGCGTTTGCCGGGTGACAGGCGATCTTGCTGATGTCGTTGTGGCGGTATGCGCCTTCCCTGAGCAGTTCGGAGGTCATTCAGCATATCGATCATGCGGCGATCACGATCGCCATCATCGCGACCGCACATGCCATACCCAAGAGGTTAAAACCCAGCGATATGACTCCGCGCATCTGTTGCCGGTGATGACGAGAGTGCTCGGCCGTGCCCAGCACTGCAACAGCTCCTCCCAGCATCCAACATGTCAATGTCAACGCACCGAAAAGCAGAGCAAGATTCATCATAACACTCGATCACAGCAATCTATACTGTCCTCGAACCGGCGCATCTCCGGTTTGTTCCCGCCTTCGATGCGTCATCCGATTTTGCGCAAAGCTCGAAAACTTGTCGGACGCGAACACGACAGGCTATGCCCTACTTGGCTGAGGATGCAATTATTCCGGGAGCGTCTTGCATCGAGGGCGAAAAAATCAACCAATGATAAGCCTCTCCCAGGCGCCAGCAACTCACCCATTTTGATGATGGAACCAAACCGCTTAGCCGTGGTTCGGCGGGCTCTCACGGTTTCAAAGCATAAGGGAGATCCTTTGAACGAGCTGCATCATGAATTCCAGCTACGAAGAGATTTTCTGCCGAGAGCCGAGGAGGACGAGTGGCCTCAACCTGAGCCCGCGGCATTGCCGGTGGATAGTCCACCGGACCTGCAAAAACCGCTGTCGCCCCGCCCGTTAGTAGTTGATCTCGACGGCACCCTGGTGCGATCGGACCTCCTGATCGAGACGGCCTTCTCGGAGCTCAGCCGTCGGCCTCATTCGATCGTCGATTTCATCAGGTCGCTGTCCGTTGGAAAGGCGTGTCTGAAGCACCGCCTTTCGCAACCAGCGGATTTCGATCCGGCTATCCTTCCTTATGACGCGGAAGTGCTGAAGGTCATCAAGGGCGCACGGGAGGAGGGGCGTTCAGTTTATCTCGCTTCTGCAACCCACGAGCGGCTGGTTTGCGCGGTTGCCAACCACCTCGGCCTCTTCACCGGCTGGTTTGCAACGAACGAAACGATGAACTGTGTCGCCGAGGCGAAGGCGGCCAAGCTCGTCGCCGCCTTCGGGGAGGGTGGCTTCGACTATATCGGAAATGATCCGGCCGACTTGTCAGTCTGGCGCCATGCCGCAAAGGCTTATGCCATAAGGACATCGGCGGCGGTTGCGCGAGAGCTTTCGCGCCAGTGCGACAACGTCGAGCATCTTAGCCACGACAAACCGACATGGCGGATTTGGGCGCGTTCGTTGCGGGTGCATCAATACGTCAAGAACGGGTTGGTCTTTATCCCGCTACTGACAAATCAGCTCCTTACGCTACATAGCCTTGCGAATGCAGCCCTGGCTTTCGTGGCTTTTTCGCTTTGTGCCTCGGGCGTTTATCTCCTGAACGACCTGGTCGACCTGCAGGACGACCGGCGTCATAAAACCAAATGCCGCCGACCCCTTGCCTGTGGCGAGATCCCGCTGTCGCACGCCCTTTTGGCAATCCCGATCCTGCTTTTGCTGTCGCTTACGATCGCGGCCATGGTGTCACCAGTCTTCGTGCTCGTACTCGCGGGATATTTCGCCTTGACCACCGCCTACTCTTTCTTCCTCAAGCGGAAGATGATCCTGGACGTGGTGGCTCTCGCCTCTCTTTACACCACGCGGGTGGTTGGCGGCGCTGCCGCCGTCTCGGTGTGGCCATCTCCCTGGCTGCTTGCCTTCATGATGAGCTGGTTCCTCTCGCTCGCTTTGGTGAAGCGATACACCGAGCTCATCTCGCGCCGCGCCGCGCACCTGCCGGACTCCAAGAGCCGCGACTATAGGAAGGCGGATATCGGTATGGTGGGTGCCCTGGCAGCTGGAGCGGGAATGAACGCGCTCACGTTATTTGCCCTCTATGCTGCAAGCGACAGCGCCCAAGACATCTACGCCCGGCCAGCAATGTTATGGCTGGCAGGACCGATCCTTGCCTGCTGGATCGCCCGCATCCTCATGCTCGCCCACCGGGGTCAGATGCATGACGATCCAGTAGTCTTCGCGA
Source organism: Rhizobium bangladeshense (assembly GCF_017357245.1). NCBI lineage: Bacteria > Pseudomonadati > Pseudomonadota > Alphaproteobacteria > Hyphomicrobiales > Rhizobiaceae > Rhizobium > Rhizobium bangladeshense. The sequence goes on along the minus strand of NZ_CP071612.1, from coordinate 3,586,200 downwards.
TCCGGGACAAGGTCAGCCTCGCCACGCTCGGCGCCGCCGGCGTACTTGTCGTTGCCGCGATGTGAGGTGGCCGAATGGCTCGTCAGTCTTCAGAGCGAAGCACTTCTGCGGGCCTAGCAGCCCGCTACTTCGCCTTCGCCATGCTCTCCACCGCCGCCAACTTTGCGGTCCAGGCTGCTGTCATGGAGCTGGCGCCGTCGCCGAGCCTCATGCCATCGATCCTCGCAGGTACCGCCGCCGGCTTCGGCTTGAAATACCTCCTCGACAAACGGTGGATCTTCTTCGACGGCTACACGTCGTACGGCGACGAGATGCTGAAGGTGGTGCTTTACGGCGTGTTCAGTGTCCTGACGACGCTCATATTCTGGGGCTTTGAAATTGCTTTTTGGACGATCTGGAAGACGGAGCTTGCAAAATACACCGGCGGAGCGCTCGGTTTGGCGATCGGCTATATCTCAAAATACACACTGGACCGGAAATTCGTCTTCAAACCAGAGGAGGCGTAACAAGCGCATGGAGGGCTGGGGACGTTATCCACGCCATGAGAGCCAGGCGATCGACTGTTGGCTGCCGGCAGCGCTCGCAGGTACCGTGGCCTCCCGGACGGGATTGATCGGGCGCGGAAATGGGCGCTCATACGGTGACGCGGCGATCGGCGAACACTCCACCTTGATGTGCCGTGGGCTGAGCCGGATGCGGAGGTTCGATCCCGCCAATGCGACGCTGACCGTGGAAGCGGGCGTCATGCTCTCGGATATTCTGCGCTCGTTTGTCCCGAGAGGCTACTTTCCGCCTGTGGTACCGGGCACGAAATTTGTCACCGTCGGCGGAATGATCGCCTCTGATGTTCACGGCAAGAACCATCATCGCGACGGCGGGTTCGGTGACCATGTCATCGAGTTCAAGCTGGTGGGCGCCGGCGGAGAGGTCCTCACCTGTAGCCGCACGCATAACCCCGAGCTTTTTTTCGCGACCGTCGGTGGTATGGGCATGACCGGGATCGTCGAGGAAGCGACGTTCCGCTTGAGGCCGATCGAATCCGGCTGGATCGCGCAAGAGACGATCGTGGCCGAAAACCTTGGCGAGGCGTTAAAGGCGTTGCAGCAGACCGAGGATGCCACTTATTCGGTCGCCTGGATCGATACCCTTTCCCAAGGCGCTTCCCTTGGACGCTCGCTGATCTTTGCCGGTGAGCACGCGACGCTGGACCAGCTCGCCGGCATGCCCGGCGCCGATCGCTTTGCAGCGAAAAACGCGGGGAGGTTTTCACTGCCGTTCGATCTGCCACAATGGCTGCTCAACAAAACTAGCGTAGCAGCCTTCAACGAGCTCTATTTCAGGGCGGGAGCGCGAAAGGCGGCCAAGTCGTCGCTGGTCCACTGGGATAGATACTTCTTTCCACTCGACGGCATCCTTGAATGGAACCGGCTTTACGGGAGGCGGGGCTTTCTGCAGCATCAGTGCGTGGTCCCTGCCGAGGACGCTCTGCCGGTCCTGAGCGGCATTCTCGACCGCTTCGCGCGTTCGGGAAAAGGCTCCTTTCTTGCTGTGCTGAAGAAGCTGGGGGGCGGGAACGGGCTGCTGTCCTTTCCTTCGCCGGGCTACACGCTCGCACTCGACCTTCCCGTCACGCAGGAGGTGTTCCGGCTGCTCGACGAAATCGACGAGCTGGTTGTCAAAGCAGGAGGGCGGCTCTATCTCGCCAAGGATGCACGACAGTCGCGACAAACATTCGAGGCCGGTTACTCTCGGTTGGCCGCGTTCAAAGAGCTGCGAAAAGTAACGGGCGCCGATCGGCACTTTAATTCCCGCTTGGCAAAGAGGCTCGGCATATGAAGGGGATCGGCAAGACACTGCTCCTGATAGGCGCGACGTCGGATATTGGCCGTGCGACGGCGCTGATCTATGCCGAAGCGGGATGGGACGTGCTTCTCGCCGGACGAAATCGCTCCGCCGTGCAACGCGAAGCCGACGACATCAGCGCGCGGACTGGCGCTAACGTCCTGGTTCACGAACTCGATATCCTCACTACAAGCCGCTTCGAAGATTTCGTGGGCGTCGTTTCGCCTCTGCCCGACACAGCGGTCTGCGTCGTTGGCGAATTGGGCGAGCAGTCTCGCGCCGAACGGGAACTCGAGCACGCCGCCATGATCATGCGGACGAACTTCGAAGGACCGGCGTTGCTTCTTGGTCTTCTGGCGGAAAGTTTCGCGGCGAGAGGATCAGGTACCATTGTCGGCATAAGCTCCGTCGCCGGCGATCGCGGGCGCGCGTCCAACTATGTCTATGGCGCCGCCAAAGCCGGGTTGACCGCCTTCTTGTCCGGGCTGAGGAACAGGCTGTCCGGCTCCGGGGTGCGCGTGCTGACCGTGAAGCCGGGTTTCGTTCGGACACGCATGACGAACGCGATGAAGCTACCGCCGCTTCTCACAGCCGAACCTCGGGAGGTCGCGCAAAGGATATTTGCTGTCGCCGAGGGCGGCAGGGGCGGCGACGTCGTCTACGTCAGACCGATATGGCGACCGCTCATGACGGTGATCCGGTCAATCCCCGAGCCAATCTTCAAGAGGTTGCGGCTGTGACGGAACCAGGCAACCACGCCGCTTTCGCGGCCATCGTAAAGGGAGCAGGCGCCAGCAAGAGGCCGGCGGCAACGATAAGGCGGGTGCTGTCGTCAGAAGGCGCGATCATCTTCTCAGCATTGGCCTGCGCCGTCATGCTTGCCCTACCCGGCAGGACCATCAACGCCGCCTTTATCAATGACGTGCTGATCTTTATCGACGGCGCGCACCGCATCACGTTCGGTCAGGTGCCGAACCGCGATTTTCACACGGCGCTCGGGCCGCTCGTCTTTTATCTTCCGGCTGCGGGATACCTGCTGTCGGGGAATTTCGGCGCTGCCATACCGCTTGGAATGGCTATCGTTGTCGTCGCCTTCATCCCGGCGATGATCCGGATCCTCGTGTCGCGTCTCAGTCCGTCATTGGCGGCCGCGCTCGGCATATTCCTCATTCTCATCCTCGCGGCGCCGATCAATCTCGGCAGTTCCATCTGGTATCCTTCCTTCGCGATGTTCTATAACCGCATCGGCTGGGTCGCGCTCGGCCTGCTGCTGGTGATGTATCTGACGCCGCAGCTCCAGCGCGGGCGAAACGATGCAGCCGATGCTCTTGCCGCCGTCTTTCTTCTGCTCGTCTCATTCTACACCAAGGCGACCTACGGGCTTGCCGGAACCGCCTTTCTCCTCGTCGTCATCCTCTTGGACCGGCAGCAGCGCCGCTGGACCGTGACTGCCCTGCTGCTGACGGGACTGGCCATGATTGCCATCGAGTTCGTCTGGCGCGGAACCGCTCAGCATATAGAGGATCTGCGGGCGGCGGCGCGTGTCAGCGGCGGCCACGATGTCGGCAGCATCCTGAAGAACCTGCGTGAGAACCTCTCCGACCTCGTCGTATTCGCCGCCTTCGTTTTGGTCGTCATCTGGCAAACCCGCAGCTCCCGAGATCTTCTCTTCTCTGGGTTCTGCATAGGCAGCGGCCTGGCGATCATAAATCAGAACGCCCACAGTTGGGGCATCATCACGCTCTACTGCGGCGCGGTCGTTCTGGCGCAGAGAGCCGCCTGGCGTCAGCAAGGCGATGAAGGGAGAAGGGCAGGGGGTTTAGCTCTTCCTGCCGGCGCTCTTTCGGTGCTCGCGGCCTTATTCCTGTCACCGCCGATCGTACATCACGCCGCGGCCCTCATTCTGCATACATCGCTTGCGGCGGACAAAGCTGGGCAATCTCTCGGGCTGCCGCATTTCGACGATGTTCGTGAGATCGATCCGCCTGGCGGCGAGCCTGACTTCATAAGGCGCTATCTCGACGACATCGTAACCGGGGGAGCGCTGCTGCAGGCATTGCCGGTACCGCCGGAGCGCGTTTTCGTGCTCGATTTCGTCAACCCTTTTTCAGCGGGGCTCGGCATTCGCCCGCCTGCCGGCGACACCGCCTGGTTTCACTGGAACCGCAATATCAACGAGAAAGCCTATATCCCACCGGAAGTGCTCTTTGCAGATGTAAAGATCGTCATGGTGCCTAAAACAGGAATCAACAGCCTGCCGCTGCAGGAGCTGTACGGCCCGTTTCTTTCGGCACGGTTCGAGGTCGTTCAGAAGACATCGGAGTGGACGGTCTACCAGTGGCGGCAGGTAAAGGCGCAAAGCGAGGTGCAGTGATTGAGACGGAAAGGTCGGTGGTGGTGGGAGACGGCGCGTCGCCCACGATGTCACGGTTGAGTTGGTCGCGGGCCGTCATCATTGGCGCGGGCGTCATTCTCGCCGGCCTTCTCGCTCTGCCCGGCCGAACGGTCACGACCAAGTACGTCAACGATCTCTTCGTTTTCCTGGATGGTGCTCATCGCATCGTGCTTGGCCAGGTGCCGAATGTGGATTTCCATTCGTCGCTCGGGCCGTTGACATTCTATATCCCCGCTGCCGGCTATGGCTTGTCGGGCAGTATGGGCGGCGCGATGCCGGCTGGAATGGCGATAGTGGTCTTCCTGCTTGCAGCTATTGCCGCGGAAATCGTGGGCAGCCGGATGCATAAGGTCTTCGGGCTGCCGCTTGCGATCTTCCTGCTCCTGATAGTTGCGGCTCCCGCAAATCCAGGCGAGCGGATAGGAGAGCTGACATTTGCCATGTTCTATAACCGGATTGGCTGGGCGTCGCTCGGCTTTCTGCTGGTGATGTATCTGCCCCGGTTGCCGGCAGCCGGCAATAGCAGGGCCGTCGATGCCGCATGCGCCAGTTTCCTTGTGTTGCTGATGCTCTACACCAAGATCACCTATGGCGTCGTGGGGCTTGCCTTTCTGTTGTTCATGCTTTTCGATCGTCGCCAGATCGGTTGGGTGAGTTTGGCGCTCGGGATGATCGCCGTCAGTAGTATCGCCATTGAAATCATCTGGCGCGGCGGGTTCAACTATCTTGCCGACCTGGGCCTTTCGGCCAAAAACAGCGGTGGCCTGCTGGCGTTGACCGCGCTCGGTCATTTGCTACGGAACAATCTCGCCGACCTTCTTGTCTATCTTGCGGTCGCGCTCATCGTTCTCAGCCTGTCGCCAGGTTACCGACATCTGCTCTTCGTTGCCTTCTGCGGCACGACCGGAATTCTCTTGATCGGGCAGAATTTCCAGGCCGTTGGTATACTGACACTTGGCGCAGGCGCAGTCATCATCACGGAAAGCCACTTTCGCGCCAAGCTGCTCTCCCGATACGGGACGGCGCGGTTCGCTCTGCCGCTACTCCTGGCGTTCCTGTTATTGCCCGCCGCCCTCGGCAACGCTGCATCGCTGGCAATTCATGCCTACTACACTGCCGGCGGCCGAGGCAAACCGATCCCGCTGCCGGCGTTTTCCGAGATCAGGCTCGTTGAGATTTGGAGCGCCGGCCAATACGAATATTTCGAGGGATACAACAGGACATTGGCTGACGCTTCGGCCGCCCTGTCGCAGCTGATGTCCGCTGGCGAGCGCGTCGCGGTACTCGATTTCGTCAATCCCTTCTCTGCCGGCCTGGGGCTGACGCCGCCCGTGGGCGACAGCGTCTGGTATCATTGGGGGCGAACTCTTGGACCGGATGATCATCCGCCCGCGGAAGAGATGTTCGCCGACGTTGACCTTATTCTCGATCCGAAATGGCCGATCGAGATCTGGACGGGCAACGGGCTGCGCGACCTTTATGCCCACTATATCGCCCGCCACTATGCGCTGGTGCGGCAAACGGCCGATTGGCGCATTTATCGCAGAAAGGCTTCCTGAGTCGGCGCAGCCTGTTGTTTCAGCTCCGCGGTGATAAGGCCGATCAGCATCAGCACCAGCGCCCAGGCGTAAATGGAACCTGCCGTGAGCTGATTCAAACGGGGAGCTCCGAAGTAACCGAGTATGACAGGGACCGGGATCACTAGGGCTGCTGCTGCCAGCCATGCCCACGGACGCTGCCAATGGTGCAACAGCACGGGTAGCAGGAAGAGCGTGTAGTGGATCCATCCGAGAGGCGAAGCCAGCAGGGACGCCAGCAGCGCGAAACCACTCACTACGATGACCGGCGGATGACGAAAGAAGGCCCAACCTGCTAGTCCAAGCAACAATAGTGCGGCAATGACCGTGCCTGCGGCCGGAACACCGGCGCGGGCCGCAAGGCCTGCAAACGACGCGTTGGTTAGAAAAACAGCCCGTTCGCCGTCTGTTGCGACGAGGCGCAGCCAATCGACGTAGATCTGCGGGCCGAAGACGACCAGCGGGATCGTGGCTATAACCGCCGCGGTAGCCACCGACACCAGACCCGGAAGGCGGTGGCCGGCAAGAAAGAGCAGCACCGGCCACACTGCAAAATTGGGCTTCATCGAGATCAGCAAACCGATCATGATGCCGGCGACGATGCCATCACCCTTTTCCAATCGAAGCCAGCCGGCTACCGCGAGTAGCACAAACGGCATATAGATTTGGCCAAGATAGAGCGTGTCCCAAAAGCCAGCCAGTGCAAACGCCCAGATCGCCAGCAGCGGGAGCTCCAAGCCGCCGCTATAGCGTCGCAGCAGCAAGACAACCGCAGCGACGTAGCTGGCGATAGAAATCATCCACCAGATGCGAAGTGATTGCACCGGCTCGAATATATCTAAGGTCTGGAACAGGAGTGCCGAAATCGGGGGATTGAGGTTTGGATTCCAGGATTCGAATCCAGGAAAGACGACATGCGGCGTGAGCGGCGGGTAGATGCCATAGGGATCCAGTCCTGCAGCGGCTGCGCGTCCCGACGCGACGAAGGCGCCGAAATCCCACAGGCCATGATCTGAAACGACACGCGGAATTTCTCCCTTGATGATCCGCAAGGACATGAGGGCAAGTGCTGCGGTCGCGGCCAGCTTGAGCAGCCTCCATCGCGGCCCAATGGTGGCATCATTGTCCATTTTGACGCCCTCTCAATGTCCCCGGAGCCTCATGAGCGGTGGCGGCATATGCTCTGGCTCTGCGTAATCGCTGCGGTCTCGTCACTCACTATCGATTTGTCGTTCACGTCGGGGAGTGGTCCGTAATGTTCAGTCTGTCTCCGACGCTTGCTAACTCCCTCTTAATGCGGATGTTCCCGGCTGGTCTGCAGCAGCTCGGCAGATCGTGGATAGCACGCGACTAGCATCTACCGCGGGAATCTTGCGCCGCCGCCGTACTGACTTTTGATAGCGACGAGGAGGGCTGGACGAAGCCGCTGAGCATCTTGCTGAAAGCTGACAACTAGAGCGGCTTAAGTCGGAACGGCAGTGCTGCACGAGAGATGATCGTACGACACTCACCGACCGGCGATGGTTAGGCCTCGTGAGGAGGCGACGGGCCGGTTGGCGCGTCGGCGCGGCGTTCTGCACGGCGGCGCACGCCCCCAGGGGATGAGGGGGTGCACGGCACCCCCCTCGCTTCTGGTGTGTGCGTCCCAGCTTACAAAATCGCCAGCACCGGGCTGTCCAGTACCTTCCCTGTCGCCACGTCGGCGATCCCTCGGTCCGTCTGGTGCGGACCGGCATTGCAGGCGAGTGTTGCCCCGAAGCAGGCTTTGAAGACGCGGTAGGGCGGTTTCCAGTCAACGATCTTGTCCATGGCCTTGCGGATATCGGAGAAGGCGAGGGCTGTGTCCCTTAGGGGCGCGTCGGTTACCAAGCCGGAAAGCGGCAGCGGCAGGATCGCTTCGATTGCGCCGTCCTTGGCGACCGCCATACCGCCGCCGGCTGCTATGACGGCGCTGGCGGCGAGCGCCATGTCGCGCACATTGCCGCCGAAGACGGTGAGGTTGTGGCTGTCATGCGAGACGGTGGTGCAGAAGGCGCCTCGCCACTCGCCCCAGCCGGTGAGGAAGCCGATCCGCGGGGCGCTGTCGGTCTTGCCGTGGCGATGGGTGACCGCGATCATCGCACTGCCGACCGGCGGTACGACGAAGCCGTCTCGGATTTCGGTTTCGGCTTCGCCCCATTGAGTGAAGCGTGGTCGGTCGATGGTAGCGACGCGGACGCGCGCGCCCTTGGCCGGGATGCGGAAATCATTCTCCGTCAGCGGCGGCAGCTTGACGGAATTGACGAGCGGCGCCGTATCGAGCGGCTGGATGGCCGCCTCCATGCAGCCATTGCGGGCGACGAGGCGGCCGCCCGATATGACCAGCCGCGCACGGAATTCCGTAAGGTTTTCGAAGAGAACGAGATCGGCCCGGCGACCGGCGGCGACAAGGCCGAGATCGGAGCGTTTCAGCCGCTGCGCGGCGTTGAAGGTCGCGGCACGCAGCGCCCATTCCGGTTTCATGCCGTAGCGCACGAGCCGGCGGATGACGTCGTCGAGGCCGCCGCCTTCATAGAGTTCATCGGGAAAGACGTCGTCGGTGCAGAGCGTGACGGTCGGGGGCAGGTGGCCGAGACCGTTCAGGACCTCGACGAATTCCTGCAAGAGATGGTCGTGAGAGCCGCGCAGCTCGATCGTCAGGCCGGCAGAAAGCTTGGCGGCGAGATCGGCGCCGGAGGTGAGTTCGTGGTCGGAGGTGACGCCGGCTGCCATGAAGGCGTTGAGGTCGGCGCCTGCGAGGCCGCGGGCATGGCCGCAGACGAGCTTGCCGGAGACAAGGCCGGCATTGACGATGGCACTCATGCGCGGGTCGCCGTCGATGACGCCGCGCATGTTCATGACTTCGGCAACGCCGCCCACCGCAGGCGAACGCAGCATTTCGGCGATGATGGTGGCATCGAAATCGGCGCCGGCAAGTTCCAGGCCCGGTGCCGACGGCACGCAGGAGGGGGCGAGCAGGATCATGCGCAGCGGCAGGGCGTGCGCCGCTTCGATCGCCCAGCGCACGCCGTCGAGGCCGTGAACGTTGCCGAATTCGTGCGGATCCCAGACGACCGTCGTGACACCGCGGGGCAGCACGGCGCTTGCATATTCGCCGGGCGTCACCATCGAGCTTTCGACATGCATGTGCGTATCGATCAGTCCCGGTGTCAGGATGCCGCCAGTCGCATCGACGATTTCGACGGCATCCGCTCGGCTTGCCGGGGCATGAACGCTTGCGATCAGTGCGCCGACGAGACCGATATCGGCCTCGCGGATCAGGCCGGTCACCGCATCGAGCAGCCGACCGCCAGTGATGACCAGGTCGAAGGGAGCATCGCCGCGCGCGGCAGCAACGGCGCGGGCACGCAAGCCGGGATCGTTGAGGTCGAAGGGTTCCTGACGAGGGATGGTGTTCATTTTCGGGCCTCGTTGATCAGGGCGCCGAGAATGATGGCGCGCGCCTCGTCCGAATCGATGTCGGCGGCGAATTGCGCGTTGAAGGTCGCATGCGTGGCGCGGGTTTCGACGACTGTGCGGCCACGGGTGAAGGCGCCCTGCAGTTCGACGTCGACGCGCGCGGATCGGAAAATTACGACATCAGGGGCGACGAAGGCGACGGCGGCGGAGGGATCATAGATCGCCATGCCGGGACGGCCGCGGCTGGTGCCGATATTTATGTAACCGGCGAACAGGTCGGCGATCAGCTCGGCATTGGCGCCGCCGGCATTGCGCACCGACTCGGTATCCTCAGGTCGCGCCAGCACCCGGCGGCAGAGGTCGAGATCCACCATCCGCAGCGGCAGGCCATGGGCGATGACGATCGCGAGCGCCTCGGGATCGGCAAGCGCGTTGAATTCGGCGGAGGCGGTATGATTGCCTGACGTGATGCCGCCGCCCATCCAGACGAGGTCGGTGATGCGGGCGGCAAGATCGGGGCGCGCAAGGGCCAAGGCGGCGATATTGGTGAGGGGTCCGAGCGCCAGGATGCGGTGTGGCCCGCTGCCTTCGAGCCAGCGGCAGAGCGCGGTGAAGGCATCGCTGTCGGCAAGGGCAGGGGCATCCGGCAGGCTCTTGCCTGCTGTCGGGATGCCGGTTTCGCCGAGGATCGCCTGGGCGGTTTCGAGCTTGCCGAGAACGGGCGCAGCACGGCCGGTGTGGATGGGAAACGTCCAGCCGAAGGCGCTAGCGGCGCCGGCGGCATTCATCCTCACTTGCGGCAGCGGCGTGTTGCCGAAGACCAGTGAGATGCCGTCGATCTCATATTCCGACTGCACCACCACTAGAATGGCGGCGATGTCATCGAAGCCCAAGTCGGTATCGATCCACACGCCCATAATGTCACCCGAAGCGTTTAAGGTTGGCCGCGCCGGCAACCGGCAGATCGAAGGCGAGCGCACTGCCGATCCCGTGTACCGGCAGGCTTGCGTCGATCTCGGCCTTGATCGGCCCAAGCGTTGTATCAAGCAGATATTCGCGGCTGTTGCCGGCGAATGACGTGCCGCGAACCGTGCCGTGGAACGGACCAGCGCCAAGGATCACCGAGCGCGGACGCCAGGCGAGGCCCGCCGAGGCTTGTGGCGGGGGACCGGAAAGCGCTATCGGGCCATTCGGCGTCACCATCTTTCCCTCCTTCAGCGCAAAGACATTCTCGAAGCCGACGAAGTCGGCGACGAAGGCGGAGACCGGGCTGTTATAGATCTCTTCCGGCGTACCGATCTGCTCGATCCCGCCGTTCAGCATCACGACGATGCGGTCGGCGAGCGCCAAGGCCTCCACCTGATCATGAGTGACGAAGATCATGGTAACGCCGCTCTCCTTCTGCACGCGCTGCAATTCCGCACGCATTTCCAGGCGAAGGCGGGCATCGAGATTGGAAAGCGGCTCGTCGAGCAGCAGCACCTTCGGCTGCATTACCATCGAACGGGCGAGCGCCACGCGCTGCTGTTGACCGCCGGAGAGCTCGGCGGGTCTGCGGCCGGCGAAAGTGGTAAGGCCGACGGATTTCAGGCCGGCACCGACGCGGGCATCGAGATCCGTCCCCGAGATGCCCTTGAGGCGGAGGCCGAAGGCGACATTCTCGTAGACCGTCAGATGCGGGAAGAGGGCATAGGACTGGAAGACGAGGCCAACGGCGCGCTTGTTGGCGGAGACGCGGGTGATATCGGCGCCGTCGAGACCGATGCGTCCGGAAGCCGGCGTCAGCAGACCGGCAATGGCGCGCATCGTCGTGGTCTTGCCGCAGCCGGAGGGGCCGAGGAGCGCGATGAGTTCGCCCTTGCCGATTGAGAGGTCGAGATCCCTCACCGCGACTGTATCGCCATAGCTGAGCGTCAGCTTGTCGAGTTGAAGATAGGCATCAGACATAACGCGAAAATCCCAGGAAGCGTTCGGCGAGGAAGACGATGCCGATCGAGAGGAAGGCGAGAAGGGCGGAGAGAGCCGCGATGGACGGGTCGTAGGTGGTTTCCATGTAACCCAGCATGTCGATCGGCAGTGTTCGTACACCCGGACCGGAGAGGAAGAGCGAGACCGGCACCTGATTGAAGCTGGTGACGAAGCCGAGAATGAAGGCGGCCAGGATGCCGCCGCGGATATTCGGCATGACCACGCGGAAGAAGGCGCCGGGCCTGGAGGATCCGAGCAGCACCGCGGCCTCTTCAATGTCCGAACGCAGATTGTCGAGGCTGGCCGAGACGACGCGCACGGCATAGGGCAGTACGAGGGCCGCATGGGCGAAGAAGAGGGCGAGCGTGATGTTGAAACCGAAGGGCACGACGAGATAGCGCAGCAATGCCAGGCCGACGATGATTCCGGGAACGATGATCGGCAGCGAGACGATGGTGCGGACGGTTTCGGCCGCGGGCAGCCGGTAGCGCGACAGGGCATAGGCGGCCGGGATGCCGAGGACGAGCGCAGCAAGCGTTCCGAAGACGGCGAGGAACATCGATATGGCGAAACTGTCGCGGAAGCTCTCGATGGTGAAGACCTTCATCACCCAGCGCAGCGACAGGCCTTGTGGCGGGAAGGCCAGCGTATCGCCTGCCGAGAGCGATGCGACGATGATGATGAGGAACGGGCCGATCAGGAAGACGAGGAGCAGGAAGAGAACGACGGGCGAAAAGAGGCGGATGCTCATCTGCGGCTCCTCGCCGTCGCAAGGCGTTTCAGCAGGATGTTGGCGGCAAAGCTCATGACGATCAGGATGAAGGCGATGACGCTTGCCGATACGAAATCATTGGCTACAGACACCTGCTGATACATGAGCGTTTCAAGCATCAGCACCTTGGAGCCGCCGAGAATGGCGGGGGTGATATAGGCGGTGAGCGAGCCGGTAAAGACAAGCGTGCCGCCGATGACTAGGCCCTCGCGCGTGAGCGGCAGGACGACCTTCCAGAAAACCTGGAACCAGTTGGCGCCAAGCACGCGGGCAGCCGGGATCGCATCCCTCGGCATGTTTTCGAGCGCACTGATCAGCGACAGAATCATCAGCGGCAGGAAGAGCTGCAGGAGGCCGATGAAGACGGCGGTTTCGGTAAAGAGCAGCCGCAGCGGCTCGGGACTAAAGCCAAGGCCCGTTATCACCTCATTGACGATGCCGGTGCGGCCGAGAATGACAATCCAGGCATAGGTGCGCGCCACCGGCGAGATCATCAGGGGCAGGGTGACGAGGCCGATCATGCGGCCCTTGCCCTTGGGTGGCAAGTTGACAATGGCAAAGGCTGCCGCATAGCCGATGACCGCTGAGACAGCGGTGACTTCGAGGCCGAGCCGAAAAGAGCGGAGGAAAACCGTGCGGTTCAGCGTCTCGGAAAAGAAACCGGTATAGGCCGAGAGTGTCCACCCGCCACCTGTCCGAAAGCCTTCCGACAGCAGGATCGCGACGGGTAACAGGAAGACCAGCGTCGCAAATACGGCTGCCGGCATGGCGAGCGCCAGGGCCTCTGCGCGGTTCTGGAACATGAGATGCTTTCCGAGAGAGGAGGGCGGTCCCGCAGGCACGGGGACCGGTTTTACAGGCAGCCTATTGGCCGACCTTGTCGTTCCACGTCTTCAGCCAGCCGGCGCGATTATCGAGGGCAATGGCTGACGGGATGAGCTTGAGGCTCTTGGCTGTTTCCTCGCCATAGGTGAGGTTGTTGGCGGCCGCTTCAGAAAGCTTGACCTCGCTATTGGCGGGGCTGTCGATCAGCTTCTCGGCGAGCTTGGTCTGAGTGTCGGTCGAGAGCCAGAAATCCATGAACTGCAAGGCGAGATCTTGATTCTTGGAACCCTTGGTCAGTACCAGCACGTTCATGCCGCCGGTCTGGCCTTCCCGGGGCGTCGCCCATGCGACCGGGACGTCGAGTTTGGTGAAGCCAGCCCAGGAAAAACGGCCGATCGGTGCTGCCCAGATCTCCTCCTGCTGCATCAGCTGAACGAGCTGCGAGGATTTTTCGTAGAAGGTGACGATGTCGTCCTTTTTCTCGCCGAGCGCCTCGATCGGTCCCTTCAGGTCGGGAGTATCCTTGCCGAGCGCCAGGCCAAGCATGTGGAGCGCCGGCGGGCCCTGGTTGGTCGTGACATTCGGGAAGGCGACATGGCTCACATATTCCGGCTTCAGGAGATCGGCCCAGGATTCGATCTTCATCTTGTCGGAGCGATAGGCGATCGAGGTGGCGTAGAAGGTATAGCCGACGCTCATGCCGTCGCCGTTCGGATCCTTGGCGACGTCGTAAAGCTTGGAGAAATTGGTAAGCTTCGCGGTATCGATCTTGTCGATCAGGCCCGCGCGCGATGCGGCGAGCGCATCCGCCATCGAAACGGCGGCGAGATCGACGACGGGATTGGCCTTGTTGGCCTCCATTTTGGCCAGGCGCTCTACGCTGTTGCCAGTCTCGACAACCAGCTTGCAGCCGCATTGGGCTTCGAAGGGGTCGTAGACCAATGCCTTGAAATCGTCCTGCGCGAAGGCATAGACGGAGATGGTCAGCGTTCGTTCCGCGGCAGCTGCGCCAAGAGGTGATAGGGCGGTCAGCGCCGCCGCGGCCATGAGAGCTCTTTTCATCCTACGTGTTCTCCATCTCTGAGGTTTTTGATGCCGGGTTCGCAGGCCCGGATGATTGGCGGACAACCAGTTGCATGGCGACGCGGTCGGTCTCCGCGGTAACGAGCATGCCCTCCCGCAGGCTGCTCGTTCTTATGCTATTCACGAGGGCCAACACGGCGATGCCGGCGATCCTGTCCACGTCCATGCGGACCGTCGTCAATGACGGCGTGACGACCGGTGACCAGACGAGGTCGTCGAAACCGGTTACGCTCACATCGGCGGGAATGTTGATGCCCGCCTGCTGCAATTCCGTCAGCGCACGCAACGCCTGCAGGTCGGAGAGCGCTGCGAAGGCGGTGAAACCCTGTCTGGCTTTTTCCGCCAGGCCGAGGGTACAGCCATTGCCGCCATCCCGCTCCAGCCTGTCGATCCAAAGCGTCTCGGCATGCATTCCCGCCCGCAGGGCGGATCGGATACCGCCGGCGCGATCGTTTTGAACATTGGATTCATGGTTGTTGCCGACGATGAGAATGCGCTGGTGGCCGAGATCGGCGAGATGACCGGCAATTTCGCGACCGCCCTGCCAATGATCGGCGGCAACGGTATTGCCGGGCGTCGAGGCAGTGTCGATGACCGCGACGGGACAGGCGGCGGCGGAGATGCGGGTGGCGCGGCGGGGAATGATGATCATGCCTTCGACGCCGCGCTCGACGAGCCGATTGATCGCCTCGGTCTGCGCGGCGACATCGCCGCGGGAATCGGCAATCAATACGCCGTACCCTGCGGCGGAGGCAGCGAATTCGATCGCCTGCGCAATCTTCGGGAAGAGCGGATTGGCAATATCGGGCAACACCAGACCAAGAACGCCACTGCGGCCGGTCCGCAAAGCCCGGCCTGCCTGGCTCGGGACATAACCGAGTTCGGCCGCATGCTCGCGGATTTTTTCGATCAGTTGGCCGGAGACCCTGCCTTTCCCGGAAAGGGCATTCGAAACGGTTGCGACGGAAACGCCGAGTGAGCTCGCGATCCTGCTGAGGTTTGGTCCCGGGCGCGGTGAAGCCATAATCGATGACGCTTGATTAATCGTTTAACCAGGCATATCTCAGCTCGTTTCGCTTGTCCAATCGAAATTCAACTTCGAGGCTATTATTGTGGGCGAATTTGTTGCGCATAAAAAAACCCCGCGAGACGAACGCGGGGTTCAGCATTTTTCCAGAAAGGCGGCCGGCCGATCAGCTCTTGGCCTTTACCGCCACGGTCTTCACCGGCGCAGTGACCTTGCCGCCGGGCGCGTAGCCGCCGCCGACCGCGATGTTCAGCGACACATAGTCCTTTGCCATCTGCTGGACGGCCTGGGCAAGGCTTGCCTGAGCAAGTGAAACCTGGCGCTGCGCGTCGAGAACGTCGAGCAGCGAAGAGGCACCGTCCTTATAGGATGCTGTCGACAGTTCGAGCGTTTCCTGCGTGGTCTTCACTTGGGCCTGAAGGGCTGCGACCGTGCGGGCGTCACGCCGGACAGCGGCGAGTGCGTTCTCGACCTGCTCGACGGCGGTCAGCACCGTTGATTTCCAGTTGAGATAGGCGGTGGCAGCATTGGACTCCGCCGACTTGACATTGGCGCGCAGACGGCCACCGTCCAAGATCGGCAGGTTGAGAGACGGACCGAAGGACCAGCCGGTCAAGCCGCCATGGATGCCGCGCTGGTTGATGTAGGACGGCGAGATCGAGCCACTGAGCGAGATGCTCGGATAAAGCTGCGCTTCGGCAACACCGATATTGGCCGTTGCGGCGGCGAGATCACGCTCCGCTACGCGAATGTCGGGACGGTTGCGGATCAGATCTGCCGGAATGCCGGAGTTGATGCCGCCGCGAAATACCGGCTGACCACGGCCCTTCAGCAATTCATCGACGAGAGCCGAGGCCGGCAGGCCGAGCAGAGTGGCGATGTGATGTGCTGATATGCGGATATTGGTTTCGAGGCCGGGAATTTCGGCGAGCGTCGACTGAACGAGACCTTCGGCCTGGACGACGTCAAGACGTGAGGCGGCGCCGGCTTCAAGCTGGAACTTGGTCAGCTCGTAGGTTTCCTGACGAGATTTCAGGTTGGCCCTCGAAAGCGCCAGGCGCTGCTGATAATAGCGAACGTCAATATAGCTCGAGACGAGATCCTGCACGAGGGTCAGCTTGGCGACATCGGCGGATGCGTATGCGGAATCGAGCGAAGCGAGCGCGCTTTCGGTGCTGCGCTTGTAAAGGCCGAAGAGATCGAGCAGCCAGCTCAGCTGGACGTCGCCGGCACTGGTGTTGCGCGTGTCGAACTGCGTGCGCAGCTCGCCCGTCTGGCCGCTGATCGTGTGCGACGCGCCAACGTTGAGGTTCGGCAGGCCGCCCGCGCCGGCGACGGTGACGTTTGCGGAAGCCGCATTGATGCGTTCGATCGCCTGCTGGACAGTCAGGTTCTGGTCGAGGCCGGCCTGGACATAACCATTCAGTTTGGGGTCGTTGAAGGCGGTCCACCAGGCTGCGGTAGCAACGTCACCAACACTCTTGGTTCCGCCTTCTCCGAATTTGGCGGGCAGCGGCATTTCAGGAGGAGCATGATCCGGGCCCACAACGCAGCCCGACAATAATAAAAATAATGCCGGTGTGGCAAAACGAAGAGATACCATTCATTTCTTCCTGTACTCGAGCAAGTCAATTCTTGTCCGAAGCTTCATGCTTCACTATCGCCGCCGCGCCTCGTCCTACCACAAACACACACACCGAAGCAGTCGGGCGCAATGTAGCAATCGGAACAGCATTATCACAGTGCATTTATATCACACCGATGCCGCATTTTTGCCGCGTGTGGCAAAGATGCGTCGTATGACCACGAAAAAGGACGGCACGAAGAAAATTCCAAGCAACGTCGCCGCCAGCATACCGCCGAGAACGCCGATGCCGATGGCGTTCTGCGCCGCCGAGCCCGCGCCCGCCGCGACCGCCAGCGGCACCACGCCGAGAATGAAGGCGAGCGAAGTCATGATGATTGGCCGCAGGCGTAGCCGTGCCGCTTCCAACGTCGCTTCGAAAAGCCCCCTGCCGCTTTCCATGCGATCCTTGGCGAATTCGACGATCAGGATCGCGTTCTTAGCCGCCAAGCCGATCGTGGTGAGCAAGCCGACCTTGAAATATACATCGTTCGCCTGGCCGAAGAGCGTTGCCGCGGCCAGAGCACCGAGAACGCCGACAGGCACCGCCATGATCACCGAGAAGGGAATAGACCAGCTTTCGTAGAGCGCTGCCAGGCAGAGGAAGACAACGAGAACCGAGATCGCGTAGAGCATCGGCGCCTGCGAGCCGGAAAGGCGCTCCTGATAAGAAATGCCCTGCCAGGCGACCGTGTAACCGCCGCCGAGTTGCTCGGTCAGCGCTTCCATTTCGTTCATGGCGTCGCCGGAGGACACGCCGGGCGCAGCGGCACCATCGAGCGGAATGGCGCTGACGGCGTTGAATCGGGCAAGCGAAGGCGCGCCCTTTACCCACTCAGTGCGGGTAAAGGCGGAGAAGGGGACCATTTCCCCGTCATTGTTGCGGGCATACCAGTGATCCAGATCGTCCGGCTGCATGCGGAAGGGCGCGTCGCCCTGCACATAAACCGGTTTGATCTCGCCGTTCAGCGTGAAGTCGTTGACGTCGCGGCCGGTGAAGATGATCGATAACATCGAATTGACCGAGGAGATGTCGACGCCCATGGCGCCGATCTTTTCCTGATCGAGCACGATGCGCATCTGCGGCTCGACTTCCTTGTTGCTGCTGCGCAGGGCAACGACTTTACCCGAGCTGTTGCCCATCTGGATCAGCCGCTTGGAAGCGGCCGTGAGAGCATCGTTGCCATGGGCACCCGTATCGACGAGATACATGGAAAACCCGCTCGACACGCCAAGGCCCTGAATCGCCGGCGGCAGGAGCGCGAATACCTGTGCCTCGCGCATTGCAAAGAAGCTGCGAAGCGCCCGGTTGACCACCGACTGGGCGCTCAGATTTGGATCGGTGCGCAGCGAGAAATCCTTGAGCTTGGTGAAAACGATGGCGCTGTTCTGGCCGGAACCGCTGAAGCCGAAGCCGAGTGCGCCGAAGACGGATTCGACGGCATCCTTCTCATTCTGGCGATAGTAGTTTTCCACCTTCTCTACGACCGCCTGGGTCTGCTGGGTCGTCGAGCCTGGCGGCGTGGTGACGATGGTCAGCAGCACGCCCTGGTCTTCCTGCGGCAGGAAGGAGCTCGGCAATCGGGTGAAAAGATAGGCGCAGCCGACGCCGATGAGAAGGAAGACCAGCATGACGCGGATCGGCCGCTTCAGGAGATAGCCGATGGTCCTGACATAGCCGTTGGTCGAGCGCGTGAAGTTGCGGTTGAACCAGTCGCCGACGCGGTGTTTTCTGTGTTCGCTGACCGGCTTCAGCATCGTGGCGCAGAGCGCCGGCGTCAGCACGATGGCGACGAGCGCTGATAGCAGCATGGCCGAGACGATGGTGATCGAGAACTGGCGATAGATGATGCCGGTCGAACCGCCGAAGAAGGCCATGGGAATGAAGACGGCGGTCAGCACGAGCGCAATGCCGACGATGGCGCCGGTGATTTCGCCCATCGACTTTTCCGTCGCTTCGAGCGGCGAAAGCTTCTCTTCGGACATGATGCGCTCGACGTTTTCGACGACGACGATCGCGTCATCGACGAGAAGGCCGATCGCAAGCACCATGGCGAACATCGTCAACGTGTTGATTGAATAGCCGGTGGCCGCCAGCACTCCGAAAGTGCCAAGCAGCACCACGGGAACGGCAATGGTCGGAATGAGCGTTGCGCGCAGATTCTGCAGAAAGACGAGCAGCACCACGAAGACGAGCACGATCGCCTCGATCAGCGTATGCACGACCTTCTCGATCGACAGTTCCACGAAGGGTGTCGTGTCGTAGGGATAAGTGATCTTGACGCCATCCGGCAGAGTGCGGCCGATGACGTCGAGTGCGGATCGCACGCGGGCGGCAGTATCGATGGCGTTGGCGCCGATGGCGAGGTTGACGGCAAAGCCACTCGAGGGCAGGCCGTTGTAGCGGGAACTGCCGCCGTAGCTTTCCTGGCCGATCTCGATGCGCGCGACGTCGCTCAGGCGCACGGTCGCCCCGTCTTTTTCGACCTTCAGGATGATGTGCTCGAAATCAGCGACGGTGGTCAGCTGGCTCTGCGCGGTGATGGTGACGTTGAGCTGCTGACCGGGAATCGTCGGCTGGGCGCCGAGCGAGCCGACGGAGACCTGGGTGTTCTGCGCCTGGATCGCTGCCGTGACGTCGCTCGGCGTCAGCTGGTATTTCAAGAGTTTGAAGGGATCGAGCCAGATGCGCATGGCGTATCCCGAACCGAAAACGTTGATGCTGCCGACGCCTTCCAGGCGCTGGATCTGATCCTCGATCGAGGTCGACATAATGTTGCCGAGATCGACCGAACTGCGCTTGCCGTCGGTCGAAACGAGCGATCCGACGAGAAGGATGCTCGAGGTCGAGCGCGTCACGCTGATGCCGGCATCGATGACGTCGCCCGGAAGCTGCGACTGAACCAGCTGCAGCTTGTTCTGCACCTGCACCTGGGCGATGTCGGGATCGATGCTGGTTCCGAAGGTGAGCTGGATGCTGGCCGAACCGGTCGACGAGGTCGAGGTCATATAGGTGAGGTCGTCGAGTCCGGTCATGCCGTCTTCGATGATCGTCGTCACTGATTTTTCGACGGTCTCGGCGCTGGCGCCGCGATAGGTAGCGTTGATGCGCACCGTCGTCGGTGCGATGTCGGGATATTGCGAGATCGACAGGATGAAGATCGCCAGCAGGCCGGCGAGCATGATGGTGATCGCAATGACCCAGGCGAAAATCGGACGTCGGATGAAAAACTTGGCCATCAGTTGTTCCTGTGCGGCTGAGACGGTGACTTGCAGGCTCGCAGCGATTACTTCGCTGCGGGCTTCTCAGCGTCACCGGCCGCGGTCTGCTCGGCCGGCACGACCACGCCGTTGTCGTTGATCTTCATCGGGACCGGCGTCACCGGCATGCCCGCCGTGACCGACTGCAGGCCGGTGACGATCAGCTGATCGCCGTCCTTGATGCCTTCGGTGACCAGCCAGGAATTGTTGGAGGGCGAACTGTTTTCGAAGGCGCGGGTTTCGACCTTGCCATCGGCGGAAACGAATTGCGCAGTCAGCCGGCCGTTGGCGTCACGGCTCGTCGCCAGTTGTGGCAGCGCGTAACCGGTCTCGGCGCCGAGCTCGACCGTTGCGCGGACATACATGCCAGGCAGGACGATACGATCGGGATTGGGAAAGAGCACACGGATGATGAAGGTGCCTGTGGTCTCGCTGACCACTTGCTTCGACATGTCGAGCTTGCCCTGTTGATTATATTCCTTGCCGTCTTCGAGGATCAGGTGGAAGGCGACGTTCTCTGCGCCCTTGATATCGCCGGCGGCCATCGCATCGCGCAGCCTGAGCAGGTTGGTGCTCGATTCCGTCAGGGAGATATAGATGGGATCGAGCTGGCGGATCGTCGTCAGCGCCGTCGTCTGGTTGGCCGAAACGACATTGCCGACATTGTAGGTGGTCTGGTCGATGATGCCGTCGAAAGGCGCGACGATCTTCGTATGGTCGAGATCGATCTGTGCGGCGGAAAGGGCCGCTTTTGCCGACTCGACTTCGGCCTTGGCCTGGAGAAGCGTCGTCCTAGCCGTCTCGTATTCGATCTGCGTGGCGCCGCTGCCGACGAGCCGCTGGTAGCGCTCGAGATTGCTTTCGGCGCTCGGCACACTCGCCTCGGCCTTGGAAATGGCTGCCTTGGCCTGCTCGACTGCGGCGGCGTATGGCGCATCCTCGATCTGATAGAGAAGGTCGCCCTTCTTGATTTCGCCGCCTTCCCTGAAAGCTATCTCGCGGATGATGCCGCTCACCTGCGGCCGGATATCGGCCGTCTGGAAGGCTTCGGCGCGACCGGGAAGAATCGTCGTGATCGGGAAACTCGCCTTCGTCAGCGCGATCACGCCTACGGGGGTCGCCTGCTGCGCGGCTCCTGCGCCGGCATTTCCCGCGGGCTTGCTGGCGTTGTCACTGCAGGCGCCAAGCAAAGCGCCGGCCATCAGGGCCGAGGAGATGAGGAGGACACGACGTATCATTCTGATTTCCCTCATGCGGTGGCAATCGCCGCTCGATCCACGGGCTCGGATGAACCGAGCACAGGCTTATAAAAGCGTCTGGATTGAGGTGGCTTCAAATACCATCATCCGAGTCTAAGAAAAGCTTTACGAAGTGACGTATGTTACCAATCGTCACTTAGCAAGCGCTTTTTTGCAGTGCGGCATCGACGAAGCAGACGATATCTTCGGCGCGGTGCACCAGCGTTTCCTTATCCTCGCGTGCAATCAGGATCGGGTGCAGTACGCAGGCCAAAACGTCTGCGACGGTGCGTGCCGCACTTTCGGGATTGCGACAATGATAACGCCCGTCCGCCACGCCCTCGCGGATAATCTCGCCAAGTTTCTCCTCGATCCGCGCGCGATAGCGCTTGCCGGCCTCGAGTTTGGCCTCGATCGTCGAAAGCACCATTTCGAAAATGTAAGGGTTTTTCTGGATGTCCTGCAGGTGGCTTTCCAGCAGGCGCAGGACGAAGCGGAGCAACTGCTCCTTTGGGGGCAG
Organism: Rhizobium bangladeshense; assembly: GCF_017357245.1. Classification (NCBI taxonomy): domain Bacteria; kingdom Pseudomonadati; phylum Pseudomonadota; class Alphaproteobacteria; order Hyphomicrobiales; family Rhizobiaceae; genus Rhizobium; species Rhizobium bangladeshense. The sequence continues at coordinate 3,564,630 of NZ_CP071612.1, read as the reverse complement.
CTTCTGGTCGAAGGCGGCGAAGCGATCGGTGGCATTATCGAGATGTCGTCCGGCGATTGCATCGACCAGCGCCACCTTGGAACGGAAATGCTTGAAGACGTTGGCGGGAGACATATTGAGCGCGCCGGCGATGTCGGCGATCGACACCGCGACGAAGCCGCGCTGGCGAAACAGTATCTCCGCCATCGAGAGAATATCCTCCCGCGTTTCCTCGGCCTTGCGCCTCGGCCTTCTTGCCATCCGTCCCCCGCCGGGCCGAACCCGGTACCTTTTTTCCCATGCTAGCGCGATTGAGCGAGGGCTGCCAAGCCGATGCTTATCCTGGCAGCACTCGTGTATTGGCTTATCAGGTGAAATAGGGGGCGAGGTTCTCGCGAACACGAGCAAGCGGCGTCTTGCCGCTGTCGTCCGGAACGAAGAGCTCGCCGGTAATCGCCTCATAGGCCCTGATGTAAACGGCCGAGGTCTGCTCGATCAGTTCAGTGGGAATCTTCGGGATCTCGTCCTTGTAGGGATCGCAGCGCTCCGCCACCCAGGCGCGGACGAAATCCTTGTCGAAGCTTTCAGGGCGTTTCCCGGCAGCGAAACTTGCCGGATAGCTTTCGGCCAGCCAATAGCGGCTGCTGTCGGGCGTGTGGATCTCGTCGGCGAGAATGATGTCGCCGTCATTGTCGGTGCCGAATTCATATTTGGTATCGACGAGGATCAGGCCACGTTTGGCCGCCATCTCCTGCCCGCGAGCAAAGAGGGCGAGCGCGTATGCCGACAGGATTTCCCACTGTCGACTTGTCAGAAGGCCGCGCGTGATTATTTCGGAAGGGGTCAGCGGTTCGTCGTGGCCGCCGTCGAACTCCTTGCTGGTCGGAGTGATGACCGGTTCGGGCAGGACTTGATTGTCGCGCATGCCGTCGGGCAAGCGTATGCCGTACATCTCGCGCTCACCTTTTTTGTAGAGCGTCAGGATCGACGTGCCGGTGGTGCCAGCGAGATAGCCGCGCACCACGATTTCGACGGGCAGGATATCGAGCCTCCTGCCGATGACGACATTCGGATCGGGATAGTCGAGAACGTGGTTCGGGCAGATATCTTTCGTCGCCTCGAACCAGTAGCGCGCCGTTTGCGTCAGCACCTGGCCTTTGTAGGGAATGCAGGTCAGAATGCGGTCGAAGGCGCTCAGCCGGTCGGTGCTGATAATGATGCGGCGTCCGTCCGGAAGGTCGTAATTCTCGCGCACTTTGCCGCGATAGTAGTTCGGCAATTCCGGGAAATGGGCTTCGGAGAGGATTCGCACGGCGCTCGACTGTCCTTGTATTTAGCTGAAGGCTACCTGCTCTAATTTCATTACCGGCGAAGTTCAAGCCAGCCGAAGTATCGCATCACAGCCAGAACAGAGCCAGGAGAAACAGAGCGAGGCCATAACCTCCGAGGGCAAGGGGCCAGCCGGCGCGCAGGAAGTCGCTGAAGCGGTAGCCGCCGATGCCCATTGCCAGCGTATTGTTGTGATGACCGAAGGGCGTCAGAAAATCGAGGGAGGCGCCGACGGCTACTGCAATCAGATAGGCGTCCGGCGCATGTCGCCCGAGCCTCGCAAATTCGAGTGCGATCGGAGCCAGCACGATTGCGACTGTCGCATTGTTGACGAAGGGCGTCAGCACCATCGCGAGGAACAGGATGAGGGCGATGCCGGAAAGCGGATGGTTAACCGGCAGGATGAGGCTCAGCCAACCGGCAATCGCTTCGGCCGCCCCGGTGCTTGCCACTGCCTGCCCGATCGGAATCATCGCTGCGAGCATGATGATGATCGGCCAGTTGAGGTCGGCCATGGCCTGGCGGATGTTGAGATGATTAAGCAGGGTGAGGGCGAGCACGACGCAGGCAAAGGCGATGTCGGGACGGAGGCCCACCGCCGAGGCAGCGACGCCGCAGGCAAACAGCGCGAAGGGCCGCCAGGAGAGGGCGGCCGGTTCGGCTGGAACTGTCGGAGCAAGCGGCAGGCACTCGCTTTCCTCTAGCGCTTCGGCAATCGCCTGATGTGGCCCCTCCAGCGTCAATATATCGCCGATCGACAGCTGCAGATCGAGGAAACGGCCTTCGATGCGCGAGCTACGCATGGAAAGAGCAGTGACTGCGATTCCGCGATGGTGGAAGACTTCGAGCGAACGGACGCGCGAACCCACCAGCGTGCTTTCGGGCATGACGACGGTTTCGACTCGGGTAAAGTCGGGCGGCAAGCCGTCCGGATGAGCATCGGTCACCAGGGCCTGTGTGGCGGCAAGGCCGGCAAAGACGCTGTCGGCGCCCTCGGCAAGCAGCACGTCGCCAGCGTTGATTACCGACTGGTCGAGCGGGCCAAATACGAAATTGTCGCCACGGATCAGCGCGTGCGGTTTGATGCCGAAGCGGGTCGGACATTCGGAAAGCCGTACGCCGATCAGAGGCGAGGCATCCGGGACGCGACGTTCGACGACGATGCGACGCGTGCCCTGGACGAGCGTTGCCGGTACTGGGTCAGGTTCTGGAAATAGCTGTCGGACCCGAATGGCGAAGAGCAGGATGCCCGCAATTGCGACCGGCAGCCCGACATAGCTGAAATCGAAGAAACGAAAACCCGCACCGGACGCCTTGGCAAGCGCATCGCTGACGAGCAGGTTGGCCGGCGTGCCGATCAGCGACACGAGGCCGCCGAGCAAGGCGGCAAATGAGATGGGCATGACGAGCTGACGGCGGGGGATTGAGAGCGCCACGCCGAGCCGCAGCGCCACCGGCAGCGTAATCGCAAAGGCGCCGATATTGTTCATAAAGATGGAAAGAATGCCAGCAAGCGAGGAAGCACCTGATATGACTTTGAAATTCGACGGTCTTGCGCTCGCGATCCGCGCGGCAAGGTTGTCGAAGAGTTTGGCGCGCGCCAGCACCTGGACGATCAATAAAATTTCGATGACGGTGATAACGACGGGGCTGGCGAAGCCCGCAAAGATTTGGTCGGCCGGATAAAGTCCGAGCGCATAGCCTGCGAGCAGGCCGGCAATCGCAATTACTTCGATGCGTATGCGCTCGAGCGAGAAGAGAACGAGCATCGCCAGCAGAAGGATCAGCAGGGATGCTTGCTCGAATGACATGGGCGGATCCAGTGCTTCATCGATGGAGGCATGTCGCCGTGCCGGAACCGCTGCATGTTTCCGGGGGGACAGGCCATGGGCGGACTGTAGTCGTTCCTCATCTGCTGTACAGAGGCGCGAGCCGGCAAAGGTCGAACAATCCTCATGTCTTCGGTCGAGCGGAAACCTGCCACCGGCCCGCGGCATTTCGCTCTAGCATGGGCGTTGCGAAGACACCGAAGACGCGCGCTGCCCATTGCTGCCCGGCGGCTGCGAGGCTGTCGCGCCAGCGCTCCGATTGCAGCATGGCCGCGCCGAGGACGACGGGTTCGATGCCGCAGGCCGTCAGCAGACTAAGGCCCGACACGATCGATGCGCCGCTGGAAATGACGTCATCAATCAGGGCGACGCGCCGTCCGGTCAGCAGCGGCAACATGCGCGGGTCGACATAGAGGCGCTTGTCTTGTGTCGGCGTAGTGATCGAAGACAGCGGAACGGAGAGTTCTTCGCGGTACCAGAACTTGCGCGAGGTGCCGAGCGGGATGTAGCGGCGGTGACCGAGCTTCTGCGCAACGGCGGCTGCAAGCGTCAGGCCGAGTGTCGGCAGGCCGGCGATGACGTCGATGCGCATAGGCCTGATCTTTTCGGCGAGACTTTCAGCCAATGAGTCTAGCACGGCGAAGCTCGCCTGGTTGACAATCAGTGACGCGAGAGCGCGATCACCATCTGCCAACACCCGTATCGGCAGGCGTAGCTGGCGGCCGTCTTCCAGCGTGGCGACATAGAAGGAGGTGAATTCCCGATCGTCGGGAAAGGTGCCGGGCGGATGGATCTCCTGCCAGAACTCATGCGCCGCGATCTCCGTCACATGGGTCAACGTCTCACCCTTTCCATGCCTGCTCTTCGGCGCAGCGCCTGCAATTCTCCCTCAGTCAGCGCACGTACCGCGCCTTTTGGAAGGTCGCCGAGTTCGAGCCCGCCGATTGCGACCCGCACAAGGCGCAAGCATTCGGCGTCGAGCGCCTCCAGCATGCGACGGATCTGGCGATTGCGGCCTTCATCGAGCTCGACCTCGATCCATGAGTTCCTGTCGCCCTGGCGCAGGCGTCGGGTGGTCGTTGCCGTCAGCAACTCGCCGTCATGACGGATGCCGGATGTCATAGCGGCAATTTCCTCGTCATCCATGAGCCGGTCGATCTGGACATGATAGGTTTTGGTCACATGGGTGAGCGGATCGAGCAGGATCTGGGCGAATTCGGTGTCGTTGGTGAAAAGCAGCAGGCCTTCGCTCGCCTTGTCGAGCCGGCCGACCGGAGAAAGGTGCGGGATGTCGAAATCCTTGAGGCAATCATAGACCGTCGGCCTGCCCTCGGGATCATGGCGGGTCGTGACGAGCCCGCGTGGCTTGTTGAGCATCAGATAGATTTTCGCCTCAGCGGCGACGGCAAGTCCGTCGACGCTGATCCTTGCCGTCGACAGATCGACCCATGCAGAGGCATCGCTGACGATGCGGCCGTCAACGGCGACGCGCC